>JAUMBL010000214.1:0-22432 GCA_032115775.1 Saprospiraceae bacterium | reverse complement strand
GTCAGGATGATAGATGTGCTGGGAGGGTAGGTCTGGATTCCCCCTGATGAATCAGGGGGTTACAGGATGATAGATGTGATTTATGTAATTATGTACAATCATGAGTAGCCGAGGCTCGGATGCCTGAAAATTTTAGAATATTTTCATGGGCGCTTTTGCGCATGGACGGGGGATTTATGCGTCGAAAACACAAACTTTCCCCTCCATTTTTCTTTTTCCGAAATTTCAAAGAACTACATCCGGTTTCTCTCCGGAAAAATGTGTACCCTTTCTAATATTTTAAAAAAATAATTGGCGTATTTACGCAAAAATATAATAAAAACAGAATTTTATTTTTAGGCTGATTGCCGTCAGATACTTGCCAGGCGGCCGCTACCAATACCAACTCAGGCCGTACGCGGCGAGCAACAGCAGGCAATATGCGCCGAACAGGCGGGTATCCAGCCAGTCGTTGAGCGCCAGGCCGTGCCGTTTGTTCAAGTATATAATAAGGAGTATTTTTTCTATCCAGAAGGCCGACACCGCCGACCAGGCTAATCCGGCCAGCCCCCCGTAGTAGATACCCAGTACGCCCAGGACGACCTTTACTGCTAATTCCGCCAAGCCTACCCATACAATTACGCCGGGTTTGCCTTTGGCAAGCACGATGGAATTGGGCAAGAGCAGCCTGCTGGCCGTCATCAGCAAATAGATATTAAATAAAGGCGCCGCAGCCGCAAAATCCGGATTGAAAACAACCGGAAAAAGCGGCGTGGCGGCAAAAATGAGCAGGATAGCCGCAGGAAAAAGCAGGTGAAACAATTTCCTGCTCATCGCCCGCAAATCGGCCAGCCCGGCGTGAAAATCCTCCATCAAACGCGGAATAATCGCCACCCCGAGCGCGCCTGCAAGCGCCTGCACGAGGGGGAATTCCCGGGCGCCGTAGCGAAACACCGCAAACACCGCCTCGTCGCGGTACCACCACCCTACCAGCCAACTGTCGAACAGCAAAATCAAATTGCCAACGACGACGTTCAGCATCAGCGGGCCGGCAAAGGCCAGGTATTGGCGGATCAGGTCGGGGCGCCAGACTGCACGCCCCACCCGGAGGATTAGCCCGGCCGTCCACAACCAGCGCGCGCCGCCGAGCAGAACCAAGCCCCAAAAACTTGCCCGAATACCGTACCCCAGCCAGAGCGGAAGGGCGACGACCAGCAGTTGCGCGCCGAATGAAAATACGCCCCAGCCGACGATCTGCCAGGTCTTTTTCCGCAGCAGATAGATATACTCCACCGGAAAAGCCGGGAGCGACAGCAGCAGGTACCAGCAAAAAAGTTCGTAGTTCGGCAGATCCGGAAATCCGGTGAGCACCGGGAGGGCCCAGACCCGTCCGAAGCAAAGCGCCAAAAAGACGAAGATCGCCAGGGCGCTAAAGACCAGAAAATTATTGAAAAAAAACGCCGGTCGGTCGGCCTCCGGCAATTTGCCGTACACCGGCGGCATCGCCTGGAGCAGGCCGTTCACCCAAAAGAACGTAGCGACCGTACCGAGGTACAGCAGCATTTCGTACGCGCCGATTGCTGCGGTGGACAGTCCACTTTTTGCCAGCAGTATGCTGGTGAGGAGCACGGCGCCTTGCCGCAGGAGCTGGAAGAGTTGGAGGGCGCGGGTGGTGCTCATGGGCAGGCGAGGGGAGGGTGTGTCACAAGTATTTCGCCGCCTCCGACGGCGAAATAAAACAATGTTTGGTTGCCTGTTTTTTTGATTTTTTTAGAAAAAATCAAAAAAACAGGCAACCAAACAAAATATTATTTTTCTTAACGGGGCTTTTACGGACTTATGATACACCCTCATTATTTATGCTGCGGCGCTTTCCGTTGCGGCGCGTTGCGCTTTTTTCTCTGCGTACGCTGCCGCCGCTTCCCGCACCCACGCGCCTTCTTCCCAGGCTTTCCGGCGGGCGTCGAGGCGTTGTTTATTGCAGGGGCCGTGGCCTTTCACGACCTGCCAGAACTCGTCCCAATTGATGGCGCCGAAATCGTAGTGGCCGCGCGCTTCATTCCACTGGAGGTCTTTGTCCGGGTGTTCCAGTCCGAGCACGCGAAGTTGTTCTGCGATCATATCCACGAATCGTTGGCGGAGTTCGTCGTTCGTGAAGCGTTTGATGCGCCACTGCATGCTTTGTTCGGAGTGCGTGGATTCCGCATCCGGGGGGCCGAACATCATTACGGCAGGCCAGTACCAGCGGTTGACGGCGTCCTGAACCATGGCGCGCTGTTCCGGAGCGCCATTGGCGAGCGCTACCAGCAGATCGAATCCCTGGCGTTGGTGGAAGCTTTCCTCCTTGCAGATCCGCACCATGGCGCGCGCGTAGGGGCCGTAGGAGCTGCGGCAGAGCGGCACTTGGTTCATGATTGCTGCGCCGTCCACCAGCCAGCCGATCGCGCCGATATCGGCCCAGTTGAGCGTGGGATAGTTAAAGATAGAGGAGTACTTCGCTTTGCCGCTGTGCAGTTCCTCGAACATCTCGTCCCGATCGGCGCCCAGCGTTTCGGCGGCAGAGTATAGGTAGAGGCCGTGCCCCGCTTCGTCCTGGATTTTAGCCAGGAGAATTTGTTTGCGTTTCAGCGACGGGGCGCGGGTGACCCAATTGCTTTCCGGCAGCATGCCTACGATTTCGCTGTGCGCGTGCTGTCCGATTTGGCGAATCAGCGTTTTGCGGTACGCGTCCGGCATCCAATCTTTGGGTTCGATGCGAATATCCGCGTCAATTTTCGCCTGGAATTGTGCTTCCAGAGAATGCTCCATAGTTTCGGTGCGTTTTTCCTGCATGGTTTGATTTTATTTTGCGTGGCAAAAATCGGAATAATTATCGGAATTTTGCCCTTGCGCTGATGTTTTTAAAACTTGAATTAGCGCCTTCGCGCCGCAAGTTGAAATTAACCTAAAAAGGCGTAAAAAGTTCTTTACGATCACGCTAAAAACGTGTCGCTATCGTTTTCCAATCAAAATCCGCAATCTGCGCAAACTTTTTGATGCTATTTTCAACAATCCGCGTATCTTTGCCCGCTATGAAAAAAACCATCGTCTGGATGTTTTTTTCCGGGATTTTGTTGCTGGCTTCCTGCAAGGGACAGTTCGAGAAAGTGCGCGTGAGCGGCAACCCGGAATTGATCCTCACCTCGGCTTTCGCATACTACGAAAAAGGCGAGTACCAACGTGCGCAAACGCTGTTTGACCTGGTGCTCAACAACCTGCGCGGCGATGTGCGCGCGGAAAAAGCCTATTTTTACTATGCTTACACGCACTACCACATGAAGCAGTACGTGATGGCGTCGTATTATTTTAAAAACTTCTCAAATACGTTCGTCAATTCGGATTTTCGCGAAGAAGCGGCTTTTTTGACGGCCTATTCCAACTTTTTGCAATCGCCCACGTTTCGACTGGATCAGGCGTCCACGCTTTCGGCCATAGATGAATTTCAATTGTTTGTGAATTTGTTTCCCAACAGCACGCGGGTGGAAGAGTGCAATAAATTGATTGACCTGCTGCGGCGCAAGCTCGAGGAGAAGGCGTACTCGGAGGGCGAATTGTATTTCGACCTCAAGCAGTATCAATCGGCGGTGATCTCTTTCGACAACCTGCTTCGGGATTACCCGGAAAGCCCCGAAGCGGAAAAAGTCCGCTACCTGATCGCCAAGGCTGATTTTTTGCTGAGTGAGAATAGCGTGGTAGAAAAAAAGGTGGCGCGATACCAAGAGACCGTTACTCGTTGCGAAGAGTTTTTGGAAAAATATCCGAAGAGTGATTATGCCCGTGAAATTCGGCAACTTCGCAGAAGTTCCGAAGAAGCGATCAAAGAAACCACTAAAATACTGCGCAAATCAAAAGTGTAAATAGCATTCCGCATCTGGAATTTTAACCGATTAATATGAGCGATATTAAGAGCAAAGCACAAGGGCTTGACCCCAACGTTCAACCCCGTGATATTGGAGAGCTGGTTGACAAAACCGGCAATGTCTATGAAAGCATCGCGATCATCTCTAAGCGCGCGCGCCAGATTTCCGCTGATCTGAAATGGGAAATCCAGCGCAAACTAGAAGAATTCGCCGTTAGTTCGGATACCATTGAAGAGGTGCAGGAAAATAAGGAGCAAATTGAAATTTCCAAGTTTTACGAGCGCCTGCCCAATACGCCGATCATCGCCGCCAATGAGTTTCTGCACGATGAGTTGCAGTGGCGTATGCTGGATGAACGCGTTCGCGACTAATTTTTTCCCATGGCCGGCTTCGCCCGCATTATTTTGGGTATCAGCGGATCTATCGCAGCTTATAAGTCTGCCGCATTGACGCGCCTGCTGGTAAAGCGCGGTGCGGCGGTGCAGGTGTTGATGACCGAGGCGGCGACGGGTTTTATCGCGCCGCTGACACTTTCTACCCTGTCTAAACGACCGGTTTTCACCGGCGTGCACTCTGGAGAGGGTTGGAATAACCATGTCGAACTCGGACTCTGGGCAGACGCCCTGGTCGTCGCGCCTGCGAGCGCCAATACGCTGGCAAAAATGGCGCAGGGCATCTGCGACAATATCTTGAGCGCCGTTTACCTGTCGGCCCGCTGCCCGGTGTTTGTAGCACCGGCTATGGACGTGGATATGTGGCGCCACCCGGCCACGCAGCACAATGTGCGCCTGCTCGAAAGCCGGGGTGTACAGGTGATTCCGGTTGGGTATGGCGAACTGGCCAGCGGCCTGGTGGGCGACGGCCGGATGGCGGAACCGGAAGAAATCCTGGCGTTTTTGGACGAATATTTCCACGCCGGCGCAGCGCTCGGCGGAAAAAAAGCGCTGGTGACGGCCGGCCCGACGTATGAAGCCTTGGATCCGGTGCGGTTTATCGGCAATTTTTCCAGCGGAAAAATGGGCATCGCAATCGCGGAATCCCTCGCCCGCCGCGGCGCGGAGGTGGAACTGGTGCTCGGCCCCACGCACCTCCGGCCAAGCAACCCTGCCATCCGGGTGACGGAGGTGGTCAGCGCCCTCGAGATGTACGAGGCCTGCGCCGCCCGCTTCCCGGGAACCGATATTGCCGTACTCGCCGCCGCCGTCGCAGATTACCGGCCGGCGCAGTACTCCGAATCAAAAATTAAAAAGAACGAAAGCGAACTGCAATTGGCGCTGGAAAAAACCCGCGATATTGCCGCCGCGCTTGGAAAAGAAAAAAAAGCAGGGCAGATTCTCGTCGGATTCGCACTGGAGACGGAAGACGAAGCGGCGCACGCACTGCAAAAAATGCAAAAGAAGAATTTCGATTTTATCGCGCTCAACTCCCTGCGAGACCCCGGCGCAGGTTTCGGGCACGACACCAACAAAATCCGGATTTTTCGCGCCGACGGCACGTCGGCGCATTTTGAACTGAAATCCAAAACCCGCGTCGCCGAAGATATTGTGGAGGAAATCGTACTTTTGGCCAACCGCGCACGCTAATACGGCGTCTTATACTTCAAAACAATGACTATGATTCAACGCCTGTTTTTCCTGCTGCTTCTCGGACTGCTCAGCGCCGACATCGGCGCCCAGGGCGAACTCAACTGCACCGTCCGCGTCTCCACCCCGCAATTGCAAAACGTGGATCGAAAGGTATTCGACAACCTGGAGGTCTCGCTCCGCGATTTTTTAAATAATACCAAATGGACCAAAGATAATTTCGAGCCGGATGAGCGCATCCGCTGTAATTTTATCCTGACCATCAAAACAGAGATCGACAACACCACGTTCGACGCAGAACTCGCCGTGCAATCCGTCCGCCCGGTGTACGGCAGCGGGTACGACACCCCGATGCTTTCGCACCTCGATAAAGAATTTATATTTTCCTACGACCTGAACCAGCCGATCGAATTCCTGCCGGACGTGGCCGACAACCAGAATCTGGCGGCGGTATTTGCGTTTTACGCCTATATTATTTTGGGGATGGACTACGATTCGTTCAGTCCTTTCGGGGGCGACCAGCATTTTCTTACAGCCCAGCAGATTGTGACCAATATCCAAAATTCGAATAACAAATCCTCCGGCTGGCGGCCAGCCGACGGCGGCAAAAACCGCAATCGCTACTGGATTGTGGAAAACCTGCTCAATCCGCGGATCAAACCCTTCCGCGCAGCGATGTACAATTACCACCGGAAAGGGCTTGACCTGTTTTCGACGGATATGGAGAAGGGAAAATCTGCCATCTTACAATGCCTTGAAGAAGTGGATAAGGTGAGCACCGCCTATATAAATTCCATGATCGTGCAGATGTTCGCCAATTCCAAGCGCGATGAAATCGTAGAAATGTGGAAAGTCGGCTCAAAGCCGCAAAAAGATCGTATTTTTCAAATTATGGTAAAAATAGACCCCGCAAATACCCAGCGATACAAAGAAATGGGCGTTTAGCGGTTAAATTAGCAGCATGGATACAATAGTCAATATCAGCCAGTTTTTACTCAGCCTGTCACTGCTCATCGTCTTGCACGAGATGGGTCACTTCTTCCCTGCCAAGTGGTTTAAAACCCGGGTAGAAAAATTTTATCTTTTCTTCGACTTTGCGCCCTTTAATTCGCTCTTCAAAATTAAAAAAGGCGAAACGGAATACGGGATTGGCTGGCTGCCGCTTGGCGGCTACGTCAAAATTTCCGGTATGGTGGACGAGAGCATGGACACCGAGGCGCTCAAACAGGAACCGCAGCCCTGGGAATTCCGTTCCAAGCCGGCCTGGCAGCGCCTGATCATCATGGTCGGCGGCGTGACGGTAAACTTCCTGCTCGGATTTGCCATCTTTGCGATGATCCTCTGGCATTTCGGCAGAGCGTACGTACCCACCTCCCAACTCCAACACGGCATCGCGTTCGATTCGGTGCTGATCAAGCAGGGATTGCGCAGCGGCGACCTGATCCTCCAATTGGGCGATCAACCTTTCAACCGGCTGGATCCCGCGCAATTCGTAGAGGCGCTGGTGCTCAACGACGTCCGCACGCTGACGGTACTGCGCGACGGTCAAAAACAGACGATCACGCTGCCGGAATCGGCGGCACAAGATCTCACGAGCCAAAAAACGCCCAAGGCGCTGCTCATGGCGCCCCGGATTCCTTTTATCGTTACGAAATTGGCGCCGGGCAAACCAGCGGAAAAAGCCGGCTTACAGCCGGGTGACCGGGTGATTGGCATCAATGGGCAAGCGGCGCCGTTTTACGACCAGTTTGCCGCCGTTGCCATCCAAAATAAAGGCAAGGAAGTCAGCTTGGATATCTTGCGCGGCCAAGACACAATTGTCAAAAAACTAACCCTGACGCCGGAAGGCTTGGTGGGCGTGGAAAAGAAAATTGACGGCTTTTTTGAGGTGCAGCGCGAAAAATACAGCCTGGCGGCGGCGCTGCCCGGCGGCGTCCAGATGGGCGTGGATTTCCTGAACAACCAACTCAAGGCGTTCGGACAAATGTTCCGCGGCAAAATCTCCGTCCAGGACAACCTCGGAAGCATCATCAGCATCGGGAAAATGTACGGCACCACGTGGGATTGGGAGCGCTTCTGGTCGCTTACCGCCTCCCTGAGCATCCTGCTGGCGTTCATGAATCTACTGCCCATCCCCGCACTCGACGGCGGTTATGTCCTTTTCCTGATCTGGGAGGTCGTCACCGGCCGGAAAGTCAGCGACAAGGTCATGGAAAAAGCGGTCTCTTTCGGCTTCTTTTTGTTGCTCGGCCTGATGGTCTATGCTTTTGGATTGGATATTTGGCGGCATTTCCTGCAGCAGTTTTTTTAGCGCATGAACTACTTTGAGTTTTACGACCTGCCGGTCAGTTTCCACGTGGACGACGCCGCGCTCCGGCAGCAATACTACCGCAAAAGCAGGCAGTATCACCCGGATTTCCACACCCTGTCCACGGTGGAACACCAAGAGGAGATGCAGGCCTTGTCCACCCTGAACAATGAGGCCTACAAAACCCTGTCCGACCCCGACCGCCGGATGCGCTACATCCTCGAACTCCACGGCCTGCTCGGCGAGGCGGAACAGTCCGCCCAATTGCCGCAGGCCTTCCTCCTCGAGATGATGGAACTGAACGAATCGCTGATGGAACTGGAATTTGAGTTCGACCCGGCGCGATACGAACAAGCCGTCCTCGAACTCCAAAACACAGAAAAACAATTATATGCGGCCATTCTGCCCATCCTGAACCGCTACCCTGTTTCGGATGACCCGGAAGCCGACCTGCTTTTGGTGAAAGAATATTTTTATAAAAAACGCTACCTGTTGCGCATAAGAGAAAATCTGTCTAAATTTGCAGCCCTTTAAGACAAATGCGGGAATGGCGGAATGGTAGACGCGTTGGTCTCAAACACCAATGGCTGCAAGGTCGTGCGAGTTCGAGTCTCGCTTCCCGCACTGAAAAACAATTCTAAAGCCTCTGACACTTCAAGAATGTCAGGGGCTTTACTATATTAGACGCGTAGCGTTTTTTCCATCGGTTTCGACCGGTAATCTCGCCAAATCAGGGCTTTCAATCCAATTTGATTGCGCGCGTCATTTCGCGTTTACCGGGCGGACCTTTGAGCGCCTCGACGAGAAAGCCAGCCTTTTTAAGGTTTCTCTTAAATTCGCCTTGGGCGCAATAGGTAACAAGGGTGCCTTCCATTTTCAGCGAAACAAACATACGGGACATGATTTCGGCCGACCAGAGTTCCGGTTGGGCTTGGGGCGCGAATGCGTCGTAGTAGATCAGATCGAAGGAATTGGGTTGGCAGAACGACTCGATGGGCGCCTGTTTTTTTTCGAAGCAAAAATGATCGCCGAGTTGCAGCGGTTGATCCCATTCAGTTGTATGCAGCGCCAGAAAATCGGATTGCCTCTCGGCGGCCTGCAACGTCGCGGCATAATCAAGTTCAGCAGCCGCGGCAGCGAGCAGGGGGAACAATTCGAGGGCGGTGTAGCGCACGGTCAGGTTGCGGCGTTCTGCCTCCAGGAGCGTCATAAAAGCGTTTAATCCCGAGCCGAGGCCGGTTTCGAGGATAGCGATCGCGGGTTGTACTGCCGCCTTGTAGCGCAATCCGGCGTTGATAAACACATGGGCGGATTCGGTCACGGCGCCGTGACGCGAGTGGTACGGGACGCCGTACTGTTCGGAAAACAGCGTATTGGAGCCGTCGGCGGTGCGCATAATAGCCATGAGACAGGACGTATTTGGAAAGCAAAAACCCACAGGCAACCGGGGCTACCTGTGGGCGATTGATATCTGTTGCGCGCGTGTTTATTTTTCCGGTTCGTCGCCGGCGCCTTCCGTTGCGGTGGGCTCAGCGGTTTCGGCGGCCACTTCTGCCGTCGGTTCTGCCGGTTCCGAAGCGGGCGCCTCTTCCACGGCAGTTTCGGCGGCCACTTCTGCCGTCGGTTCTGCCGGTTCCGAAGCGGGCGCCTCTTCCACGGCAGTTTCGGCGGCCACTTCTGCCGTCGGTTCTACCGGTTCCGAGGCGGGCGCCTCTTCCACAGCGGGTTCGGCGGCCAATTCTGCCGTCGGTTCTGCCGGTTCCGAGGCGGGCGCCTCTTCCACAGCGGTTTCGGCGGCCGGCTCGTCCGTTTTTTCTTCCTGATCGCGCAGATCATCCAGCATATCGCCGGCTTTTGCCATCGCGGCGCGGGCGGCGAGTTCTGCTTTTTCGCCGAGTACGGAAGCGACGGCTTGGACGGTATCGCTCACATCTTCCAGCGTTTCTTCAATCACATTGCCGAGCGATTCCAGCAGGCCTTCGCCTTTTTCCGCCGGTTCTTCGGCAGGCGGCGGGGGCGGCGCGTCGGCAGTTTCTACTTTAGGCGTCTCGAGCACCGAGGTTTTTACTTCTGCTGCGATTGCGTCTTTTGCGACCTTTTTCGCCTCCTCCATTTTTTGGCGGCGTTCTTCCTTATCTTTCGTCTGAATGATTTGTCGTTCCACCTGTTGGCGGGTTTGGTACATTTCGTTCAGTTTTTCCCGTTTTGAGTTCAGGCGCTCCTCCACCATTTTAATTTTTGCTTCCCGGATTTGCGCTTCCAGTTGGCCTTCCGTGGCGGCGATTTTTTTGCGTTGGAAGTTGAGTTCGTCTTCATCGCGTTTGACGTTTCCTTCCATACGTTTAATAGCTTCATTCAGGCCTTGGAGGCGGCGTTCGTGGCGTTCTGCCACCGAGCCTTCGTTTGCGGCAGGGCCGAAGCGGCGTTCCTTTGCGGCTTTAAAAGCGGCATCAATCCGATTCCAGACCTTATTGCGGTGTTCGTTGCTCAGTTTAGCGTCGCGGTAATCGCGTTGAATATTTTTCAGTTCGTCGAAGATGGCGCCGAGTTTTCCGCCGCCCGCCTGGATTTTTTTATCAATCAGATCCATTTTTTCATTCAGTTCATCGAAGACCTGTTGCGAGACCTCCATGAATTCGCTTTGGAGTTTGCTGCGCAGTTTTTTCAAATCCTCGAACAGCGCGTTCGTTTCGTCGCGCAGGTTATCGGCGTGGTCGCGGAAGAGATTACGGTCGCGGGACTGTTCCTGCACTTTATCCCAGAAGCCTTTGAGTTCGTCCCAGAGGTTATTATCATAGCTGCCGAGGCGGCTCACGCGTTCTTTGAGTTCTGCGAGTTCCTCTTGGTATGCTTTATGCAATTTAGTAGAGAGCACGACAAAGTGCCATTCCGTTTGTGCACGATTGATGACATCGCCGCGTTCTACCTTCAGGTTATCGGGCAGCAGGCTGTCAGCGACGCTCAGCGGGCGTTCCAGGGCGCCGTGACCTTCCGGGAACTCTACCGTTCCTTTATCGGCGCGCCAGGTATTCATCATTTCATTGACGAATTCTTCCGGAGCGAGGGCTTCCGGGAAAGTGTAAAGCATGACCTTGTTTGTGTCCGGCTGCAGTTCGAGTGCGATCAGTACTTTTTCTTCTGCTTCGTTGGTTCCCCAAACGACAATCTTGTTCTTCATGACGGTTGAAATGTAACAGTGTAAACGAATGTGCTGATGAGTCAGCGCGTAAAATTTTAGTCTTAATTAAAATCCAGTTGATTGACCGGATTTAGCGGATATGGTTTAATCTGAGGCAATTAATTTTTTTTCCAACAAATATTCTGCAATTTGGACGGCGTTGGTGGCTGCGCCCTTTCGCAGGTTATCGGCCACGATCCACATATTCAGGGTATGGGGTTGGCTTTCGTCTCGGCGCAGGCGTCCGACGAAGACCGCGTCTTTGTCGTGTGCGATCAGGGGCGTGGGGTATTGGAGCGCGGCGGGATCGTCCAGTACGATCACGCCCGGGGCTTTTTCGAGCAGGCTGCGGACTTGGGCGAGCTCAAAATCCTGTTCGAACTCCACATTCACGGATTCGGAGTGGCCGCCGATGACCGGCACGCGCACGGTGGTGGCGGTGACGCGGATGGCGTCGTCGCCCATGATTTTATTAGTTTCGTGCACCATTTTCATTTCCTCCCGCGTGTAGCCGTTGTCGAGGAACACGTCAATATGCGGCAGCAGGTTGAGGTCTATCGGATAGGGATAGGCCATCGGGCCGTCAATTCCCTGGCGTTCGTTCATCAGTTGATCTACCGCTTTTACACCGGTTCCGGTGACTGACTGGTAGGTGCTGACCACGATTCGGCGGATGCGGTATTGGTCGTGCAGCGGTTTAAGCGCGACGACCATTTGAATGGTGGAGCAGTTGGGATTGGCTATAATTTTATCTGCGGCGGTCAGTACGTGGGCGTTTACTTCCGGTACGACCAGTTTTTTATCCGCATCCATCCGCCAGGCGCTGGAGTTGTCAATGACGGTGACCCCTTGTTCGGCAAATTTCGGCGCCCATTCTTTGGAAACGCTGCCGCCGGCGGAGAAAAGGGCGATATCCGGTTTTTGCGCTACGGCCTCCTCCAGGCCGATGATCGTATATTCCCGGCCGCCGTGCTGCACTTTCTTCCCAACGGAACGCGCTGAGGCTACAAGCAAGAGCTCCTTGCAGGGGAAACGGCGTTCGGCCAGTATTTGAAGCATTTTTGAGCCCACCAAACCGGTAGCGCCCACGACGGCGATTTTCACTAAAAAAAATTACTTTTTAAAGACCGCAAATATAAGATATTTACATGATTACAAGTTTTGTCCATACGTAATTTTTGAAAATATTAGTAAAAATTAACCTTGCTTCCAGTCGGGGCATTTCTTGGCTGAGTACTGAATTTGCGCAACCAAAGACGTCCATTGGTTGTTTAAATTACTTGCGCAAGGCGTTTAAACGCGCGAATGAATTATGATCAGACAAGCCGAAGCCCCCCTACCCTCCCGGTACGGTTCGTTCACGATGGTTGCCTACGCGAACACGCCCACCGACCCCATGCCGCACCTGGCGCTGGTAGCGGAAGGCTTCGATCCGGCCGAGCCGGTGGCGGTGCGCATCCATTCGGAATGCATGACCGGAGACGTATTCGGCTCGCGTCGCTGTGATTGCGGGGAACAGCTAGACGTCGCGCTGCGACTGGCGGCGGAACATGGAGGCGTAGTAATTTACCTGAGACAGGAGGGGCGCGGTATCGGCCTGATCAACAAACTGAAAGCATACAACTTACAGGATGCGGGTCTGAATACCGCCGACGCGAATACGCACCTGGGGTTTGAGGTGGACGCCCGCCAGTACGAATGCGCCGTTTTTATCCTCCAGGATTTGGGTATCCGGGAAATTGACCTCTTGACCAACAACCCGCTGAAGGTCGAGGCGCTGCGCCGCTCGCCAATTCGCGTGCGCAACCGGATTCCGATTGTGATTCCTGCGCATGCAGAAAATCGGGGGTACCTGCAGACGAAGCGGGAAATGATGGGACATTTGCTGGATTTGTAGGGTTCCCGCAGAATACGGGGAGGAGATTCCCGCGGAAAGCGCGGAAAGCGCAGGATTGTATTAATACCGGATTCCCCAGAACCAGACCTCTTCATTTTTTTTGCGCGATTCCACGTGTTCCCGGATCAGTTGTTGAAAACCGGCGGCGTTTATTTTTTTCCCTTTTAATTTCTTGGGAAGTGCCATTTCTTCCGGCGCGACCGGCCGCAGGTCCACTTTATCGGCTGAAATAACTAGGGCGCCGTTGTTGATATTCACCTCCAGGATGAGACCGGGCAGGCCGCAGAAGCGGTCGGGGCCGGCGCTGGAGGGTAAATCCAGCGCAAACCAGGCCACGATGTCCTGGCCTTTAAGGGTATCCTGCCAGCGCGCATTCATGCACACATAGCCGGAAACCTCTTTCATGTCGTTCAGGATTTTCCAGGCAGGGCACTGGAGCGAATCTTCCACGAGCCAGGTCTTTCCGAGCATTTCGATGGCGTCAAACATGCGCCCGGACTGAAAATCCCGCGTGACGAAAAACACGTCCTTTTTCCAGTTGTACCCCACCTCATCGGCATTGAATTTCTCTTCCGAATCCTGGTATTTAGAAGCGTTGGGCGTGAG
Source organism: Saprospiraceae bacterium (assembly GCA_032115775.1). Lineage (GTDB taxonomy): Bacteria > Bacteroidota > Bacteroidia > Chitinophagales > Saprospiraceae > M3007. Next base: position 8,982 of record JAUMBL010000214.1, on the reverse strand, counting down.
GTACAACTCGGTGTAGGCCTTCCATTCCGAGTCGTTGCCCCACAGATAGGCGGATTTTTCTTTTGATTGCGGACTGAGGTAGTCCACCGCCGCCATTTTTTTGGTCCAATCGTGCGTAACGATGTAGCGGATTTTGCCTTCAGGCGGGAGAAAGAGCGATAGCAGGAGAAGAAACATAAAAATTGCGTATTCTGCGGATTTTGCGTATTCTGCGGGAACTCATCCCGCGTATTCTGTGGATTCAGCGTATTCTGCGGGAGCCTCCAGCGGGAAACCTTACCAGTGTGAATTATCTTTAATATTCGTTTCGTAGCCGCGGAGATTATAGCTCAAGCTGAGCATATAATACCGGGCGAGGGTGGAGGCGATGGTATTGGAGACAAAATTTTGCGAGCCGGACTGGCGGATCGCGACGCGGCGGTTGAGCAGGTCAAAGGTAGCGAGGCGGATTTCGAGTCGATTTTTGGAGCCGAGGAGCCGGCGGGCCGATAAATTCAGGATGGGCACTTCTTGGCGGAAATTGAAACGGTCGTTCACGAAGAGGCTGTAGTCGTAATTGCCTTCGAGGAACGTTTTTTTGATAAATTGCCACTTAATAGAGGCCTCCAGTCCGTGGTTTTGAATCTGTTGATTTTGTTCGCGTTGGATAGAGTATTCGATCGTATTGAAGCGCAGGTTGCCGGCAACCGACAGGATGAGGTTGGTGTTGGGTGTAAGGGTGAGCCCGCTGGACAGGCTATATCCCTGATTATTGGTAGTGTTTTCGATATTATTGACAAAAGCGGGCGCTTGGCTGAGGTTGAAATTGGCGCCCAGGTTGAGCGACAATTTGGTTTTTACGATGGGCACATTCCCCCAGAGCCAGCCGCCGCCGCGATAACCGCCGCGGACGTTCGAGGGACGGGTGGTGGTTCGGACGCCAAGGCTATCCACGAATTCGATGGTTTGGTTATACACAATTTGGCTGTCGAACAAATCGAAATTGGTACCAAAACCAATATTCATAAAACTAGCCGGATTCCAGTGACTGATGTTCATGGAAACGCTGTGCGAACGTTCGGGCGTCAGGTTGGGATTTCCTTCGATCCGGAAAGCCGGATTGTTGACATTGGGCGCCGGTTGGAGATCGTTGATTTGGGGTTCTGTTACCTGGTATGCATATTCTGAACTGAGCCAGATATTATTACCGAATTCGTATTCAAGTGCAAGGTTTGGCACGAGATTATCAAACCGGCGATTAATCGGTTCGGCGAGCAGGGGCGCGCCGCGTTCGATGGCGTATTGGCTTTTGAGTTGAATTTGCTGGGCGGCCAATCCGGCGGACAGGTTGAGGCCGTTTTTAGAATAGCGGATCGTCGAGCCGGCGCGATTGTACAGCAAGGCATTATCGAAAAACACGCTGAGCGCGTCCACGCGTTCATTGGCGACGGGGTTGGTCACCTGGCGATCCACGGTATTGTCTGTTCGGCTGAAATTATAAAATCCTTCGAGGAACCAGACTTTAGAGAGCGGTTCGGTAAAAAGCGCGTTTGATTTCAGTTGGCGGCTTTGATTATCGCCGACGTTGAGTTGGCGCACTTGCTCGGAGAATGTGCCGGCCTGGAAGAACTGATTGAGCGAGAAGATATTTTCATCGTTTTGGGTACGGCCGTCGTTGTATCCTGCGCTAAGGGCGAGCGCGCGGCCGGCTTTTTTAAACCTGTGACGGAAGATGGAGGTTGCATTAATTCGGCGGCTGTCCTGATTGGTCTGGTTGTTAAGATCGAGGCTGTTGGTGGGCAGGTCGTTGGCGGCGAAGAAGCGCTGCGCGCGGCGGGTCGTTTCGCCGCTGCCGCTGAAACGCAGGTTTGCCTTGACAATTAGCAGGTTACTCGAGTCCAAGTTGTGCTCCAAGCGAGCAGCGATACTGTGCGCATTTCGAAAATCCCGGTTTGCGGAGGTATCCGTGTTAAAAAAAGTGCTGTCGCGCAGGAATGTTTGGCGCAAGGCAGTTTGATCGAGCGTCCGAGTGGTTTCGTTGTAAAAATAGCTGCTATTGACCTTCGTTTTTTTATTGTCGAAGTTATAATTCGCGCCGCCGCCGTAATTCTCCGTGAATCCGCGGCCGTCGAAATTATCCACCGGCGAATCATCCGATGAAAAATAGAACATCCGGCCGCCGCCGCCCGAATTGAAGCCGAAGTCGCCGTTATCGTAATTAAAGGCGTTTTGGCCTCGGAACTCGCGGTAATCTTCCCAATTGACGCCGGTTTCATTGATATTATTACCGTATCCGATAAAGCTCAGTTGTTCCGTTTTATTGAATCGGTTGTAGTTTCCGCGGAGCGCTCCGCGTTCTTCCGTGCCGCCTGCGGCGGTTATTTTTCCGAACGCGCCTTTTTTATATTCCTCTTTGAGTTCGAGGTTTAGGGTTTTTTCCTTTTTGCCGTCTTCCACGCCGGTGAGTTGGGCCTGTTCGGATTTTCCGTTATACACCTGTACTTTCGAGATCGTTTCGGCGCCGAGATTTTTGGTGGCGGCTTTGGGATCGTCGCCAAAAAACGTTTTGCCGTCCACAAACACCCGGCGGATATCCTGCCCTTGCGCTTTGATATTCCCCTCGGCGTCCACTTCGATACCCGGCAGGCGGCGGAGGAGGTCTTCCACGGTAGAGCCGGGGGGCACTTTAAACGAGGAGGCGTCGTATTCGATCGTATCGCCCCGGATACTTAGCGTCGCCTTCGCCGCCTTAATCACGACCTCCAGGAGTTCGGTATTGATCGGTTTGATCGTCACCACGCCCAGGTCTGCGAGGCCGGACGGCGATTCCTGCAGGGGCATTTGCAGGGGCAGATATCCGGTGAAACTGATTTTTAGTAGGTAGGGATTATTGGGCACATTTTTAAAAGAAAAAGCGCCTGCATCGTCGGTTCGGGTAAAATTCACCAGCGTAGAATCAGCGGGTGAAAGCAGCATCACGGTGGCGAAAGCGATTTTTTCGCCGGTAGAATCTGCTACCAAACCTTTGATGGACACACGATTGGGTGATTGGGCAGCGGCGGCGGAGGCGCAGAGGAGCGCGAGCGCGAGCGCGACAAGGAGTCGGGGCATAGGGAAATAGAGCGGGTAAGTAAAGTATTAGAACGGCAGACGCCGCGGAAAATTACCCGGGAGCAAAAATAAAAAGTGGAGCACGATAAAAAATGATGCGGGCGTGTGCCGAGAATTTTGTTTGCGCCCGGCACGCGAACAATTATTTTTTGCCGGTTCGCCTGCAACAGACACCCACCTGTCTGCAGAGACCGCCGGCCTTACCACGCCCTACATTTTCAGGTAGGCCAGCACCTCCTCTACGCCGGCTGCACGCAGTTCCACTTGGCCGTCTGCGCCGACGAGCAGGAGCGTAGGCGTACCGGCCACGCCGTAACGTTTAAAATTGGGGCCGTTCATGCCCTTTTCGTCGCGGTATTTGTCGGGCCAAGAGATCGTTTCCGCTTTTTTGCGGAAAATTTCCGGGTCGTTGTCGCCGGCGATGCTAACGGGCAGGACGCCCCGCTTTTGAAGTTCGGGATAGACGCCGACCAGTTGTTCCAAGGCGGTTTCGCAGTGTCCGCAATCGCTCTGGTAAAACATGAGCAGCACGCGTTTGGCGTCCGCTTTTTTCGCCAGATTACGGATACTGATCGGGGCTGCCTGTCCGGCGAGCGTCAAATCCGGCGCCGGATCGCCTTTTTGCAAGGCCCAAAACTGCGCGAGTACGCCGTTGGTGCGCAGCAGCCGGCCGCTGTTTTTCACATCCGGCCCCAGGGCAACCAGGAGACTGTCGCGCCCGTCGCGCACTAGAAAACGCGCCATGAACTCGCAAAAATCGGTGTACATTTCCGGATCGGGGATGCGGTTGAGGATACGTCGGGCGCCGGCGTGAAACGCGGCGTCATCCTTTATCGCCTGCGTGTGCATTTGCACCCAGCTGTAAATAATTCCGCTCCAGTGGTTGCTGGTGTACAGGGCTTCCCAGCGCATACGGCGCGTGATGAAATCGTCCATTTCAATCGCCTTTTCCGATTCGCTCTGCTCCAGTCCGCGGCTGATACCGCGGGTTAGGTTCACAATTTCGCGGAAGCGCGCGGCATACAAAGGCGAAGCGGCCAGTTGGTCGTGAAAATTGGCCCATGCCTTTTCCAGGTGTTTTTTTTCTTTTTTGGCGGTCTTATGCAGCGGACTGTCTTTGGGATAGGCCTGCAGCACCATCCGCACGGCGTCATATTGCAGGAGCAGGCGCTCCTGTTCGCGGTGATTGCGGTTTAGGAATGCATTCTCTTCCGAGCCCCGGTACACGATATTTTCTTCGTTGGGGCGATCCGACAGGCATTCCACCGAGAAGTTTTCGCCATTCACTACCATGTCCAGTCCGCCGCCCTCGCGGAGCATCCAGCGGGCCATTCCTTGATAGCGGGGTCGGTCTTCGGGCAGGCGCAGCAGCACGCGCCCGTCTTCCGGGATGACGCCCCGCAGCACCGTATCCTGGCCATCGCCGCGTAAAAAGATGAGATCCCAGTTTTTACCTGAGAAATAGGGAAAATGCAGCGTAATTTCCTGTGCGAAGGCAGGCGTGTGCAGGCAGCAAAAGAGTGTTGGGAGTAGAAAGCGACAGATAGTTTTCTTCATATTCGTAATATAGCCCACAGATAATTAGCCGGCGCGGTATCCAGCCGCATCAAATGATAGCGAATATAGGTTTAAAATCACCCGGTAATCAATTCACCATGTTAGTTTAGCGTATTGTTTTGGGTTGCAAATATCCGTCGAAGTGCTGTGTATTCGATCATAGATTTTAAAAAAAATCTGTAACTATTTGGCCGATGGCGCCCAATCAGACGCCATCGGCCAGGTAGTTACCGATTTTTGCGCCCAAACATCCCCTTATTCCGCCCCGATCATCTTCCGCGTCTGCGTGCCGAAAGGCGTCGTAAGCTCGTACAGCAGCAGCCCCCGATCGGCGTTCGACTCCAGCTGGAAATCCACCGCCTGGTAGCCGGCCGGATAGTTGGCGGCGCGCTCGAAGAGCAGTCGGCCGGTGAGATCAAACACGCGCAAGCGGGCGTGCATCGGCTCGCCCAACACGAAACCGATCGTCGTGCGGTCGTGGAACGGATTGGGTTGGTTCTGCAGCAGCAGGACGGCCGGTTGTTCACCCTCGTCGTCCGACGTGCGCGACGAAGCGGCCGTCGGGCGGGCGCGCTGGATAAACTGCAGCTCCACAGCCAGCGGCGACAAGTCCGTGTGGTAGGCCTCGCGCGGCAGCGCCTCGTCGTCCAGTTGCAGGATCCGGCTGAGTTGCACGCCATCCTCCAGCGCCGCGAAACGCAGGTTGAACACCCGCGCGCCGTCCGGCAAGTCCATGCCCTGCGGCACGCTCCAGACTGCCCGGATTTCGCCCGATTCCACGCTGTAAAAACCAAAGTGCCCTTCTTTCAACGGCGAGGACTCCGGCGAAGAGAAGCCGCGGTATTCCACCCGGTCGGCATCGAAGCGCAGGGCAAACTGCAGCGCGCTCAGATCCTCGAAGTTTACCACCCGGAAAGCCACCTCGACTTCCTCGCCCGCCCGGAGCACCCGGTCGTTGGCGATCAGCGTCAGCGTGTTTTCCGCGCCCGGGCGATTCGGCGTCGAGGCCGGCGAACTCACATCGCCGAGTTTGATACCGATAAAGTCTTGGTTGCTGGTATCCCGGATCAGACTCGTGTACGAGCGGTGCAAGGGGAAGTTCCAGAAACTGCTCGCAATCGGCGGCGTCGGGTAATACGGCGGATCGGGGAATACATGGCTGCTCGACACGAAGCGCCAGGAGGAATCGAACTGCGCGAGCGCGCTCGAACTGCCCCGCAGCGCCTGCGAAATCAGCACGGCATCCACGGAACTCACGGACTTACTCCGGTTGACATCCGCCGCGATGAGGTCGTACACGCTCGTCAGCGGCTCCGTACCGGTGATATGCTGCTGGATCCGCGTCGCATCGGCGACGGACACCCCATTCGTTTTGTTGTTGGTCTTGTGCGGCCGGACGATCGCCGTGTGCGGATTGAATCCGGCAGTATTGACGTTAAAACTGTATTCGCCGTTGGCGGTCGTGGTGAATGTGCCCGCCTGGCTGCCGGTCAGGCGCATATTTGCCGCTTCGACGCCCACCTGTGCGGGGAGGCTTTGCGCATGCAGCAACTTACCGCTGATCGAAAAGCACGTAACGGTGATCTGTATGGTGTGGGTCAAGAATGTGGTATTACCGCATACATCGGTGATTAAATAGGTGCGTGTGAGCGCAAACGTCGGCTTCGCCCCGGTCACGCTGCTGGTGCAGGATACGCTCAAGCTGCCGTCTGCCGTGCAGGCATCGGAGATATTCAGGTCGTTATCCGCGTCGAGGGCTTCCAACGCCGCTACGGTCGTTGCCGGGGCGGTAGTGTCTGACACGTTGCACAGGGTCAGGCTGGTGGGATCCAGATCTCCGGATACTGCAGGCGGGGTCGTATCGTCTATATTCAAAGTTTGAGTCAACGTGGCGGCATTGCCCGCTGCGTCGGTGATCGTGTAGGTGCGGGTAAGGACGATTGGGCAGGTACCCGCGTTGGCGTCGCTGTGCGAGACCGTCAGCGCGTTGTCCGAGGTGCAGTTATCCGACACGGCGAGGTTGCCGGTTAAGGCCTCCAGTGCAGCAACCGTCGTCGCGGCCGCGGGCGCGGCGGCGAGTGCGCAGCCCTCCACTTCCTCAGTCGTCAGGGCGCCGGTAATCGTCGGAGCGGCGGCGTCTTTCAGCGTCACCGTAAACGTGCAGGTTTGCGTGTTGCCGTTCCCGTCATCCGCCGTCAGCGTCACCGTCTCCGCGTCGTTGTGGCCGCTTAGGGCGGTGGTGGAGGCGGGGCTTTGTGAGACCGTGACCGTTGTGGCGCAGTTATCCGAAGTAGAAATTGCGCTATACGCGCCGACCGTACCGCCGCAGTTGGCGTCGGCGGAGATTGTTTGGTCGGCCGGGCAGGCGATGGTCGGCTTCGTATCGTCTATTAAGGTAACCGTGAACGTGCAGGTTTCCGTGTTGCCGTTGCCGTCGTCGGCCGTCAGCGTCACCGTTTCTACGTCGTTGTGGCCGCTTAGGGCGGTGGTGGAAGCCGGGCTTTGTGAGACCGTGACCGTCGTGGCGCAGTTATCGGAAGTGGAAGCCGCGCTATACGAACCGACCATGCCCGCACAGCTTGCATCCGCAGAGACCGTTTGGTCGGCCGGGCAGGCGATGGTCGGCTTCGTATCATCTATTAAGGTCACCGTGAAGGTGCAGGTTTCCGTGTTACCGTTCCCGTCATCCGCCGTCAGCGTCACCGTCTCCACGTCGTTGTGGCCGCTCAGGGCGGTGGTGGAAGCCGGGCTTTGGGTGACCGTGACCGTTGTGGCGCAGTTGTCCGAAGTTGACGTTGCGCTATACGCGCCGACCGTACCGCCGCAGTTGGCGTCGGCGGAGATTGTTTGGTCGGCAGGGCAGGCGATGGTCGGCTTCGTATCGTCTATTAAGGTAACCGTGAACGTGCAGGTTTCCGTGTTGCCGTTCCCGTCATCCGCCGTCAGCGTCACCGTCTCCACGTCGTTGTGGCCGCTTAGGGCGGTGGTGGAAGCCGGGCTTTGCGTCACCGTGACGGTAGAGGCGCAGTTATCGGCGGTTGTTGTTGCGCTATACGAACCGACCATGCCCGCACAGATTGCATCTGCAAAAACTGTTTGGTCGGCTGGGCAGGCGATGGTCGGCTTCGTATTGTCTATTAACGTAACTGAAAAAGAGCAGGTTTCCGTATTTCCGTTCCCGTCATCCGCCGTCAGCGTCACCGTTTCTACGTCGTTGTGGCCGTTCAGCGCGGTGGTGGAAACCGGGCTTTGCGTCACCGTGACCGGCGAGGCGCAGTTATCCGAAGTCGTGGCGTCGCCGGTACGATCGCCGACCGTGCCCGCGCAGCCGGCATCGGCCGAGACCGTTTGGTCGGCCGGGCAGACAATGCTCGGCTTCGTATCGTCTATTAAGGTCACCGTGAATGTGCAGGTTTCCGTGTTGCCGTTCCCGTCGTCCGCCGTCAGCGTCACCGTCTCCACGTCGTTGTGGCCACTTAGGGCGGTGGTGGAGGCCGGGCTTTGGGTGACCGTGACCGTGGAGGCGCAGTTGTCCAAGTTGGAAATTGCGCTATACGCGCCGACCGTACCGCCGCAGTTGGCGTCGGCGGAGATTGTTTGGTCGGCCGGGCAGGAGATGGTCGGTTTGGTGTTGTCTGTTAAGGTCACCGTGAACGTGCAGGTTTCTGTGTTGCCGTTCCCGTCATCCGCCGTCAGCGTCACCGTCTCCGCGTCGTTGTGGCCGCTTAGGGCGGTGGTGGAAGCCGGGCTTTGGGTGACCGTGACCGTGGAGGCGCAGTTGTCGGACGTGGTAGCGTCGCCGGTGCGATCGCCGACCGTGCCGGCGCAGTTGACGTCGGCCGAGACCGTTTGGTCGGCCGGGCAGGCGATCGTCGGTTTTTCGTTGTCATTAACCGTGACCGTGAAATTACAGGTACTGGTATTACCGCTTTGATCATCTGCGGTGTACGTGACGATTGTCGCGCCGACGCCGAAATCATAACTCGTACTCCCGCCTTCCGTGACCGTTCCGTCGGTCGGCAGACTGCCGACCGGCGTCGGCGTGCCTGCGGCAAACGCGATCGAGAGCGTGATGGGATCATTGCTATCCAGATCGGGATGATTCAGCAGCAGCGACACCGAGCAGTTGTAGTCCGTTTCAAGGTTGGTGAGGAGCATCGTATCCGTTGGGCAAGTGACTGCGGCGGACTCCGCGCCCAGCGTAAAGACCCTATAGTTGTCCGGTACCACCGCAGCGCAAATCACCAGCCCTTCCTGCAGATCGCCGATACTGAGCGACTGGCCGAGGCTGACCCAGCCCATGCCGTCCCAGCCCAGAATCACCACCTGCGAAAT
>JAUMBL010000213.1:0-6819 GCA_032115775.1 Saprospiraceae bacterium | reverse complement strand
TGGAGGCAAAACGACTGTTAGGTACCCACCTGGGGACTGTAAACTTGTCCTATGCCCGCTGTGTTAATAATTTGGCCATCCTTTATAAAAATCAGAGCAAATACGAACAAGCGGAACCGCTCTACCTGGAATCGCTCGCCATTCGCGCGCAACTGATCGGAAGGGAAACCCGGGATTATGCCATGGCGCTCAACAATATCGGCAATTACTATTATGCCTGTGGCGATTACGCGAACGCGGAAAAATACCACGCGGATGCCATGGAGATCCGGGAAAAAATACTGCCCGAGGATGATCCGGACTACAAACAGAGCCTGAACAATCTGGCGAACGTGTATTCTGACCTTGGAAACTATGTGGCTGCGGAAAAATTGTACCTCCAAAACAAAATTTACGAAGAAAAAAATCAAGAAAATCTGCCCCAAGACTATGCGCAAACTTTGAATAACTTAGGAAATCTGTATCGCCGAATGGGTGCATACGACAAAGCGGAACCGCTTTATCTGGAATCGAAATCCATTCGCGAGCGTATTCTGAAAAAAAATTCCTATGATTACATCCAAATTTTGAATAATTTGGGAATTCTATACAAGAATTCAGGCAGATTAGAAAAAGCCGGGGAGATGTTTGTGGAAGCGCAATCTATCTTAAAGACAGATGGCAAGCAAGACCACCCGCAGTATATCATGGCGCTTCATAATCTGGGGAATGTGTTTCGGTATATCGGGAAGGATAGCCTGGCAATTACCTACTATCAGGAGGCACTCGAAATTTGCGAGCGCGTGCTCGGGCGGAATCATCCGGTGTACGCGGATATTATCCGGTCTCGCGCCAATCTCAATTTAGCGACCGGCCGATATCCGGAATTGGAAGCCGACCTGGGCTATCTGGAACAATACAGAACCGAGGCAATTCGGCAGGCGAAGCAATTTTTATCAGCAACGGAGTTGAGTATGTACTTGGAAAGGCTCATCGAAACACAGAGCCTGATTTTTTCTTACGCATGGATCTCCAGGAAAAGAGAAAACGCCATTGGGTGCTACGATCATTTGCTGCGCACAAAGGGATTGCTCCTGTATGCTGATGCCGCACTACGGGCATTAGCCGGCACAAATCCGGAAATAGCGGAAAAATACCGAAATCTAAAAGTGTTTGGTCGTCAACTTGCCGCCCAGTATGCCCTCCCGCTTGCGCGAAGGGATAGCGTCCGGATTAACGAGCTGGAATTTGAATCAAACAGGCTGGAGAAGGATCTTGCCCGTTCGCTTACCGGATTTGACGACCGTTCAGATCGAGTGCGCACCGAGCAAGTTTATGCCGCGCTGAAGCCCGGAGAGGCGGCTATCGAGCTGACGGCTTTCGAGAATTCAAATTCCGGCGATAGCGTCCAGTACGTTGCCTTGGCGCTGATTCCCGGAGATTCCATCCCGTACTTTATTCCCCTTTTTAAAGAAAAACAACTCGCTACCCTACTCAACAAAACAGGCGACGACGCCGGCCAAGTCGCGAATCTCTATGCGGCCGGTCGCAGCGGCGAACTACTCGACGCCGCGCCGGCTTACGGCCCAGCGCTGTATAACCTGATTTGGCGCCCGCTGGACAGCCTCCTGCAGGCGCACAAAATCAAAACGGTCTATTTCGCCCCAGCCGGATTGCTACACCGCGTGGCTTTCGCCGCCTTGCCGGCAGGTAAAAATAAGGTATTATCCGACCGATATACCCTGCGCCAACTCGGCAGCACCCGCTCGTTGGCGCTCAGAACGTCCAGCCCGGTCGCGCAGGATTATGCCGCGGCAGTTTTCGGCGGGGTGATCTACGATCGCGATACCGACCTGCCGCCTGACAGCAGCGGCACGGCGCTCCCCGACAACAGCCTCTGGCGCTTTATGGCGCATCCTGGCTCCAACAGGGTGGATCGGTTCAATTACCTGCCTGGCGCCCTGCAAGAAACGCGACGAATCGAGCAAATTTTTGCGCGCCACGGCGTACGCACGCAAACCTATACGGGTAATCAGGCTACCGAAGAAATGCTGAAAGCACTGGGGCAAGACACGATCAGAAGCCCCGATATCCTCCACATTGCCACCCACGGTTTCTTTTTTCCGGATCCGGGAAAAAATCAGGGTGCTGATTTTTCGAAAGAGCCTGCGTTTAAGTGGAATGAAAATCCTTTAATGCGCTCCGGACTGGCGCTGGCCGGCGCCAACGCGGCATGGTCAGGAAAATCCGGGCCGGGACATCTTGAAGACGGTATCGCTACCGCTTACGAAATCAGCAAAATGAACCTGTCGAACACCAAACTCGCGGTGCTTTCCGCCTGTCAGACCGGCCTGGGCGACATTGATGGCTCCGAAGGCGTGTACGGGCTGCAACGGGCGTTCAAAATGGCCGGCGCGGACTACCTGCTTGTCAGTCTCTGGCAGGTACCCGATCAAGAAACCGCCGATTTTATGGAGGCGTTTTATTCCGCCTGGCTGGGTGGCAAACCGATTCAGGAGGCTTTTGCGAAAGCGCAAAAAAAGATGCGGAAGAAGTACAAAGCGGTAGATAAATGGGGGGCTTGGGTGTTGGTGGAGTAGCGGCTGCGCAACATGGACTTCCTCCGCATAGTGGACAGTAAGATAAGGTTACCAAGCCTTACCCCCTCAATACGCTGAGTAAGGCATTGTTGATGAACAAGGTTTCCTTCCAAATTTGTTTTGTGCTCAGAAGGCCCGTAGTTGCTAACTCACGTAGATATCTGGACGCTGTTGGACGGGAAACACCTAATGACTCCATCAGTATTTCGATTCGGCAGTAAGGCTGCACAAACAGCAATTCGAGTAAATCTTTACTATATATTTTTGGAATATCGCGCTTGACAGTATCTGCCGTATGTTCAAAAAGGTCATTGATTTGACGGATTTTCCCGATGGTTTCCAGTGCTGTTACCTCGACTGTTCTAGACATATACAGTATCCATTCCTCCCAATTATCATGCGTTCGGACTTCTTGTAGTAGCCTGTAATAGTCGGCTTTGTGATTGATGATGAATTGGCTGAGATAAAGTACGGGTTTATCAAGCAGGCCATTCATAATCAAAAAAAGTACGTTCAGGATACGGCCTGTTCTGCCATTTCCGTCATAAAAAGGGTGAATACTTTCAAATTGATAGTGCTGCACGGCCAAACGGATGAAAGGGGAAAGATTGTCGTCCTCGTGCAAATAGTTTTCCAGATTTTTCATCAGTCGCAAGATCGTATCGTAATCGTCGGGAGGCGTGTATATGACAGATCCGGAGGCAGCGTTGCGGAGTGCCGTTCCCGGCAGACGGCGCAAGCCCGCGCTGTTTTCTTCCAGTACCTGTTGTATTTTCAAAATGGCATTAATGCTCAAAAAGCCATTTTCTTTTAAGAAGTGATACCCTGTAAGTAGTGCCTCTCTGTACCGAAGTACCTCTTTGGTAGCAGGATCAGCCTCCACGCTTTTAAGCGAAAGTGCCTGATAAAGCCGGTCTTGCGTCGTGATGATATTTTCGATCTCAGAACTGGCAGTCGCTTCTCTCAAAATGACTGCATTCAGCAAAATATCAGGATTGGGCAAGGTATTGCTCAATCCTTTCAGTTCGCCAAGGGCGGCTGCCGTCTTATGCGCCTGCCGCAGCACAGGAATGGTCTCGACCTTTTCCCGCGGCGGGGGTAGCAAGGGTAGATCATTGTATGGTGATTCCGGACTTGTCATCTTACAAAGATACCTTATTCGCCATTATCATGAAAAAGGAATCGCTTTATTTTTTTATGATAAATCGCTCGTGTAAAAAAACTTAACATGAGATGTTTGATTTACGCCCACACTGTGAAGGCGCCGCCGCATTCCGGAACGTCGCGTTGCGCTACGGCCTGCAAAAAATCGCTTCGTCGGGCAAAAAATGGATCCTTTTTTGTCTCAGACGCGACCGGCTAAGTAGTTACTTTGAATTTTAAAATCCGTACGAACAGGTTGGGGATTTTCTGCCGAAGCCAAAAAATGATTCTGTTTTTGCCTTCGGCAGAAAATTCCAAAAATGCGCTTCATCACTTCAGTCCCACCAATTTCTCCACCCCGTACTCCCGCCCGATCCGGCCCAGTTCCCCGGCGGTTCGCAAACGGGCGGTGGGATCGTCCGGGGATATCTTCTGCCTGAGCATATTGTCCCAAACCTGCAAGCCGATCTTTTCCGCCTGCTGGATTTGTCCGCAACCGGCATAGACTTCCACCAGCTCGATCCATAACGGGTTTCTCGTCATGCCGGCATCGGTAAAACTCCGGTCGAGGATATCCGCCACGACCAGCGCATCCTGGCAACGAGCGGCGTCCCGCAGTTTTTTTGCCAATCGCATTCCGGCCAGCAACTGGCTTTGATGAATGGGAATTAGTTCCTGAGACAAAGGTGAACTTGCCGCCTCCACAACAAATCGTTTTTTCCACAATTCCAGACTTTTCTCCAAGGACACCGCGCCTTCATTCCAGCGCAACTCCGGCAAACTGCTCGCAAATACCCGGCACATCAGCCCTTCCAGCGCCAGATGGCCCTGCCAGGGCGCGTACGCGTCGGGCGAGCAGGTAACGGAAAAGCAAAGCGGCCGCGACCAGGCGTTGGCGGCCACTATGTCCATCAGGGCCAAGGCATCCATGGTAACATAACTGCCGCCCGGTCTCCAGGTCGCCTGCTCCGGCGAGGCGCCGGGAAACGCGGCAGAGGCCGGCGCCGACGGTAAGTGTACGCTACTGATCGGCATGGAGACCAAATCGTAGCCCAGTCCGGAATCCTCGCCTTTTGTTCGCCGGAGGGCGTCAAAAAAAGAAGTCCACTCCTTTGCCTCTGTTATTTGAGCAGCCTTTGTGTTATCCAGAATATGCATTCTTTGAAAATAGGCTTCCGGCAGCAAGGTTTTCAGCGGCTTGGCGCCCGAAACGCCCTTCAGAATATGCTGATAATAGCGCGGTAATACAAGCAAAGAGATATTGACGACCAGTACGTCGGTTCTGACCTTCGCAGTTTCCTGCAGGTACAGCAAGGGATAGGTGTCGCTGTCGCCGTAGGTGACGAGTACGGCGTCGGGTGGGCATGATTCCAGGATATTCCGCACGCTTTGCAGGAGTGGTGCATCGTACAGGTCCCGCTGAAGCACACTCCGGGCCGCCTGTTCATTTTGATAATAACGCAGCGTAAGTACGCCGTCTATGATCTCGTTGGCGTGCTTGATTCGCACGGAACCGATGGGCGTCGGAAAATCGGGGTCGCGTTGTACGAGTAGCGCATACGCATCCACCGCCTTCTTGTGCGCAGACTTATACTGCGCCAGTTGCTGTGGGTTCAACGCGTTTTGCCCCGGCGGGAGCTGGAACATGCGGGCGGAATCCGCAAATGAAGTGTTGTTGTGCAGCAATCCGGCAGCGGCGAAGGAATAGCAGCGCGCCAGGGCGTGCAGCTGTTCGTTGCTTAAATCCTTGTACCGGGGTTCGTACAATAGGATGATATCGTTGTAATAGCCCGGATAGCCGTAAAAGGGCTGCCGGTCGCATTCCGCTTGCTCCGCAGTATGACGGCGCAGGTACCAATCGGCCGCTCCTTTCCATTCGTAAGGATTATAAACAGCCGCCAAACGATCGGAATCATCCGGTTCCACCGGTTCGGGCTTATTAAAACTGGTCACCGGCTGCCAGCCCTGTTGGGCCGACCAGATCAGTTCCGGCTCGAACATGGGCAGGCTGTTATCTTTCAAACGGGTGATACGGTAGCCGTCTGGGTGCTTGCTGAGTTTAAAATACGGCTCGGCGCTGCCTTTGTAGTTTTGGTAAAAATGATAGACGACTTCCTGAAATTTTGGAAACACGGGCAGGGCAATACCGGGTAAATCAACGATCGGCGAAGCGTCCGGCGCCGGTTTGGGGGTAAAATGTTTAAATACCCGGCGCTCTTCGATGCGCTGCTCCGGCATGTCCATACTATTGCCGGAATTAAAGACAAACTTCCCCTTGCCCCCGGTGGTACCGAAGATCAGTTCGCCCTCCAGAAAACGGCCTGTATCTGAATCATATACGCCGGAAGCGCGGTAATAGCCTTTTTTCGGTTCGTACCGGATACCGGCGCCGTCGTCCATCTTGTATTCGTAAGCCGGTTGCTCGTATGCGCCCCGGGCAGCAATGCGGATGCCTTCTTTAGAATCCGTGCGCATCATCGTCCGCTGCATCACCGTGGGCGTACCGATGATGGAATCCCCAAAAGCGATGTCCATCGGCGCCGTATTAGTCAGATGGTAAAAGCGCTTGCCGTTCGCAGGCACGGGCGTTTCCACGCCGGGCTTCAGCGCATGACCGTACGCGTCGAAGATAAAATCGTATTCCCGCAGAAAGAAAGCCTCTTCCCAGTTGGGAAACTTGCGAAACTCCTTGATCATGCGCGGCGGATCATCGGAGAAGGACGATTTTTCCAGCACGCGCAGCATTTGCGCTTCAATAGACTCCAAGTTGGTGATTTCCGCCAGACGCCCCGCCCGGTCGGTGCGGAAAATGTATTCTATCTGGTACTGCAAGAGCAGCCCGTCGCCGTCGCGCCCCGTTGGGCCGGTCGCCACCCGCGCGCTGTCGCAGCGCACGCGCAGCGTGAAACCGTCTTCTCGGGCATCCAGCACCGTAAAAACCGGGTAGGCCAGTACGCTGCTGGGTGGCGTTTTTTTGTCGCGCAGTTCGGGCGCGTCGATGGTCCAGAGCAATTCGTAATGCCATTGGTCGCCGGGCTTCCATGGAAGACCTTGGGCGGGCAGGAAGAAGGGGAAGAAAAAGACGAAGCAAGTAAGG
>JAUMBL010000212.1:0-31531 GCA_032115775.1 Saprospiraceae bacterium | reverse complement strand
TGTTCGGGCAGTCGGAAGCGCACTTCCGCCTGCTCGTCGGTCACGCGGGTACGGGATAGCTTCATGGGATACGGCGCTAATTGCTCGACGGCAAGGTCGAAATTGTTGTTGTACTGAACCACGAGGATGCCGCCGTTTTCCGCATATTCGAGCAGTTTTTCCTGGTGAAATTTAAGCGCGTCTTTGGTATTGTAAGCCCGGATTCCCAGCACGACGGCGTCGTATTGCCGCAGGTTTTGCGGGGTCATATCTTCGTCTTTGAGCAGGGTGACTGCGCAGCCGATTTGCGCGAGCGCGGCCGGCCCCTCGTCGCCGGCGCCCATGTAATACCCGACTTTGCGCGCTTGCGTCAGCACCGACACCCGGGACGCTTTGACGCGGGCGGGCAGCAGCACACTTTGCCGCGGAATATGATCGTACTGGATATTGACCAGGCTATTGGCGTACGCTTTTTCGCCTACCTGCGCCCAGGCTTGCAGGGCAACCTGCTCCGGCCCACGCAGCGATTCCACGGTAAAAGTGAAGGTTTTTTCTTCTCCTTTTTTCTTAAAACTAAAAGCATTGGCGCCGGCTTCGTGCGCGGTGGGCCAGCCGGCCGGACCGGTTACGTGCACCGTGCCGCTGACGTTGTTGCGGCCCGCTTTGACGCGCACCCGCAACTCTTTTTGCTTTTCGGTAAATAAATAGCTCGACGATTCGAACGATACAAAAACCGGCGGCAGCACTTCAAAAGGCTGCCAGACCTCCCCGATCGCGGCTTCCTCTACTTTATACGCAACGTCGGTATGGTATTCAAGCGGAATATCATTGACCAGCACCGACCAGGTGGCGCGCAGGAAACGCGGCGTTTCCGGCAGTCCACGCAACTGCTGATCCTCTACCTCGTACATGCCGAGCGTACTTTCCGTGCCCAGCCAGTACGGGGCGGTGAAGGGGGCGTTGGCGGGGAGGGCGATGCGCCGGTTGAAGCTCAGATTGGCGTTGTCGGCGAGCGGCGCCGCCAGGATCGTATCCAGTGTTTGAGCCGAGACGGAGATGCCGGCCAGCACAACCCGCGCCTCCGAACGGTTGATGGCTTCGAAGCGCAGCAGCACGGAATCGCCCGGCGTGGCCGTGGCTTCCGCTGCCGTACTTTCGAGATAGAGTCCCAGACAGCCTTTGATCACCTCCTTGATTTCATCCAGTTTCACGCGTTTCCAGTGGCCGTCGGGCAGGGCTTTGATCATTTCGAGCGCTTCCAGCAGCGCGGGCACGGAAGCCGAAGGACGGTCTGAGCGGTAATTTTTGTCAATTTCCGTGAGCAGGCGGCCGATGGGTTCACCCCCCGGCACGCGCGACCAGGAGGTGTTGATTCCGGCAAAGGGATCTTTCGAGGGCGGCACGCTACCCTTGAGGAACTCAAACCAGTCCACGCTCTCACCACGCGCGCTCATGGCGCCGAAGCCCTGACAGCGGTGCATCGAGCGCGCTTCGGCGGCCACTTCGTTGTTGCTTTTGCCCTTGAGCGGCAGGTAAACGCCGAGGTCAATCGGGTATAGATTCGTTTTATCCGCTTTATCAAACGCTTCCCGGCTTCCATAAAACCACCAGGACGTATTGAAAAAGATGCGTTCTGGTTGCCAGGGCTGTACGTAGGCGAACTGCTCGGGAAAGGCGTCGGCGCTGCCGGCAAGATCGAAAGCCTCCAAACCTAACATCGCCGACGCGGTGTGATGGCCGTGCGTGCTGTATTTTTCGCCCTGGTAAAAACGATTGATCACCACATCAGGCTGCGTTTGGCGGATAGCCCACACTACGTCTGCCAGCACGGCGGCCTTATCCCAAATACGCAGGGTTTCCTCTGCGGTTTTAGAATATCCAAAGTCATTTGCGCGGGAAAACCGCTGCCTGCCGCCGTCCACCGAACGCGCCATGAGGAGCTCCTCCGTGCGGAGCACACCCAGCAGCTCGCGCAGTTCCGGCCCGATAAGATTTTGTCCGCCATCGCCCCGCGTGAGCGACAAGTATGTAACGTTGTAGAGTTTTTCGCTGGCGCAGTAAGAAATCAGGCGCTGGTTTTCATCGTCGGGGTGCGCTGCAACGTACAAAACCGAGCCGAGCACATTCAGTTTTCGGATCGCCTGGTGTATATCGGCTGCATTCGGCTTCACCGGCTTCTGGGCGTTCAAACCCGCGACTGAAAACAAAAGGAAGCCGGAAAACAGGGACAAAAAACGGGGACAAAAATTTTTCATATCCAGATCGAAATAATTTGCCCCGCGAAGGTAACTTGAAATCTTGGTAACTACTTAACAGGTGGCATCCGGGACAAAAAACGAATCCTTTTTTGTCTCAAATATCACCTGTCAAGTAGGCGCTGCCCAAAAAACAAAAAACCGTAATTTTGCAGCATGAAACAACTCATTGAATGCGTCCCCAATTTTTCCGAGGGACGCGATCCGGCCGTTATCCAACAAATTACCGACGCCATCCAGACAGTAGAGGGCGTTAAACTGCTCGACGTGGATCCAGGCAAGGCCACCCACCGTACCGTCGTTACGTTTGTGGGCGAACCGCAGGCCGTGACGGAGGCCGCTTTCCGCGGTATTCAAAAAGCCGCTGAACTAATTGATATGCGCCAACACCAGGGCGAACATCCGCGAATGGGCGCAACGGACGTTTGCCCGCTGATCCCCGTCGCCGGTATCAGCATGGAGGAAACGGTCGCCTGGGCGCGCCAACTCGGCGAACGCGTGGGCCGCGAACTGGGCATCCCCGTGTATCTCTATGAGGCCGCCGCAAGCAAGCCGGAACGCAAAAACCTGGCGACGATCCGCGCAGGAGAATATGAAGGCCTGCCGGATAAATTGAAAAACCCGGATTGGACGCCCGATTTCGGCCCTGCAGCATTTAATGCGCGCAGCGGCGCGACGGTGATCGGCGCGCGGGATTTTCTGATCGCGTATAATGTCAATTTGAATACGACCTCCGTGCGCCGTGCCAATTCTGTGGCCCTCGACGTCCGGGAAAAAGGCCGGGTACTGCGGGAAGGCAACCCGATTACAGGAAAAATCGTGACGGACGAACAGGGTAAACCCCTGCGCCGACCCGGCCTCCTTCAGGGCGTCAAAGCCATCGGCTGGTATATTGAGGAGTACGGCATTGCGCAGATTTCCATGAATCTCACGGATATCCGCGCCACGCCGCTCCACGAGGCCTTCGAAGCCTGCTGTCAAAGCGCCGAAAGCAGGGGCATGCGCGTCACCGGCAGCGAACTCGTGGGCCTGGTGCCGCTGTCCGCCATGCTGGAAGCCGGCAAACATTTCCTGCGAAAACAACAGCGGAGCGCCGGGGTGAGCGATGCCGAATTGATCAAAATTGCCGTGAAATCCATGGGGCTGGACGATCTGGCGCCCTTCGACCCCACACGGAAAATTATTGAATACAATATCGCGCAGGACGACCCGCGGAGCGCCAAAAAACTAATCCGCCAATCGCTCGCCGCATTCGCCGACGAAACGGCCTCCGAAAGCCCCGCCCCCGGCGGCGGCTCCGTCAGCGCATACATGGGCGCGCTCGCCGCCGCACTCGCCACCATGGTTGCCAACCTGAGCGCGCACAAACGCGGCTGGGACGATCGCTGGGCGTTCTTCAGCCAGGCCGCCGAAGACGGCCAGCAAATCAAAAATGCGCTGCTCCGCGCAGTAGATGACGATACGGACGCCTTCGCGGCAATTATGGCGGCGCTCGGTATGCCGAAAAGTTCGGATTCCGAAAAAGCGGCCCGCTTGCAGGCCGTACAAGCCGCCACGCTCCGCGCAATGGAAGTCCCGAAATCCGTCATGCTCCTCGCGCTGGATGCCTTCCCGCTCATCCGAAAAATGGTCGAACACGGAAATCCCAACAGCATTACCGACGCCGGCGTGGGCGCGCTCTGCGCCCGGGCAGCCGTCGTCGGCGCAGCACTCAACGTAAAGGTGAATGCCGGCGGACTGGACGATCAGCCGCTCGCACAACAGTTTGTAGCCGAAGCCGACGCCTGTATCCTCCGAGCCGAAGCAGAAGAACAGGAAATTATCCGGATAGTGAAAGAAAAAATGGGGGTATAAACTCCCCCAAATCCCCGTACTGCATGAACTGGCCGACAGCCCGCACCGCTTTTCAACACTACCTGCTCCTGGAACGCGCCATGAGCGAACACACCCTGGAGGCGTACGGGCACGATGTCAACCTGTTCGTGCAATATCTGGAATTGGAGGACCCGGATCTGCTACCGCTACAAGTGCGCCAAACCGACCTAGAGCGCTTTATCCGCTGGATCAATGACCTGGGGCTGTCGGCGGCCTCGCAAGCCCGAATCCTGTCCGGCCTGCGGGCCTTCTACAAGTTCCTGCTGGTAGAAGATCTGCTGGACGAAGACCCCACGGAACTACTGGAAGGGCCGCGCCTCCGACGAAAAATTCCCGAGGTGCTCTCCGTCCGCGAAGTCCAACTGCTGTTCGACCAAATAGACCTCAGCGACCCGCTCGGCCAGCGCAACCGAGCCATGCTGGAAACGCTGTACGCCTGCGGCCTGCGCGTAAGCGAACTGGTGCACCTGCGCATCTCCAACCTTTTTCTCGATATCGGGTTTATTAAGGTGCTGGGGAAAAATAATAAGGAACGCCTGACGCCCATCGGCGAGGAAGCCATAAAACAAATCCAACTATACCTGGATCATGTGCGCAATCCGCACCAAAAAATCGCAAGCGGCGCAGAAAATTTCGTTTTCCTCAACCGAAACGGCCGCCCGATGACGCGGGTCATGGTGTTTTACATCATCAAAGACCTCGCAACCAAAGCCGGGATCGCCAAAAATATCAGTCCGCATACCTTCCGCCATACCTTCGCAACACACCTCGTCGAGGGTGGCGCCGACCTCAAAGCGGTGCAGGATATGCTCGGACACGAAAGCATCACCACCACGGAAATTTATACCCACCTGGATGCAGAATATCTAAAAGAAACAATCAACGCATTCCATCCAAGGGCAAAAAGAAACTTTTTAGCATGAACTACTGGCTCGTCAAATCCGAACCTTTCGTCTATAGCTTCAACCAACTCCTGCTCGACGGACAAACCCGCTGGGACGGCGTGCGCAATTACCAGGCGCGCAACAACCTGCGTGCAATGAAAAAAGGAGATTATTGCCTGTTTTACCACTCCAATGAGGGCCTCGCCGTAGTGGGCATCGCCACGGTCGTCCGGGAATTTTATCCGGACCCAACAGCCGAACAGGGCGACTGGTCGGCCGTAGATCTCGCGCCCCTGAAGGCTTTTACCCGACCCGCGCCGCTCGCGGACATCAAGGCGCACCCGGCGTTGCAGCAGATCGGACTGGTGCGAAACGGCCGTTTGTCGGTAATGCCCCTTACCTTCGACGAATTTTCTACCCTGCTGACGCTGGGAGAAACGAATATTTGAGGGCTTTTTGGTGGTGTCAACATGTACATGATGACAATGACGAACCCGGCGATTTATCGCCGGGAAAACTTGAAGGCTTTTGGGTCATGTCAATATCTGAATCATAACTAACCCGGCGATTTATCGCCGGGAAAACGACGTTCTAAAATTTCCGGGGTTTCAACCCCTACACTTTTTTGGGCGAACTGGGCTCCCCCCGAAAAATCCGTGCTGTACGCCTGGTGATAAATCGCAGATTAGGTCAAAAACGTTCCTGTTCACTCAAAATTAGACACTACCGG
This sequence comes from Saprospiraceae bacterium, assembly GCA_032115775.1. Lineage (GTDB taxonomy): Bacteria > Bacteroidota > Bacteroidia > Chitinophagales > Saprospiraceae > M3007. The sequence continues at coordinate 25,808 of JAUMBL010000212.1, read as the reverse complement.
ATTTTTGAAAAAACTACAAACGCGTCATGATTGTATTTTCAAATCGAAATAATTCCCCGTTTGGCGGACTGGGTTGCCTGATTTTCGGAATCCTGGGCCTGGTCGCGCTTTTTTATATCCTCAGAGGGCTCTATTTCCTGCTCTGGTGGGCGGCGCCGGTGTTGTTTGCGCTGGCGCTGATCCTGAACTGGCGCCAGGTGGCCGAGACCGGAAAATCATTCATCCGGCTGCTCCAACACCGCCCGCTGAGCGGCATCCTTCTTGCGGTGATTTCCATCTTCGTGTTTCCGCTGCTGGCGCTGTACTTATTCCTGGCAGCCCTCGGCGGCCGCCGCATGGCGCAGGCAACCGGCCGATTCGGGGCGCCTTTTAACGCCGGCAGCCGCAACGCGCAGCAGCAACCGGAAGACGAGTTCGTTGAATTTGAGGAGATTGAAAGCAAACCGAAGAAAACCGGTAAGACGGACGGACAAAACGGCGCGCCGCCCTCCAAAACAGGTGAATAAGCCTGGAAGCGTTTACCAGGTTCTTGGTGTAACGTTATAACCCCAATTGAATTTGACACATGACTACGGCAATTTGCGCATATTTAGGATATTGCGGTAGAAGGGCAAGAGATAGGGCAAACGAATCAAAATCCCGACCGACCTGAATTCCCGACCGTTAATTTTAACCCGATTAACACGCTTTCTAGTACCTTATCCATTTTTGAAAGTTCACATTCCCACACAATAATAACGTTCCAGCCTGAATTTTTAAGTTTGAGATAATTATTTTCGTCGCGTTTTTGGTTCTGTTGGAACTTGTTCAGCCAAAACTCCTTTCGTGTTGAATGCATGCTTTTCCCCTTCCGACAATCGTGTCTATGCCAGAAGCATCCGTGGACAAACAATATTGTTTTATGCTTAGGTAGCACAATATCCGGCTTTCCGGGCAGGTTATTAACATTTTTTCGAAATCGCAGTCCTGCCTTATGAAGTTGTTGCCTTAAAATAATCTCCGGGCAGGTATCCTTCTGAGAAATTTTGGACATTATTCTGCTCCTTTCTTCTGGAGAAAAAATATCTTTACCCGATGAACTTTTTTTAGTTTTATTTTCCAATTTATAACATTTTGTTTATTTTTGTCAAATCATTTGGCTTTAACTCAAAAACAAAAATAAACCATTTTTATGAGTATTCCACTTCGTTTAATTGATCTATTTGCAGGCGCCGGTGGATTCACGCTCGGCTTTACCGCTCTTAAACGAGCAAACGGCCTTCCTTACTTTGTATCAATTTGGGCAAATGATTTCAACAAATATGCAGCAGATACCTATAATGCCAACTTCGGAGATCACTGCTTTTACGGAGATATTGTTTCAATCCTTGAAAATGAAAATATCGAAATACCTGAAGCAGATATAGTCATCGGGGGGCCGCCCTGTCAGGGGTTCAGCCTGTTAAACAAAAAGCGAGAAACAGATCCGCGGAAAGCATTGTGGATTCCATACATGGAAGTTGTAAGGCGATCCAATGCCAAAGTGTTTGTTATGGAAAACGTTCCTCAGCTACTTGGGTCAGATGAATTCGAACAAATTGTTGAATACGCGACCGATCTCGGATTTCGACTAACTCCAGGGCAAAAACTATGTGCCGCGGACTACGGTGTTCCCCCAGGTTAGATACAGAGCAATCCTTGTAGGTTCCAAAATAGGGGATCCTAATCTTGTCTTCCCACCCCAACCAACGCACAAAAACCCTGGAAAACCTAACAATCTACTCAACGCAGAACTGCCGAGATGGCGTACCGTCAGGGATGCGATCCACGACCTGCCGGAGCCGGTCGGAACGGAAATTAGGTATTCAGAAAATGAGACGCTTCAACTTCATTTTGGAAGAAATCCTACTCCGGAGAGCATGGCAAGGTATCGGGCAATTCCATTGGAAGGCATGAACAGAGTTGACCTTTTTAAAAATGCTCCGCACCTTACCCCTCCGTGTTGGGTAAGAAAGAAAAATGGAGGCACAGATCTTTTTGGCAGAATGTGGTGGGATAGACCCTCCTTCACGATCAGGACTGAATTCTATAAGCCTGAAAAAGGACGCTATCTTCACCCCGTACAACACCGACCCATCACGCACAGAGAAGCGGCAAGATTACAATCGTTTCCCGATAATTTTGTTTTTAAAGGTACCAAAATTGAAGTAGCCAGGCAAATCGGTAACGCAGTGCCTCCTCTGTTTGGATAAAAAATTGCTGAAGCGGTACTACAATTATTTATTCCGGAATTTGTGAATACCCGACCTCAGAAAGTACATACCGAAGAATTTACTATTTATGGCTAAGAAACAAAATGCTGATCCAGAGGCGTTACGAAAAGATCTTATCCGCCTTTAGTAGATTTTGAATCTTTGCTAAAGCACCACGACCTGCGTCCCAGGGTGCTTCATCTTGTTGAATCCTTGAAAAAATTTCGAGCCTTGGGAAGGGCGATAGTAGGTATTGAAACAGATGGGGCCAACGGAGCCAAGGCCCGGATTTTGGCATACTTCAGGCTTTATGCAGGACAAGTAATTAGTGGTGACGAATTACACGTAGTATCCGGTATCCAAGAATACGCAAGACGAATACGGGAACTGAGGGTAGAACTCGGATGGCCGATCATTAGCGGCGTCGTGATTAAGGAACTCCTTAATAGTGAAGAAATCAAGAATGATAATTTTTATGCAATAAAACCAGATTCCTATTTACTTTTATCGAATAATCAGGATAGAGATGCAGCTTTTCGTTGGAATCTTGCGAATACGATACGAAAAGAGAAAAACCTCCCCGTTCGCGAAAAAATCCTGCGTTATCTACTTGCAAATGTCGGCAAACAAGTATCTGGTGAAGAACTTCGGTACGTTGCAGGTAATAAAACCGAATGGGCTAGAAGAATAAGAGAGCTTAGAACAGAGTTCGGTTGGCCTGTCTTTACCAGAAACTCAGGTCGAGAAGATCTTCCGGCAGGAATGTATATTCTGGAAGATAACCGTCAAAGTCATGAACATGATAGAAAAATTCCGGATAACATCCGTGTACTTGTGCTTGAGCGTGATAATTATACCTGTTGCAAGTGTGCTTGGGAAAGAAACAAATTACATAAAGACGACCCTCGTAAATTCCTGGAGCTGCACCATATCATTCATCATGTGAATAAGGGTAGTAATACGGAGGAAAACCTTTTAACCCTCTGTAATGTGTGTCACGACCTAATCCATAAGCTCGATAAAAATAATGCGTGGAGCAAATCTGCAATAACAGAATGGTTAAATGAAAAATGACAAGTTAATACTGCCGCGTGCCTAAGAGCCTTGGAAATGTAAGGAACGAAGTAAGACTGAAAAGACGATCGAATGAGATTCCAGACATGTCATAAGGATCAGTACAGGCTCGAACACCGCCCGCGCAGCGCCCGCGCAAACGCAGAATCCTCCATCAAACGCTGGTAAGTCGCGCGATTGTGCGCCGGATTTTGTTCCGGCGATTCCTGCTGGAAGAGAATATGCGCCAAATACGGCCACCCTTTTTCATTCAGCACCGTCTCGGTCAGGCAGCGGATACCCGCCACGCGCGCCTCCGGATGGGCTGCCTGAGCCGCCTCGCCGGCTCGTTGCCGGTATGCCGCGATGGTGCCGGGGGCCGGCTCATCAAAATTTACGAAAAATAAATCGGGCGATTCCGGCAAATAGCGCACCGCAAAGGTATCGTACTCCGCCAAAGGAAATCCGTTGGGCAGCAGAATCCGGCCGGTATCCGGTGCGGGAAAATCCCCCCGGATCAGGGTTCCGGCGGCAGTGCTAAACAGGCAATATACCCGGCGACCGGTGTACTCGAGGCCGGTAGTCAGCACGGCTTGCGCAGTCAGACCCTCGGACAAGAGCCGGTCGCGCGCATCGGGGTTTGATTTTTGGATCAGCATCTGCCCGGCTAGCCGTTTGGCGCCCTGCTCCCGACCATAATACAGCAGTCCGCTCGATACCAGCCCCAACACCACAAGAAACAAGGCGGCATAAAGCAATACCTGGCGGCGCTCGACCCACTGCGCCTGTTTGCGCGCGCGATTTAAGGGCGTATCCGATTTTTTATTGATGACCAATTCATAGGAAAATCCGGTTTTTTCCTTGAAAATCCGAAGCTCGCAAAGTTCCTCGTCGAGGAAAAACGTGTAGGTCTTCGATTCCAGCACCGCGAAATCTATCTTGATAACGCGCATTTCGCAATGGATGAGCACGTGACCGGATTGGTCGCCGTGGTAAAGCCCGACCCGATGCGGCCGGTCCTGGTAGTCCAACAGAACCCAGTTGATCTGTGCCATGGTGGGGGCGGTGTAAAAAGTATTTCGCCGCATCCTGCGGCGAAATAAAATAATGTTTATCGCCTGTTTTTTGATTTTTTTAGAAAAAATCAAAAAACAGGCGATAAAACAAAATATTTTTTTGTTAAACGGGTCGTCACGGGACTTGTTACACAACCCCATGGCGCGCGTTCAGGACTTTTTCACAACGGAAAATCCCCGACATACGTAACAAAACGCAACACCGACGCACTTGTTGTTTATCCGGGATTTTTCACTTCCGGACGACCGATGCTCTGGTAGTCAAAACCTTGCTCACGAAGCAGTTCCATATCATAAAGGTTCCGACCGTCAAAGACGACGGGATCTGTGAGGAGCGATTTTATCCTGTCAAAATCCGGATTTCGAAATTCCGACCATTCCGTCAGGATGGCCAGGCAGTCAGCGCCTTCGAGGACGGCGTACATACTCTCTGCAAAATGGATTTTGTCGCCATAGATCGCCCGGGTATTGGGCATAGCCTCCGGGTCGAAGGCACGCACCCGGGCGCCCAGTTCAAGCAATTCGTCTATAATCGTGAGCGCCGGCGCCTCGCGGATATCGTCTGTATTGGGTTTGAAAGCCAGTCCCCACACCGCCACGGTTTTTCCGTTAAGTTCATTTTTAAAATGGCTCCGGATTTTTTGGGTTAAAATCCCCTTCTGGAGACTGTTTACCGCCATCACCGATTTTAAAATTTTAAAATCATATTGATAATCGCCGGCGGTTTTAGCAAGCGCCTGCACGTCCTTGGGGAAGCAGGAACCGCCATAGCCGATGCCGGGAAACAGGAATCGCTTGCCGATCCGGGAATCGGAGCCGATGCCGATGCGCACCATATCCACATTGGCGCCTGTTTTTTCGCAGAGGTTTGCGATCTCGTTCATAAAAGAGATGCGCGTGGCGAGGTAGGCGTTGGCAGCGTATTTCGTCATTTCCGCAGAGCGCTCATCCATAAAATAAATCGGATTACCCTGCCGGACGAACGGCTCGTACAACTGCCGCATGATCTTACGCGCTTTTTCGCTTTGCGTGCCCACCACCACGCGGTCGGGCTTGAGAAAATCCTCCACGGCTACGCCTTCGCGCAGGAACTCCGGATTGGACACTACATCGAACAGATCCACAGACAAGTGCTCCGCCATTATAGCGGCCACCTTTTCAGCAGTGCCGACCGGCACGGTACTTTTGTCCACAATCACTTTGTATTCCGTAATGATTTTCGACAGTTCGGCAGCGACGCCGAGGATGTAGGACAAATCCGCGCTGCCATCTTCGCCCGGCGGTGTCGGCAGGGCGAGAAAAATAATCTGGCTTTTGTCCACCGCGGTTTTCAGGTCGGTGGTAAAAAAGAGGCGCCCCTCTTTGGTGTTGCGTTCGAAGAGCAAATCCAGCCCGGGCTCAAAAATCGGCACTTCGCCCTGAAGCAGTCGGGCGACCTTCTGGGCGTTGTTATCCACGCAATACACGGTGTTTCCGGTTTCGGCGAAACAAGTCCCGGTTACAAGTCCCACGTAACCGGTACCGATTACCGCGATATTCATAAGCAATTGATTTTTAAGCAACCAGATAGATTGGGCGCTACTTGGCCGACTGTCGGGTTGCGTTGATTGAAATGACGGCGTAAAGGTACAAGCTCCTTTGCGGCATTTTGACGATTTATTTAGTTTTAAGTAGTAATAACGACTGACCCTGCTCCCGTAAGGGCTTGTATTTTACCGATCAGTCGCGTTAAACGAGGCATTCGGCAATAAAAAAGCGCCTGCCGAAGTGTTTCCGCCGAGCCTCAAAAAGTATGGTAGCATCGACAAAAAATCCCCGGCAGGCGCTTTGAATATCCGGCGCAGCCTGATTATTATTTCGTCCGGATCATTTTCCGGGTGCGTTCCGCGTTCGCTGTTTGGACGGAATAGAACAATACGCCGCTTGTGTTCGGCACTTTAACGCCGTCCACGCTAAACTGATTGTAGCCTTTCGCAAAATCCCCGCGCTGCTCGTACAAAAGCCGGCCGGCTTCGTCGCGTATGCGCAGAGTAGCCTCGCCGGCCTCCGGTAAATAGAAGCCGATGGCCGTGGCGTTCACAAAGGGGTTGGGCGCGTTTTGGTACAGCTCGAAACCGATCCCGTTGATTACCTGACCGACCGGCGTGTGGAAACGCAGGGCGAGATCATACAGCGCGTCGTTAACATAAGCCTCCGCCTTCGTGATGCTGCCCGAAAGCAGCACTTTGTCCGATATCGCGCCGCCGGTTTTCGCACGCAGCCGGATAACAAACTCCGGACGAGCGTCGGCAAGCGCGGGCGCATGGAAGGAGGTGGTGATTGCGTTTTCAAACACCGCAAAATGCTCGCTGCCCATTCCGGCGCCCGGCTGGATGTCCACAACCTCCAAGCCGTCCAGGTTCAGCGTAAACTGATAGCCCGCCGCTGCTTCGGCTGCCCGGAAATGCAGTTCGAACTCGTCGCCGGGCGCTACGGAGATTTTTTCCAATCCATCCACATCAAAAATCAGGACGCCGGCAGCGCGATCCTCGGCAGTAAATAATGCGTTCGCAATCGCCGAATTATTCACGTCGCCGACTTTTAAACCCACAAAATTTTCGTTCAACCGATTATGCTGTACATTCTCAACAGCAATAGATTCCGGCCACGGATTGACAAACGGATTGTTGGGTTCTGCAAAGACAAAGGACTTCTCTACAAAACGCCAGGATTCATTATTCGGCAAGTCGGTATAAATTCCAAGAATCAATTTGCGCAGTTCAACAATGTCAAACGTCGTGATAGAATTCGATTTGTTCGCGTCGGCCGCGATCATTTTGTACGGACTGCCAAGCGGCTGCAGCCCCAAAATATGCTTGGAAATGAGCACCAAATCGTACGTGGTCACGCCATTGATCGGGTTATCGTCTTTCGTCGGGGTCAACATGTAATCTGCAAGGTGCGGAAGGGCGCCCGGGAACATGAAATCGCCGGCACTGTTAGACGATTGGAGCAGCATAACCGGAACCGTGTAGGGGTGACTGCCTTCCAAGGAAACCTGCGCATCTTCGACACCGTCGGCCAGTTCCGTTTTCAACGCGCCGGCAACGCTCACCGGGAGCGCACTGCAGAAATTGTTCGGATCTTGTACGATCACGTAGGTTTCGCAGTAATCGGCATTGTCGCCTTTATCCTTGGACCAGAGTTGTACCAGTTGGGTACCAACTTGCGTGCAGTTGAAGGTCACGTTCGGAATTGGATTCCCGAGTGCGTCCACCGGAAAATCGCCGGAACTCTGATCGGTCGGAACGATCGCAATTTGCAATTGATTCACCGGCGTGCAGTTGTCCTCGGTGTACTGCAGGAAGTCGCTCGCGTAAAGCGTTATCATGCCCGTAGGCATGATGTTGACACTCAGGCCGTTCAGGCATACGACGGTGGGCGATTTGCAGTCTTCGACGATGATTTCGCGTTCGCACACGATTTCATTTCCGCAGCCATCGGCGGCGATCCACTTGATTTTGTGGTTGCCAAAAGGCAGCAGCGGCTGTACGAACGTGTTGGGGTTTTGGGTCGTATTCCACCGGAGCAAGCCGGTTTTTAAATTGCCGTTCACGGTTGTTTGCAGTGTAAAGCGGTATTTCTGATTATCCGGCACAGCGCGGTGGTCGAAAATCCGGGGCTCGCCGCCGGCATAGTTCGGATTGGCCGCATTGCCGAAATTAACCGTCCCCGGCGCCGGCGGGTTCGTGCTGCTAATCGCCGTCTCCATCGTGCCGTTTCCATCTAAGTCGAGGAACAGAATGTAGCGCAAATCAATATTAGCGCCGGAGCAGGAATCCGTTCCAACCATGGAAATATCGCCGGGCGCCTCGCATAGATCGTGTTTCGTGTGTACCGGATCCCACCAGTAATTGGCATTCCAGAAATCCGGACTGTTCACCGGATTAATGCACAGGGTGAGCGGCATGGCGGAGCAGTCCAGTTTGGGCGCTTGCGTATCAATAATTTTGATGATCTGCTTGTAACGGAATCCGTTATTGACGCTAATCGGCGGGATGTTGGCCGCCGGATTGCCCGTGTAATATTGCGTAAAGTTGTGCGGAGTCTGACCCGGCGACAAGGCTACCGGGGTAGAAGTCCAGGGCGCCGTAGCGCCAGGTGCAGACACGATCGGGCCGGGCAGGTTGGACGGGTGGTTGGCAGTCGCATTCGGGTTCGGATTGGGCACGGTGACGAGCGGCAAGTTCGGATCGAAGGTACACCAGTTGATGATTTGCCAGGTTCGTTCGATTTTGTAGCAGGCGTCCGGTACCACGGTAAAGGTTTCATCGGTAAATGAAACCGCGAGCAGCTCGCAGTCCTCCCCAAAGAAAACCGGTTCGCCGTAATTGCCGCTGCCGTCGCACGCCGTCACAATCACGTCGTTGGGGAAGCGCACATAGTAATCTTGCTCATAATTGACCACAATCCGGTGGGTGCACTGACTGGAATTGGCCTGGCAGTCGAACGCGCGGAACGTGCGCGTGATCGTACCCTTGTTGCACAAGGTGTCGAAAAGGCTGTAATTGACGGTGGTCGTCACGGTGTCCACACAGCAGTTATCCGTAGCCGCGCCGGCGCCGTAAGCCCAGAGACTAGGATCGAAGTTTTCGCAGGAAACAGTGACGTTGGACGGCGCCTGGCAGAGCGGCTTGATCTTGTCGTCCACATAGACCTGTACCATGCAATCATTGGCTTGCAATTCCTGGAAGGACTGGCTGACCGGACCGGCAGGTGCCGCCACATCATAGACGCGGAAAACCACCATGATCGTATCGCCGAGGTCGTCACAGCAGAATCGCACCTGATCGTCAAATTCCGCGGCCGACTGGCAGTCGTTGTTATTCATCCGCCGGGCCTTGAAAACAACCGGGGAGCAGTTGTCATACGAACCGTCGTCAAAGGTAGAAGCGTTAACCAAGATTTCGCCGTTTACGCCCAGCGAAACCTGCGTGATTTCGTCGCAAACAGCCACGGGTTGCGTCAAATCCGCCACCGTGACGTTAAAGGTGCAGGATCGCGTGTTTCCACAGTCGTCGGTAACCAAGTACCGCATCGCCGTAACGCCCAGCGGCAAATCGTTGGCAAAGCCCAGTACGCCGAGGGTGTCGGGCGCCCAGATATTATTCCCAGGGAAATCAGCCAGCGTGCCGTGCAGGGTGTACGGTATCCCGCCTACGATATACTCCGCGCGGATCGAGTCGATCCGGGAGCAGGCATCCTCAATGATCACATCCGGCAAATCCAAATCGCGTTCGCAATCAAACGGATTGGTGCTCACCGTGACATTTTGCGGGCACTGAACGGCCGGCCCCTGCGTATCCACCACTTTAATAACCTGGGTGTGATACACCGGATTCTGATTCGGCGGCATCGGATTGGTGGGCAGACACCAGTCGTACACCGTCCAGGTGCGCACAATCGTATAGGAGCCGTCGCAGATTTTTAATCGCTGATCCGCATACACGGCTTGCAACTCGCAGTGGGCATTATTCGGGAAGAGATCGAATTTTTTACCAAATTCTATCAAATACGGCGTGCCGGTGCTTACCGGACTGATATTCGGACTGCCGCAGGAGAGTGTAACGTCGGCCGGCAGGAGCACGCTTTGGACGTTGCGGCGCTTCAAATACAGGAACTGTGTGCACTGCGACAGGTTACCAGAGGCATCCGTGGCCGTCCAGACCCGGCGGACGTACGCGCTCACGTTTTGAACGCCGTTGATAGAGCCGGTGCAACCAAGATCAAACCAGGTATCCGCGTAGTGCAGCGTGTAGTTGGAGCAATTCTCTTCTACCTGCGGGAATGCACCGCTGATATTAAGCACCGTACTGAGGTAGTTGGGTGTAAAATCCTCGATCACGCAAGACAGATCGAGGTTCGGGCAAGTTAGAACCGGTGGAAGTTTGTCTTCAATGACGATAGTTCCCCAGCAGGTATTGCCGCTGACGAGGTGCTTCAGGGTCACTTTAAGCGTTTGACCCAGGTTGGCGCCCGTCACCGTATTGCCGTAATTCGTGACTCCGTTGAGCGAGGTGATGGTCACCGTGTAGTCGTCGAAACAGCCGTATGAGCCCTCCAGGATCATATCCGGCGTCACCTCCACATTGCAGTCTTCATCCAGGGATATCTGTACCAGGTCGTTGCAGCTTATGGTGCTGGGCGTGGCAACTACCTGGACGATCTGGCGGATAGAAATTTGACAGCCGGGATCATTCGCGCCTGCGGCTTTGGGGGTTCCACCATTGACCGTATATTCAATGATGTACTGCCCAATGCCGGCGCCAGGGTTGAATTGGGTAGCGGGCATGCCATTTACTTTAAAGCCTGCGCTGACGATATTGGCATCGCCGGGATTGGCGGTGAGCGTCACCGGATCGGAATACAGACAGAAGGGGCCGCTCAGATCGGAGGTAATCACCGGATTCGGATAGGCGCATTTATTGCTGATGATCAGAATTTCGCCTTGTTGGCTGCGCGCAGTGAGGCTGTAGCCCAAGTCGTCCACATGGAGTCCCTGCAGGAAATAGTCGCCGCTGCCGGCAGGTGTTTCCGTGAACGTCGCGCCCGGCGCGATGGGGATAGGAATTCCCGGCGGGGCGGGACTGTTGTTGGCGAACAAGCCGTTCACCTGCGTCAAAGTCCATATTTTTCCGGTCAGCGATTTGATATAAATGCGGTCGCTGAACTGGCCGTTACTCAGGTTGGTCGCGTTGTCTTTGCACACGCAGGGGTCGGCAATCGAAATTTCCGGAATGCACCGGTTGAATGCAGGCACGTTAATTTGCGTACTGCACACGCCGATATTGCCGCATTGATCCTGCACCCGCAGGGTGAAGGGAACGGAAGCGCCGGCGTTGTTGCAGGTAATCGTAACAGAATTGGGCAGCAGGCTGAGGCTGCTGCTGCAGTTATCGGTAGCGGAATAGGGGAATGCAGATTCGTTGACCGTCACCATGCCGTCCAGATCGAGATTCACGGTGATCGGCTGGCAGGTCACAACCGGCGGGGTGTTGTCAAGAATCGAAATGACCTGCACGTGCGTGGCCGAATTGCCGCAGCCGTCGTTCACCGTCCAGGTGCGGGTGATCGTGCTGTCGTTCGGACAGGGGCTTGGAATCGCCGCCACAGTTTGGCTGAAGGAAACCATCAGACCGACCGGCATGGCCACAAAACTCTGTCCGGGATTGATCGTGCCGGGCGACTCAGGCGCCGGAGCATTCCACACAAAATCCGCGTATTGACCGCCCGTGCCGCTGAGCCGCAGGGAGGTGCCCACCGGGTTCATCCCGTCTTCCTGCACACCGATATCGGTAGAGACTATCCCGTTGGCCGGGCCGCCTACCGCTGTGAAAACGCCCTCGTAACTCAAAAACTGAACCACCATGCCGCTGCGCACCAGCGCAATGCCGTCGGGCGATCCGTTTTGCAGGCCATTGACCGGGAAGCTGAAGGACACGGCGCCGTAACCGTTGCTCTCGTTGTCTATCACGCCGGAAAGGGGAAGCGAACCGTACGTGCCGCCGCCCGTGCCGTTGTACAGGAAAAGGGTGTAATTGGAAAGGTTGGTTCCGGACGTGCCGGCGACTTCAATAAACTCGTTGACGTCGGTACCGAGATTATCGTAGTGGATTTCGTTGATCCACACGATTTCGTCGCCGGCGCCGTCGTCACAGTTGTCCGTGGCAAGCAAGGTGGCAGGCGGCGGTATGGGCGAATTGCAGCTAATCGTGATATTGGGCGGAAGGGGCGGCACGAAAGCGGGCGCCGCGCCGTCCAACAGGCTGATGGTCTGCATGTAGTCGGCGGAATTGCCGCAGGCGTCGGTGGCAGTCCACATACGCTTGTAGATCATTTCGCCGGGGCAAGCGCCCATCATCGAAGATTCCATCAGCACCGCAATGATCGTACCCGGCAGGGGATTAATCGTTTGGCCGCTGTTGAGCGTACCGGGCGAAGCCGTGACCGGGCCGATCCAGGTAAAATTGCCGTATTGCTGACCCGTACCGGTCAGTTGAACGGAGGTGCCGACCGGATTCGCGCCGTCTTCCAGCACGCCGATATCCTGGGAAACCAAACCCGCAGCCGGGCCGTTCGTCGCGGTAAACACGCCTTCATACGACAAAAACTGCACCACGGTGTTGGGCAGTTTGATCAGCGCAACGCCGTCGGGCGCGCCATTTTGGACACCGTTCGCCGGATACGTAAAGGCCACGGCTCCGAAGCCGTTCCCTTCATTGTCAATCGTGCCGGTCAGATTGGTCGTGCCGTACTCCACCCCGCCGTTGCCGTTGTACAGCACCAGCGCGTACTGGGTGAGGTCTATCCCGGCTGTGCCGGCGACTTCGACGAACTCGTTGACGTCGGAGCCTACATTATCGTAGTGGATTTCATTGATAAAAATCACCGGCGGAACCTGTCCGGGATCGCAGTTGTCCGAAGCCGTCACTTGCGGCGCCTGGGGAAGCATGGCGTCGCAGCTCAGGGTGATATTGGCCGGCAGCGGTTGGTTGAACACCGGCGCTGTATTGTCGCGCACGGTGACCGTCTGCGTATGCACGGCCGTATTGCCGGCGTCGTCTGCGGCTACCCAGGTGCGGGTGATTGTGGCGTTTTGCGGACAGCTGCCCGGCGTCGTGACGCTGGTTAGGGTGACCGTAACGTCATTGTCGCAATTGTCACTGGCCGTCAGTACGGCCGGGGGCGGCACGGGTGCGTTGCAACTGACGGTGATATTGGCCGGCAGTGGGCTTTGGTTAAACACAGGCGGCTGATTATCTTGCGCCACCGGCACCGTCGCGGTGGCGGTAGCGGAGCAGCTGCCGTTGTCCGTAACCGTAACGACGTATCCGCCGCCAGGCAGGTTGTTGAACAAACCCGTCGTGTTGCTTGCGCCGTTGCTAAGCGTATAAGTATATGGTGCCACGCCATTGGAGGCCGTGAACTGGATTGCACCCGGCCCGTTGCAGGTTGCCGGGGTGATGTTCGTGCTAATTGAAATGCTGCAGTTGCAGCCCGGCGGAAGTGTCAACGTAAAGGAGGCGGTCGCTGTACAGCCGGCCGCATCCGTCACCGTCACCGCGTACGTTCCGGCCGCCAGTCCACTCTGGTCTTCATTCCCCGGGTTGACGCCCGGGCCGACCCACGAATAAGTATAAGGCGTGGCGCCGTTGCTTGCCGTGAGGTTGATGGCGCCGTTGTTGTTCGCGCAGGTAGGTTGCGTAACCACGCCGCTTGCAGACACGTTACAGCTGACTGTACCCGTGATCGAAATATTATCTATACCCACCCATTCGTCGTTTCCGACGGCGTTGGTGGTAATGATGCGCAGTTGGACTTCTGCCTGGTTGTTGGCTGCGGCGGGGAGCACGACGCTGATGGGCGTAACCAGCGTATCCGCATTGACGGTAGTTGCGTCCGCAACAAAACCAGCCGGCAGGTTGATAAAATTGCCGCTGGCGCCAATACGGTATTGCAGCGCCACCTGCTGCACCGCGTTGTCGGCGGAGCCGTCTATGTCGCGGACGAGGTAGTTCACCGTGATATTCGTGCGACCGAGCGTATTCAAAGCAATGCGCAGATACGGCGCGTCTGCCGTGCCGGAGCCTTGCAGCGCCACCACCGGATTGGCGATACCGTCGAATTCCGTGACGCCGCCCGTGCTATTGTTGTTTGGATTGTTCTGATTGGCGTTGACGTCCACCACACCCGGATTATCCGGACCCAGCACCGTTTGCGGATCCACGCCGGTGGTAGTCACCAGATCATCACCCCGAAAGCCGATAATCCCCGGAACACCCGTCCACACGTCATTGACGGTAATCAAACCAACATTCGACCAGTTCTGTGAAAATGGCAACGTCTGCGGTGTCTGCGCCAATGCCGGTGCAAGCGCAAACAAAAGGCAAAGACCCGCAAAAGCCGGTCTGAATAAACGCCAAATAAACCCAGGCGTTTCCCCCTGCGTAGAGATTGAATTCATGAGTGATAAAATATTAAAAGGCAATCGCTCAATCGCTCGCCGCTTAGTATGAAGAAAAATCGTCGCCCCGTTTTTGCCCGAAAATGTTCGATAAAAAAACACTTGCTAAGGCCGGAGGTAAATTTTAAAACACCCGAACGCGCCCGGTTGAGTTGTTACCGGTAAAAAAACTATTCCAAAGGTAAGCTATTTGATTTTACACAAAAAAGCTAGGTTTTTAAATTACTTTTGTTTTATTTATTTAAAAACTTGACTTTAAACTACTTTTGTTTTTGTTAAATTTTTTGTTTTGATAAAAAAATTGATTTTGCCGTGCCGAACCGGTTGTTTTTCAGCACGTATCGGTGATTTTCCGACAGGAAGCGGAAAATCCCTGCCGCGCTTGCACTAAATTTGCGGCAGGTTCGCTCAAAGCGCGCCAAAACCACGTATGCGCATTTTATATATCCTCATTTTTTGCAGTTTGTCACTCGCCTGGGCCTGCGTGCCGCCGGAAGTCGGCGAACGCCGCGACAAGAATAAGATTCAGGTGGACTTGAGCGACCCGCAGGTGCAGCGCTTGTTTCAATTCCGCGACGAACGCCGGACGGACAGTCTGACCGCCTATCTCCAACATCCGGACGCAACGCTCCGCTATCTGTCAGCCCTCGCATTTGCCTCTTTCGGCGACAGCACGGCGGTGCAGGCGCTCGCGCCGTTACTCGAAGATCCAGTGGATGATATCCGCGTGGCAGCAGCGTTTTCCCTGGGACAAACGCGAGCGCCGCAAGCCGTTCCCTTCCTGATCAAAGCCTTCGAACGGGAGGATTCGCTGTCGGACTATCAGCGATTCAACGCAGTGGTCTTGGAGGCCGTCGGAAAATGCGGCGATGCGGAAAACCTGCGCGATATTGCCACCGTCAAGACGTATCAGCCGACCGACACACTGCTGCTGGAAGGCCAGTGCCGGGCAATTTACCGGTTCGGCCTACGGCATATTGTGGATACGGCGGCGACGGCGCGAATGATCGCCTACCTCGTCGAGGAACGCCTCCCCCACCCGGCGCGCCTGATGGCGGCGCATTACCTGGCGCGGGTCTCGGAAGTGACGCCGGACAGCCTCCAGGCAGTCCGAATCGCAGCAGCGTATGTCCGATCCGGCAACCCGGAAGTCCGCATGGCGCTGGCGACCGCGCTCGGAAAATCAGCCTCTAAACCCGCGTTCGCCATCCTCTCGAAGGTCATTCAAACAGAACGCGACTGGCGGGTGCAGTGCAACCTCATCCAGGCGCTCGGCAAATTTGAATACGACACGGTGCGCAACCTGGTGTTACCCTTTGTCTCCAATACCAACCCGCATATCTCCCGCACGGCAGCAGAATTTTTTATAAAAAACGGTCAGGCTAAAGACGGCGATTTCTACTGGCGGATCGCCAACGACCGGGAAAATCAAAGCCTGCCTTGGCCCACGAAAGCGGCGCTGTTCCGCGCTTCCAATCGGTGGTTGTCCAGCTGGGACAACAAGGAATCCAAAGATTATGTGGTGTACCGAATCCGCGAAATGTTCCTCCAGAGCAACGACCCATATGAACGGGCTGCCTGGATCGGCGCGCTCTCGGAATACGGCTGGCAATACCGCTTTATCTATGAAAAAGGCATGAACGACGCGCACCCGGCCGTCAAAACCGCCGCAGCGGAAGCCCTGGCCGCGATCGCCGGGCGGGAGGATTTCTACCGGATTTTTGGAGAGGGCGCACGGGGCGCGCGGCGGGAATTGTACGGGTACTTCCGCGAAATCATCGCCGCAAACGATCCAGGCGCCATCGCATCGGTCGCGCCGGCGCTGGAGTCAACGATCTTGAATTTTAAAGAAATCAGCGATTCAACGCGCATTCCCGATTTGCAAACCGCCCTCGCCAAACTAAAAATGCCGCGCGACCTGGAGGCGTACGCAGCCCTGAACAAGGCGCTCGCCTATTTCGAGGGAATCTCCGTGCCGCCGCCCTTTAAACCGGCGTTTAACCATCCGATTGCCTGGCAGGCGCTGTCAAATTTCACCGGCGCCACACGGGTAAAAATGCAAACCCAATACGGCGAAATCCTGCTGGAATTGTACCCGCAATGGGCGCCCGGATCAGTCGCAAATTTCCTGAAACTGGCCGGCGAAGGCTTCTACGACGGAAAAATCGCCCACCGGGTGGTTCCCAATTTCGTGGTGCAAAGCGGATGCCCGCGCGGCGACGGATACGGCGCATTGGACTACACCCTGCGCACGGAAATCGGCCCCGTCTGGTATGATGGCGCAGGATATCTCGGCATGGCCTCGGCCGGAACGGACACCGAAGGTACGCAATGGTTTATTACGCAATCGCCTACGCCCCACCTCGACGGCCGCTATACGATTTTTGGCCGCGTGAAAGAAGGCATGGAGGTCGTGAACCAAATACAGCCCGGGGATGTGATTGAAAAAGTGTCAATAATGAAATAGGGCGTTGTTAACTTGCCTGGGATGCTTTCGCCGCCATCCACTGCAGCAAACAAGCCTCTACTTCTGGCCCGTCCCAACGCTCGGCAATATCCGGAATAGACAGAATATCGGCAAAAAGCCGGTTCTGCGCATCGTCCTCCCGGAGCGCGGTGGAATAGGGAATATTGCTAAACGTCACCATGGAATACACCGGCAGAAAATCCGGATATTTTTCATGCAAACGCGCGGCAATTTTCTTGCGCAGCAAAAACTGCGGGTCGGCCACCAAATCACGCATTTCGATGAAATTGCGCTGCGCCAGTTCCGCAATCGCGTCGCCATCGGGCTTGCGGCGAACGGCAAAGGCCAGCAGTATCTTCGACCAGTCGCCCTGATACGTCTCGTACATGCTGTCCAACAACGTACAATCCTCGAACCCGGCGTTCATCCCCTGGCCGTAAAACGGCACAATCGCATGCGCCGAATCGCCTAACAACAAAATCCGCCCCTGCCACTGCCAGGGATTGCACTGAATGGTCACAAGGGAGGACGTCGGATTCTTTCGGAAATCCTCCAGCAAGCCGGGCATCAACGGTACCGCATCCGCAAAATACCGGTTGAAAAACGCCGTCACCGCATCGTCGGTATGTAAGTGCTCAAACGCCTGCGGCCCTTCAAACGGGAGAAACAGCGTGCAGGTAAACGACCCGTCCGCATTGGGCAGCGCAATCATCATAAAATTGCCGCGCGGCCAAATGTGCAGGGCATGGGGATCGAGCTGGAACGCGCCGTCCGAAGCGGGCGGAATCGTCAGTTCCTTATAGCCGTGCTCCAGATAAAACTGGCGATAATCAAATCGATCCGTCTTTTGCAAGGCGTTGCGCACGGCGGAAAAAGCGCCGTCGGTACCAAAAATCAGCGGCGTTTCGATGGTTGTTTGCACACCGCTGCGCATATCTTCAAACGTGATCTGCGGGTTGTTTAAATCTACATCCAGGCAGCGATGCTCAAAGAAAAAAGACACATTCGGAAATTCCGACGCAAGGCGCAACAACTCCAGATTCAGCCCGCCGCGCGATACGGAGTAAATCGCCTCGCCCGCTTTGCCATACGGCTGAAAACTCAAATTACCCTCCACGCTGTGCATCATGCGCCCAGGCATCGGAATGGCCACCTTCTCCAACTGCGCCTGAATGCCCGCCTTTTCTACGGCGTGCCAACCCCGGACGCTCATCGCCAGGTTGATGGAACGCCCACCCAAATACCCCGCAGCCCGCATATCAGGCCGACGCTCGAATACTTTTACCTCATAACCCCGGCGAGCCATGAAAATAGCCCAGAGCGAACCGACTAAGCCGGCGCCGACAATAACCGCTGTTTTGTTTGTGTGCATAATCAATAAAATTTGGGTAGTGCCAAAATATGCGTGATAGCAATGACTAACCCGGCGATTTATCGCCGGGAATACGACGCGCTACATTTTCCGGGGTTTTAACCCCCTACACTTTTCTGGGCGGTTTTCGGGATTAAAATTCCAAATAAAGCGGTGTCGTAAGGATAGAATGATGTTTTGGCGTCTGTTTTTTGATTTTTTTACAAAAAATCAAAAAACAGACGCCAAAACAAAATATTTTTTTGTTTAAAGAGTCGCTTTGAACTTTTTCAACAATCCGCCCGCGATCAAAGAACGCGCGCAATTACTTCTTCAATCCGATCTCCCGGAGCCGCTCGTCCAAATATTCGCCCGCAGTGATCGGCGGATATTGCGGCGGATGATCCGCCGATACGCAATTGGGCAGGCAGGTAAGATCCATCTCACTCACCGGGTGCAGGAAGAACGGAATGCTGAGTCGGGGCAAATGCCACTCCTCCCGGGGAGGATTCACCACGCGGTGCGTGGTGCTTTTCAAGTAATTATTGGTGAGCCGCTGGAGCATATCGCCGACATTGATGACGATTTCATCGGCCTCCGGCATAATGGGAATCCAGGTATTGTCGGACGAGAGCAGCTGGAGCCCGCCGGCGCTGGCGCCCACGAGCAGCGTGATAAGGTTAATGTCCTCATGTTGTTCGGCGCGAATGGCGCTGGCCGGCTCCTGGGTAATCGGCGGGTAGTGGATCGAGCGGAGGATCGAGTTGCCGTACTGGATTTTATCGGAAAAATACGCCGGATCCAGTTTCAGGTAGATGGCGATCGCGCGCAACAGTTCGGCGCCCGCCCGCTCAAATTCCAGGTACAGTTGGCGACCCAGCGCGTAAAACGCCGGGATTTCTTCCACCCGCACGTTTTCCGGGTATTGCGAATGCAGCAGATGTCCCGCAGGAACTTCCTGTCCGATCTGGAAAAATTCCTTTAAATCGGGCGCCTGGGACTGCTTCGCGTGCTCCCGACCAAACGAAGTATATCCCCGCTGACCGGCGCCGCCGCGCACTTCATATTTTCTCTTGATCTCCTCCGGAAGCGCAAAAAACTTTTTAGAAGCCTGGTAAAAATCATCTACCAGCGATTTTGGAACGCCGTGGTTGACGACCGCGACGAACCCTACTTCGCGAAACGCTTTTCCGAGCGACTCCACGAAGGCTTGTTGTTGTTCCGGCGAACCTTGGACAAACTGCGAAAGATCTACCGTTGGAATCCCTTTTTCCATACTGTTTATTTGATCACTTTAATTTTCATTTTCACATCCTGCAGCGGTCGGTTGCTCCGGTCGGTCGGTTGGGCTGCAATTTTATCCAGCACATCCAAGCCTTCCACGATGCGCCCGAACACGGTGTAATCGCGGTCGAGGTGCGGCGTGCCGCCCAATTTTTTGTACGCCTCGCGTTGTTCGGACGTGTAGCGGAAGCCTTTCGACGCTTCCACCTGATCGAGCGTTTGATCCGACACCGGCGCGCCCTGCACGATATAAAATTGCGAACCGCTGGAGGCTTTTTGCGGGTTGCCGTCGCGGGCGGCGGCGATCATACCTTTGACGTGCACGAGCGAATCCACGAATTCAGCCGGAATTTTATAAGCGGGGCCGCCGAATCCGAGCGCTTGCCCGGCAGGCGCGTTGCGCGAGTTCGGATCGCCGCCCTGAACCATAAATCCGCCGATGACGCGGTGGAAAAGTAAATCGTCGAAATAGCCTTCTTCGGCCAGTTTGACAAAATTATCGCGGTGTTGGGGCGTGCCGGCGAACAATTCGGCCATCATAACCCCTTGGCTGGTTTCGATTTCAAGGAGGCACGTGGTGGGAGCGGTTACCTGGATCATTTGTTTGTGCGTAACGGTTTTAGCGCCTTTGACGGCTTTTAAAGTAACAGTGTAATTTCCGGAATGGGCATAGCGGTGCGTCGGCGCAGCCTCCGCAGAACTGGCGCCGTCGCCAAAATCCCAGGAATAGGTCTCCGCGTTCAGAGAGTTGTTGCTGAAAGCGACGGTAGCCGGCGCTACGAGTTTTTCCGGCGCGGCGGAAAAGCGTGCGACGGGCTTTACGGCGCAGGCGCCGAGGAAAAGTGTAAAGAAAGCGAAAAAGAGGAAAGTTTGTTTCATGCGGTGCAAACCAATTTTGCTGCAAAGGAAATGAATTTCTTGTTAATACGGGGCCAAAACGCCACAAAGCAGTTAGATTTCTTTTTAAACATATAAAAACAATCTAATTTTACCACAAATTTTTATTTATGCATAAAATCCTGTACTCATTCCTACTGCTGCTTTGTCTGCCCATCGCAGTGGCATCCCAAACCACCAAAGACGCTGCCGTAGCGCTGTCCGGCAATGTGCAAACCGGCCCGCTGCGCGTCGCGCTCAACTGGCCGGCCCCGACCGCAGCCGATGTCGTGCTGTTTCGCCGGGAAAAGGACTCTACCACCTGGTTCGTCTTGCTCAATCAGACGGCATCCACCGTCAGTACCTTCACCGATCCCCTCGTAACGGCCGGGAAGGTGTATGAGTACGGCATCCAACGCACTGTGAACGGCGTCGCCGGTTTCGGCTACCTCAGTGTGGCCCTCGAAAGTCAAGCGGTGGAAAAACGCGGACAAATGCTGGTGTTTTGCGAAGCCGCGCTGAGCGCGCCCCTAGCCTTTGAACTGGAACGCCTGCGGCAAGACCTGGCAGGCGACGGCTGGGATCTGCGCTGGCACGAAACGCCCGCCAATGCCACCGTGGCAACGATAAAAAATCAAATCGTCGCCGATTACAACGCAGCGCCGCAGCAGGTCAAAAGCGTGCTGCTCCTCGGCGCCATCCCCGTACCCTATGCCGGCAATACGGCCTGGGATGCGCACCCGGAACACGCCGGCGCCTGGCCGGCCGATACCTACTACGGCGATGTAAACGGGCTGTGGACCGATAATTCCGTCAACATCACCACGGCAGGCCGGCCGGAAAACAACAACGTGCCGGGCGATGGCAAATTCGACCAAAGCGTGACGCCTTCCGCCACCGAACTCGCCGTGGGCAGGGTGGATTTTTCCAACCTGTCGGAAACGACCTTCGGCGCCAATCAGGTGCAACTCATGCGCCGGTATCTCGATAAAAACCACCGCTGGCGCGTCAAAGAATATACGGTGGACAATAAGATGCTGGTGGACGATAATTTCGGTTTTTTCAACAGCGAGGCCTTCGCCGCCAACGGATTTCGAAACGGCTATGCGCTTTCAGGCGCCGCTAATGTGGTGGAAGGCGATTTCTTGACAAACACCGATAATCAAAGCTTTCTGTTCGGATATGGCTGCGGCGGGGGTACCTACACCAGCGCCAGCGGCGTGGGCACAAGCACGGATTTTGCCACCGACAGCATCAATGTTGTGTTTTCCATGATCTTTGGGAGCTATCACGGCGACTGGGACTATGCGCCCAACCCGCTGCTGCCCTCCGTGCTGGCTTCGCGCGGCGGCATCCTGTCCGTCGCCTGGGCAGGCAGACCGCACTGGTTTTTTCAGCACCTGAACGCCGGCGAAACCATCGGATATTCCACCCGGGAAACGCAAAATACCTGCGATAACGTGGGATATCCCGAATATTACGGTACCTGCGGAACGCATGTCGCCCTGCTCGGCGACCCCAGCCTCCGCGCCCATATCGTCGCTCCGGCCGCAAACCTGGCGCTAACGCCCCAGTGCGATGCCGTCCGGCTGAACTGGACGCCCTCCGCCGACCCCGCCGTCGCAGGATACCAAATCTTCCGCTCTACCGCCCCATACAGCGGATACGCCAAAATACACCCGGGATTGGTGAACGGCAGCTACACCGACCCTAACCCGCCGGCCGATACGCTGTACTACCAGGTGCGAGCCGTCAAACTGCAAAATACCGTCGCCGGCTCTTATTGGAATACCAGCACCGGAATCATCCAAAGCGTGATATACAGCGGCGGCACGCCGCCCAATGTCTCCGCAGACGGCGGCCTGATCACCTGCTACAACGAAACGGATACGCTGCGCGGATTTTCCAGCACGCCCGGCGTCAACTACAGCTGGACGGGCCCCAACGGCTTTACCGCCGGCACGCAAAACGCGGCGACTTCCGTGCCGGGCGTCTATACGCTCGTCGTCACGGCGCCGAATAGCTGCACCGCCGGCACGTCGGTACCGGTGGTCACCGACCTCGACCCGCCGATCGTCACCACGGCCAACACGGAAATCAACTGCCTGCAAGCCATTGTGACGCTCCCGGCCTCCATATTTGGCGGCGAACCCTTCTGGGAAGGCCCCGACGGCTTCGCGTCCATTGACCCCAACCCGATTGTGACAAGCCCCGGAGTCTATACCCTAACCGCTTTCAACCTGCTCAACGGCTGTACGGCCACGGGCGTGGTGGAAGTCATTGAAAACCTGCAGGGGCCTGCCGTGGATATTCAGGCGGCCACTACTACCCTTACCTGCAGCAACACGTCCATTCTCCTGACTGTCAGCAGCGATGTGCCCGGACTCGGCCTGTTCTGGAGCGGCCCCTCCGTGAATTCCGATGATCCGCAGATTCCGATCTCGAATCCCGGAACCTATACACTGATCGCTTCCAATCCGGCCAATGGCTGTACCAGCAGCACGTCTATTGACATCGCGCAGGATATTACGGCGCCGGAGGTGCAGGCTGTCGGCGGCGTGTTGAGCTGCGACAATCCGCTGCTGACGATCAATGCGACGTCCAATACCGCCGGCGTCGTATTCGCTTGGGGAAGCCCCACGGGTTTCGTCTCCACGCTGCAAAATCCCACCGTCAGCCAACCCGGCACATACACCGTTACGGTGACCGCCCCGAACGGCTGCACGGGTACCGCCATCGCCGAAGTAAGCGCCGACAGCTCGCTGCCGGACGTGAGCGCCACCGGCGGCCTGATTACCTGCTACAATGATGTGGACACGCTCCGCGGCCAGTCTGCCACGCCCGGGGTGATGTATCTTTGGACGGGCCCGGGAGGCTTTATCTCCAATTTACAAAACGCGCCCGCCGCGCAGCCGGGTATTTATCGCCTGGTTGTCACGGCGCCGAACGGTTGCACGAATACGAAGGAAGTATTTGTCGTAGCGGATCTGGAACCGCCCATTTTAACTGCCAATGTAACCGGCGCGATTACCTGCCTGGGCGGTTCGGCACAGCTGGTCGGTTCCGTGGTCGGCGGCGATGCGTACTGGGAAGGCCCCTCCGGTTTTTTCTCCTTGGATTTGACCAACACCGTTACCGAGCCGGGCATTTATACCCTGAAGGCCTACAGTCCGCTGAACGGCTGTGAGGGAGCAATCGTCGCGGAAGTCCCAGCAGATACCCTGCCGCCCGCGCTCGAGGCCGTGGGCGGGGTGTTGTTTTGCCAAAATAGCGAGGTCGTCCTAAATGCGATCGTGGACAATCCGGTTCTGGTAGCCTGGGTTTCCCTGCCTTTTGGGGTGGAGCAGCCGATCGTCACGACTCCCGGCGACTACCTGGTCGTCGCCACGAATCCGCTGAACGGCTGCACGGCCACGGACGTTGCCACGGTGACGCAGGTGCAACCTTTCCTCAGCGCGGGACTGTCCCCGGGCGCCGTGGATTGTAGCGGGCAGACGACGTTGTCCGTCCTTCCGACGGGCGGCACGCCGCCGTACCGCTTCGCCTGGAGCAACGGCGATACGAGCACTACCGCCGTGTACCCCTACGGCACAGTACTGGCCGACTGCACAATCACCGACGAGGCCGGTTGTACGGAGCGCGTCGAATTGACTGTTCAGGTTGCCGACACCCTGGCAATCAGCCTGAGCGCCGTCAACGAAAGCGCCGCCGGCGCCGGCGATGGCAGCGCAAATGCGAATATCCTGAGCGGAGCAGGGCCGTTCTCCTTTTTGTGGAGTAATGGCGCAATCGGCGCAACCATCGAAAATTTGCCGGGTGGCGCCTACACCGTGACCGTTACCAGCGCAACGACCGGCTGCAGCAGTGTGGCCTCGATCGTGGTGGAAACCACCGTGCGCGCCGGCGAACTGCCGGCAGGCTGGCACGCACGCCTGTCGCCAAATCCAGCCGAGTCTTTCAGCCTGCTGGATCTGAAATTGCCGCAACTATCAGACGCCGAAATTACCCTGACGGATTGGAGCGGCCGCGCACTGCGCGTCCTGTTCAGCGGCAATATTGACCAAACGAAATTGCAGATTCCGCTCGAAAACCTGCCCGCCGGCACGTACCTGGTGCGGATTCGGGCGGCGGCGCGCGCGCACAATCTGCAATTGATCAAAGTAGAATAACGGCGTATC
Organism: Saprospiraceae bacterium; assembly: GCA_032115775.1. Lineage (GTDB taxonomy): Bacteria > Bacteroidota > Bacteroidia > Chitinophagales > Saprospiraceae > M3007. The sequence continues at coordinate 1,289 of JAUMBL010000212.1, read as the reverse complement.
CAGGCATTGAGGGTGTATCATAAGTCCGCGAAAGCCCCGTTAAGCAAAAAAATATTTTGTTTGGTTGCCTGTTTTTTTGATTTTTTCTAAAAAAATCAAAAAAACAGGCAACCAAACATTATTTTATTTCGCCGCCGGAGGCGGCGAAATACTTGTGATACACCCTCATTACCCGTTTTGCGCCGCAACCGCCTTCCGCACGCTCCCATGCTGCAGCAGCGCGGCCCGGGCCGCATCCAGCGACAGTCCGGTGGCTTCCGCCACCATCCGGGCGCCGCGTTCGATCAGTTTGGCGTTGGAAAGTTGCATGTCCACCATTTTATTATCCGATACGCGCCCCAACTGGATCATGGCGGTGGTGGAGATCATATTCAGGATGAGTTTTTGCGCGGTGCCCGCTTTCATGCGGGTGCTGCCGGTAACAAATTCGGGGCCGACTACCGCGAGGATGGGGTGATCGGCCGCTTCGATAATTGGCGCGCCGGGGTTGCAGGTGATGCAGGCCGTGCGGATGCCGGCGGCCCGACAAGCGCGCAGGCCGTGTATCACGTAGGGCGTCGTGCCGGAGGCGGCGATGCCGATCACCGTATCGATCGCTTCGATTTGCCAGGCGCGCAGATCCTCCCAGGCTTGGGTGGTGCTGTCCTCCGCGCCTTCCACCGGATTGCGGATCGCCTGGTCGCCGCCGGCGATAAGCCCTACCACCCAGTCGGGCGGCGCGCCGTAGGTGGGCGGGATTTCCGAGGCGTCCAACACGCCGAGGCGGCCGCTGGTGCCCGCGCCGATGTAGAACAGCCGACCGCCTGCGCGCATGCGGGGTACAAGCGCTTCGACAAACGCTTCGATTTGCGGGATAGCGGCCGCTACGGCCTCCGGTACTTTGCGGTCTTCCGTATTGATGTGGGTAAGCAGCGTATGTACGCTCATTTTCTCCAGGTGACGGTAGGGGGAGTCGCGTTCGGTAATTTTATCCATGCGGCGTAGAATCAGGCAGAAGGATGAAATTTTTGTACTCGCCGAGGCGGCGGCCGGTGAGGCGCTCGATCCATTGCGAGAAGCGTTCTTTGAGTGGGCGGCGGGCAGCGGCGGGGTCGCTGTCGAACTGCCAGTTCATAGCGGCGATGCGCGCTTGCATCACCGCCGGGTGCGTGCCGGTGAAGCGCTCGAGCGGCTCTGAGCCGTCGTAGCGATACGTATCCGCCTGACCCACGCGCTTTGCCACTTCGGCGTCGGCGTGCCAGAGGCGGTTAAAATTCCGTTGTTTTTGTTGTTGAGCGGCAGGATTTTTC
>JAUMBL010000211.1:0-4774 GCA_032115775.1 Saprospiraceae bacterium | reverse complement strand
TACCGGGGCAAAGTGCGCGACGTCTATACGGTTGGCGAGTTGCTGATTATGGTTGCGAGCGACCGCATTTCCGCGTTCGACCATATCCTTTCGCGCCCGATTCCGCATAAAGGCGCCGTGCTGAACCAAACCGCCGCGCATTTCCTCAACGCTACCAGGGATATTTGTCCCAACTGGCTGATTGCTTCGCCGGATCCCAACGTTGCCATCGGCCATCGTTGCGAGCCGGTGCGGGTGGAAATGGTCATTCGCGGCTACCTCGCCGGCCATGCCGCCCGCTGCTATGCCAACGGCGAACGCCTACTCTGCGGCGTGCCGATGCCGGAGGGGATGCGCGAAAACGACCCCTTCCCGACGCCCATCATCACGCCAACGACTAAGGCGGCGGCCGGGCACGATGAAGATATTTCCCGGGAAGAAATCCTTGCCCTGGGAATCGTGTCGGAAGAAGACTACGCCCTCATGGAAGCGTACACCCGCGCCCTCTTCCAGCGCGGCACGGACATGGCCCGCGAACGCGGATTGATCTTGGTGGATACCAAATATGAATTTGGAAAAAAAGACGACGAAATTATCCTGATGGATGAAATTCACACGCCCGACAGCTCCCGGTATTTTTACGCCGAGGGGTATGCCGAGCGCCAGGCCTGCGGCGAGCGCCAACAGCAACTCAGCAAGGAATTTGTGCGCGAATGGCTGATGGCGAATGGGTTTCAAGGCAAAGAAGGGCAGGAAATGCCCTGGATGCCCGATGATTTCGTAACACAGATTACCGAGCGTTATATTGAATTGTACGAAACGGTGACCGGACGGGATTTTCAGCGCGATACGTCGGCCGACTTGTCAGCCCGCATCGAACGCAATATTCGCCTCTGGCTGGAAGGGTGAACGCCGATCTAATTGCGTTATACAAACCGATTCCGCCACTCCGGTCGGGGCAACAGGCAACTTTCGCTTTGGCCAAACCACCGATACCGGTACCGTGCAACCACCCGGTACGCGCCGTCGCGGATAAAGCGGGGAATCCATCGGAAAATATGGAGCCAGGAATAAGGCCTGCCAAGCAGCCGACAAACCTCCAGCGCGGCGTCCGAATGGGTGTAATAACGCCCGCCGTGGATCAATACGATCGTATCAAACTGTTCTGTAGAAAAACCGAGCGCCCGCAGACGCGCCTGCCCGGTTTCCGATTGCAGGGCGGCAAACCGGAAAATGCCCGCCCGGTCGCGCAATAACACCGATTGGACGGACGCGTTGCACAAATTGCATACGCCGTCGAATAAAATTAACGGCGCCTCTGTATGATCTTCCATCCTTCTTCGTTTTATGGTTCGTTCTACTGGATAACGAACAACTTTCGATGTGCTATGTATAATAAGGGTAAAAATATTTTGTTCACGGCGCTGGTTGTTCTGACCGCCTGCCTGCCGCACCGCCTGTTCGCACAAATACCCGGCGACACCCTTGGAAAATTGCGCATCGAATCCTCGGAAGTCGGCGAAGCGTTTATGGAATCCGGTCGGGAAAAACGAAAACTGAGCGGAACCGTTCGTCTGCGGCAGGACAGCACCCTGATTTTCTGCGACACCGCCATCCTCGACCTAGACGACGCCCTGCTGATCGGCAACGTCGTGATCGAGCAAGGCGATAGCCTGCGCATTTTTGGCGATTCGGCTCGGTATTTCGGCGCTACGAATCGCAGCGACCTGTACGGGGAGACCGCTTTGGAGAACGGCCGACAAAAACTGTTTACCCGCAAAATGTCGTACGATCTCGAGCGCAAAATCGCCGAGTACCACGAGGGCGCCCGTATGACCGACGGCCAGACGCAACTCAAAAGCCGACACGGATACTATTTTGTCAAAGAAGATCAAATTTATTTTAAAGAAGACGTGGTGGTCACCGACCCGGAATTTACCGTCCGAACCGACACCATGGGTTTTCAAACAAAAACCCGAACCGTGCAGTTTCTGGCGCCTACGCTTATCACCCAAATCGGCACCAAAATATACTGTGAAGGCGGATACTATGACACCGAAAACGACTACGCGGAATTTAACCTGAACCCGCAATACGAACGCGCGGGCCAGCGCGGCCGAGCCCAAAAAATGCGCTATATCGGCGCGAGCAAGGAATATATTCTCGAAGACTCCGCCTACGTGGAAGAACCCGCCGAACAACGCGTCACAAAAGCTGACCTCATCCGCTATAATACGGAAAAAGAAACGGCTGTGCTGGTGGGGAACGCCTATTACCGCGACAGCACCCAGGAGGTGGAGGGCGCCGAAATCCGCTATTTCAGTCGGGAAAAGCGCTTCCAACTCGCCGGTCGCGGCCGCGTGAGCGACCCGCCCAATATCATCGAGGCTGATTCGCTGGATTTTAACGAGGAACTGGGCGGCGGGCTGGCCGTCGGCAATGTGTACTGGCGGGATACCGCCGCCGATTTTAGCATCCTGGCCTGGCGGATGGATTACAACAAGCAGTCAGAATACCTCAATGCCTTCGGCGCCGCAGACGCTGCAACCGGCCGGCCGCTCATGAAAATTTTGGTGGAAAAGGATACGCTTTACATGAGCGCCGATACGCTTACCGCGTTCAAACCCGACTCAACCGCCGACAGCCGGGTGCTGCTTGCCCATTTGGATGTGCGCATTTTCAAGAGCAATCTACAGGCCTCCTGTGATTCCTTGCGCTTCAGCACGGCCGACAGTATTTTCTGGTTTTATCCCCTGCAAAACAAACCTATTATCTGGTCGGACACCTCTCAGTTTTCCGCCGACACCATCCGAATGGCCATGCGCGACGGAAAAGTGGATCGCATCTGGCTGCGCGAAAATTCCTTGGTCATCAACTCCCCGGACGAACAGTTTTACAACCAAATTAAAGGCCGCAACAACACGATCTTTTTTGTGGACAACGCGGTGGATCAAATGCTGGTGGAAGGCAATGCGCAAGCGGTGTACTACGCGCTCGACGACGATCAGGCTTATATAGGCGTCAACGAAACCGCCTGCTCGGAAATGCGCCTTTTCTTCGGGGATAACAAAGTGAACAGCATCCGATTTTACGGTCAGCCCGACGGCAAGTTTACGCCGATGAAAGAAGCGGACAATAATTCCATTCGCCTGGAGGGCTTTTTTTGGGAAACGGAGCGCCGGCCAAGGCGCCTGGAAGATATTCTCTTGAAAAACCGCTAGTGCCGCGTCCGGTGAATGGCTTATGAATTGGGGAGACAAACTTTGTCTTCATCAAGGCGCGAGAAGGGCGCAATACGGGATATTGTAACCGACGAGCAACGCAGAGGAAGGGAAAACTGGGCCGCCATATTCATGCGCTATTTGCCGGACGCGGCACTAGCGCTTGTCCACTTTCTGCGTCGCCAACACCTTGCGCGACCGATCCTGTACCTGCACCAAGTACATACCTTTGGGCAAATCAGCAACATACACCTGGTCGTTGCGGTTGTACTCCACTTCTTTGACTTTTTTCCCGACCAGATTATATACAACTACGTGCCCTACCTGGTCGCGCAAATCATTCACGGAGATGTACTCCGTGGTCGGGTTGGGATACACCGACAGATCGGCTTTTAAGCCCGCCTGGGCATAGATACCCCCAGCGGCAAAAAGTAAAAATATTAAAATACGTAGGCGTTTTTGCATATATTGGATGAATAGGGTACAAAGTAGAACTTTTTAACCGAAGCCTCCAAACAAAGTTCGACCAATTGACAAATAATTAACGTTAATAACGCAATATGTTCGTTTAATTTCCTCGGCTTCGCGTGTCGGCCTGAATCTGGAAATCATTTTTCGACTTAAGCAGCCCGCCTTTTTACTTGAAAAATGGTGGTTAAAACCCCGTTTTAACAGATTTTAGCAGATCGCTAACAAGTTTTAAATGCAAATGTGCAGGCTGGGCGGTAAACTTGCAGTCAGATTTTCCTCGCTGCAAAACAAACTGCCATGCGCCACCCAGCCCGCCTTGCCGCCTTCGCCCTCAGTATCCTGCTGCTCGCCTCCTGCCAGTCGCCCCGCCGCATGATCGAAAACGGCGACTACGACGTCGCCATTGATTTTTGCATCCGTAAATTGAAGGGGAAGTCGAAGAAAAACCCAGAATACGTCCGTGGACTCGAACGCGCTTTCCGCAAAGCGCAAGACCGCGACCTGCGCGCTGCGGATCACCTGATCGCGGAAGACCGCCAGGAAAACTGGGAGCAGGTGTATGAAATTCACCGCGCTATCCGCCGTCGGCAAAACAAAATATCGCCACTCCTGCCCCTGCGGGCCAAAGACGGTTACCAGGCGAAATTTACCTTTGTCAATATCGAACAGTTGGAGCGCGAAAGCCGCGAAAAAGCCGCCGACTACCTGTACGATTGCGCGGAGGACCTGCTCCGACAGGCACGCCGGGGCGACCGCCAGGCGGCTCGCGACGCCCACGCCAAACTGGAGAGCCTGGAGCAGCGGTATTTCAAAAACTACCGCAACAGCCGGGAAATGAGCAACGAAGCGCTGGATCTCGGCACGACGCATATCCTGTTTGAGGTGCGCAATCAGTCTGACCAGATACTGTCCAGGGGCTTTACCGACCGTATCCTGTCTGTCAGCGCCGGCGATCTGAACAGCCGCTGGAAGCAGTTTCACCTGCAGGCCGAATCCGGCGCAACGTACGATTACCGCGCCCAATTCAATGTGCGCCGCGTGGACGTCAGTCCGGAACGGGTGTCCGAACGCGCGTACACAGACGAAAAAGAAATCGAAGACGG
>JAUMBL010000210.1:0-10253 GCA_032115775.1 Saprospiraceae bacterium | reverse complement strand
TAAAAATTTTTCAGGATTCGCTGGTGTTCGAAAGCCGTCGGCAGCTGTTCTTTTTCCAGGTAATCAATCAGCGGTTTGTCGTACTCGTCAATCAGCAGCACGACCTTGCCTTTTTGGACGGATAATTTTTCGAGCAACTCAAAAAAACGCTGATCGTAGCTGCTTTCCGTCAAAACAATTCCGTGTCGGAGGGCTTCTTTAGATAACGCACTGTTGATTGCATACTCCAGTCCGTTGCTAAAGTACCCGATGCTGTTGAACTGAATATGCACCACCGGGCGCGTCCGGCTCCAGTCCCACTGGTCTTCGATCCACAGTCCGGAAAACAGCGTCCGGTTTCCCTCGAAGAGTTCCCGGATCGTGGACAGCGTCAACGATTTGCCGAAGCGCCGGGGGCGGGAGAGGAAGTAATACTTGCCGGACGATACCAGTCGGTGAATCTGCGCTGTTTTGTCCACATACAGGTAGCCGTTCTCCCTTATTTCGCTGAACGTTTGTATGCCGATCGGTAGTTTTTCCATAAAAGCGGGTAATTGGAGACAAAGTTACGATTTTTTTCGGCGCGGTGGAGGGGGCGATTTGTGGCTCGTGAATCCGTCACAGAGAAAAAAACGATACGAAATGCAATTTTTTCATGCATTTTGTATAAAAAACTCCAATCATCCGCCAAACCCCGGTATCATTTTAGGCTGCGGCGTTTTATCGCCGTACCGGATACACGGCGAATCGCTGTACGCTGCGGGTGCCGTCTTCCGCGCTGATTTCCAAAAAGTACAGGCCGGCGGGCCATTCCGGTTGTATCGCTATGCCGTCCTGTCGGGTATTTGGCGGGAGCGCTTTTTCCCACAACTGCCGGCTGCGGGCGTCGAGGATGCGCGCGTGCCGGGCGGCGTGCGGCCAGGCGGAGAGATCAACGTACAACACATCGGAGGCCGGATTGGGGTACAGCAGGGGCGTGCCGGCTTCGGGGGCGTCCTCCATCGGTTCGGAGCGCGACGCGGTACCGGTCGGCGTCACGCCAATCGGGCAGAAGAAAGTGTTGAGGTGGGTGGAAATAATTTCGGAAAACTGCAGCCGGACGGCAGTATGAATATACCACGGATTGCCGGCCTGCGTCGGCAGGGTGTATTGAAAGATATCCGATTGCCCGTTTGCCAGTCCGTCGGCAACCGGTGTAAATTTCACCGAATAGAAGGGGGAAAAATTGGGATTTCGCACCGTGTAATGTCGGTCGTTTTCCGAAACGAACACCGTATTGTTCGTCGGCGCGACAGCAGTAGTACCGCTTGGGGTTTGGGCGGCGAAATACAGGATTTTGTTAGTACAATTGTTGGTCACCCGAATGCGGTAGGTGTGGCGCCGGGCGGCGTCGGCGGTGATCGTCAGGAGTTCGAATTTCACGCAGCCCAAGGTTTTTGTATCACATACATCTTCCTGGACTTGCACTGCAACCTCAAAGCAGCACGCCTGGACGTTGCCACAGCTGTCCTGCGCCTCGTAGCAGACCTGCGTCGCGCCGGTCGGAAACCAGCTGCCCGAAGGCCGGCCTTCTAGTAATTCCATCGAATAGCCGCCGCAAACGCAGTCGCTGCCGCCGGCCGGCGTATTGTAAAACACCCGGACGCTGTCGGTATCCGGGGGAATATTGACGGTCAAGGAAGCCGGGCAATTCAATTGCACCGAGGCGGGCTGCGGGAGATCGTAATAGCGTGCGATGTAGGTCACCAGCGTATCGCAACCCACCGCAGCGGGATACAACTGAACCACCGTATCCGGCTGCGTAAACACCATGCTATTGACCGTCGCGCTATTACCCGGGCAGAACTCAACGATTTCCACGCGGGTGGGCAGCGGCTGGAACACCAGGTTGTAAACCGCCACCGTATCGCAACCGGTCGCTGCGGGCAGCGTGTCAAATACGGTGGTATTTTGCGTATAAATATTCCCCGCAATGGCAACGATTTCGCCGGCGCAGCGCGCGATCGTTTCGAAGCGCGTCGGCAGCGGTTCCTTGATGAGCGTATAGACCATCAGCGTATCGCAACCGTTTTGCCCTGGGAGCGTCATTTGGGCGATGCCGGAATTGCTGTACGGCAGGCCGCCGACCAGCACCGTATCGCCGCTGCAAAACCGGATGGAGTCCGTCAACACCGTATTGGGGATAAAGCAGGAGAGGCCTTCGTTCAGCAGCGTGTAGAGGCCGAACTGGAACTGCGGTTGCGCGCCCAAGAAAGGATAGGCATTGGGGGCAAAATTCGAGGTCGGCGGCGCGTACGTTTCGGCGGAAACCGGGTAGGTACCGATACAGCAGCCGTCTATCAAGCCGTCAGGCTTAGTTTTTATCACCAGGATGTCGTCGTCGTTGGAGGCGGCCGAACTGCGCGTGTGCCCGGCGGCGGCAAACCCGCCATCCGCCGTTTGTTCGCCCTTGTACAGGCGGTCGAGCGCGCCGCCGCCGTAACGATAGCTCCAGCGCACGTTTCCGGTGCTGTCGAGGCGGACGAGTACGGGCTCGGCCGTAAATTTATTGAAGTTTTCGTACGGGACGAGGATAGAACCGCCATCGGAACAGGGTTCTGCGCGCCCGCGCAAATCCGCCCCCGGGGCGCTATATGTCTTCGACCAGAGCACATTGCCCACGCGATCCGTTTTTCTGACCCACTGGCGAATCTGGACGCCGCCGGAGGGGCTCCAGCTGTGATCCGATTGCAGCAGGTTGCCGTCGGCGGTCGGCCGTACGTAATACAAGGATTCCGTAGCATTTCCATCGGCTAGGCTGCCGGACAGTACGCTGCCGTCTGTCGTACTCAGGCGCAGCAAAGCACCGGCCGCGTCCGCGCTGCTGCCGGCATACAACACGCCGTTTTCTTCATATTCCGCATAGATAATATTGGCGACCGCGCTTCCATAGCTTTTTGACCACACGACATTCCCGTCGTTATCTATCCGCATCACAAAACCGTCCACCGTGCCAGCGCTCAGGCTGGATTGTCCGCCGGAAATGATATACCCGTCGGCGATGCGGATGACCGCCCGGGCGTAATCATCGGCGCCGCCGCCGGCCGTTTTGCTCCAAAGTACGCTTCCGAATGCGTCCACGCGGGTGATCATGATATCCTGGGTACCCATAAAACCGCCGGTTGTAAAACCAACCGCCAGGAATCCGTCGCTTTCAGCCTCTGCAACCGCCGTGAACACGTCGTTCGAACCGGAACCATATACTTTTTGCCAGATCAAATCGCCATTGAGTTCCAGTCGAAGCAGATATCCGTCCAGGCTGCCGTCGCCGAAAGAGCTGGTCGTTCCGGCCACGAGGTACCCGTCCGGCAACTCCAGAAGATAATTGGCAATATCCGTGCCGGGCCCGCCGAAGGTTTTCAGGAATGAAGTCTGGCTTGAAGCCGATCCCGCCAGCAGGAGAAACGCCAGCGAGAAAATGGGTATCCTGATTTTCATTATCAGCTCAATTTTCGCACCAAAAATAGATATAACTTTTGGTATCAGCAGCACATTCAATAAAAATGGCGGATATTTATACGTCACGCCAACAACCTTTCCGGCTGTTTTCTATGTAATATATTGAAAATAAGCAGAATGTATTTTTTAAAAATAATCGCCCATCGGGCTTACCATATACGCTTTAAAGCATGCGCTTTTGCTGCAATCAGGCGGACTTTGCCTTTTTTCGCTACCAGGCGAACGGTGGTAAACGGGGACTCCGGAAAAAAAATATCGGTCATCACGGTGGCGCCGTCATCGGCGAACAACTCTGCAGAGGCTGTATCTAGGAAGATGTGTAGCCGGACGGTTTTGTCGTCGGATATCCGGGGAGCCGTGGCGACGGTTCCTGCGAATTTTTCGGAAAACGTCTGTTTCCCCGCCTGCCGGCGGTCGGCGTAGTATTGACCGGTTTCGGTATTACAGCCGATTTCGTAGCGGTTACCCAGGGCGTTTGCGCATTCCAGGGTCACATCCAGGGGCGCGCCGTCGGCGGATTTCAGTTCGAGTTCCAATTCCAATAAGCCGTCGAATGCGCCAATTTGTGCGGAAATATCGTATTGGTCGGAGAAAACCGCCGGTTTCAGCGCGATCGTCCGGTCGCGCAATCGGTTGAGTTCTCTTGCCGGCTGGGCATACAGTCGGTAACCTGCGGCAGTCTTGCGCAGGTTTAATTCCCTGGGCAGCGTCATGGCGCTGCGCCAGCGGGTTGTTGGGACTACCTGGGCATAGTCCCAGTTACTCATCCAGCCGAGGAATAAACGGCGTCCGTCCGCGCGGGGCACGTCCGACCAGCTGACGCCGGCGTAGTTATCCCGGCCGTAGTCCAGCCAAACGGCCTTTCCTGCTTGTACGTTTTTGGCAAAATCGGCGTCCAGCGAAAAATTTTTTCCGTCAAAATGCCCGATAAAATACTGCGTGCCGGAGCCGCCGTTCGGCGCGCCGGGATTGATGCTGCAAAGGAGCGTCCACAGGGTATCACCGCTTGTTTCCTCGCGGATCGGGAACAGATCAGGGCATTCCCACACGCCGGTATGCGCGCCCGCATCCTGCCCGAAATCAGAAAGATGCGTCCAGCGCTTCAAGTCTTTCGAGCCGTAAAAGGTCACGTGATCAGCGACCGCGAACACCATGATCCACTGTCCGGACGCCTCATGCCAGATTACTTTGGGGTCGCGGAAATCGCGGATGGCGCCGGGATTGGGCACAACGGGGTTGCCTGCGTATTTCGTCCAGCTCCGACCTTTATCCTGGCTGTACGCGATACCCTGGTATTGAAAATCCCTGCGCCCGGCTTTTTCGCCCGCCATATTGTGGTAAGTAAAGATCGCCACTAGCGGTGGTTGGCCGTTTTTTCCAAATCCACTCGTGTTTTTCCAGTCCACCACGGCGCTCCCGGAAAAAATATACCCCAGAGAATCCGGAAACAAAGCAATCGGCAGGTGCTCCCAATGCGTCAAATCTTTACTCACGGCATGCCCCCAGTGCATAGGCCCCCAGACGGTAGAATCGGGGTAATATTGATAAAAAAGATGGTACTCGCCTGCGTAGTACACCATGCCGTTGGGATCGTTCATCCAGTTGGACGGCGGTGAAAAGTGGAACTGCGGGCGATGCGGTTCCCGGTATGCTTCGGGTGGCGCGGCAGGCGCCCGGCGGGCGGCATCGCCGGCGCAGGCGCTCCAAAGCAGGGCGGAAAGGACGCCGGCGACAAGAAGAATTGGCTTTATATACATAGTGTAAAGAACAGGATAATGGCAGCGGAACAGCCTTGCTCAGCGCCTGCCGGTTAGGCGTTTTTCCAAATTTTCCAGCGAAACGCCCTTTGTTTCCGGCATCATTTTCCAAACAAAAAGCAACTGAAGCGTCATCATAAAGGCGAAAAAGGCAAACACCGGCGCAGCGCCGATCCGACTAAACAACAACGGAATAAGCGACGGGATCGCAGCGGCCAGCACCCAGTGCACGGAGCTGCCGAATGCCTGCCCGCTCGCCCGCAGGTGCGTGGGAAAAATTTCAGATATAAACACCCAGATCACCGCGCCCTGGCCTATGGCATGCGCGGCAATAAAGAGGAAAAGAAAAATTGGCACAGCCATGCCCTGAGTTCCCAAAGCAAAAGCGGCGGCTACCAGCGAGAGGGATACGATGTACCCCACCGAGCCGATGTACAGCAGTTGCCGGCGCCCGAAGCGGTCAATGAGCGCTACGCCCGCCAGCGTAAACACCAGGTTGGCCAGCCCGATTCCCACGCTACTCAGCAAGGCGGTACTTTTTCCCAGTCCGGCGATTTCAAAAATACGCGGGGCGTAATACAAAAAAGCGTTTATCCCGGACAATTGGTTAAAAAACGCGATCAGAAACGCCAGCGTCAGGGAAAAACGATATTTTGGATGGAAAATCGTTTCCGTCGAACCGGCCTCCGGCTGGTCGGCAAGCATCGCGCGCAGTTCCGCGTCCGTATCCAAATCGGGATTCAGCAGGCGCAACGTACGCGCGGCAGTCTGGCGGTCTTGCTTTTTCACCAACAACCACCGCGGACTTTCGGGTACCAACCGCACCAGCAGCAGGTAAGCCAGCGCCGGAAAGGCCTCTACGCCGAGCATCCAGCGCCAGGCATTATCGCCGCCGCCGCTGAGCAAATAATTTGATAAAAAGGCGGCTAAAATACCGAAAACGATGTTGAACTGATAGAGCGCAACCAATTTTCCGCGGTTCTCCGCCGGCGCAATTTCAGAAATATAGGCCGGCGCAGCAATGGTGGAGGCGCCGACGCCCAAGCCGCCTACAAAGCGAAAGAACGCGAACACCCACGGGTCGTTCGCCAAGGCAGATCCCGCCGCCGATACGAAATACAGCACCCCGATCCAAAACAGTGTTTCCTTGCGCCCCATCCGGTCGGCAGGAATACCGCCCAGCATCGCGCCGATCACGGTGCCCCACAACGCAGAAGCCATAACGACAAATCCGTGAAACACGGCCCCCCGAGGCCAGAGCGCCTGCAGCGAAAGGTCGGCGCCGGAAATAACCACAGTGTCAAATCCGAATAAAAATCCGGCCAGGGCGACCGTAACAGACCAGAAGAAAATTTTGCGATGGTTCATATTTTCTGCGTTTACAGTTTGTCTGAATTGATCTTCCATGCGGCTCACCATCTCATCAAAAAAATATCTTCGTCCGAAGAACGCCGGATATCCCGGCCGCCTCAGAACCCGAGCCGTTCTTCGAGCGCCTTGCCCAATGCCGGCAGGCGCCGCCGTTCGATCAGGCAGCTGGAAAGCGCGGCTATTTCTCTGAAAATATAGTGTTTGTCCAAGGCGCCTTTCAGGTAATCGCGGCCGGTAGAGCCGCCGGTACCTGCGCGATAGCCGATCATGCGGGTCACCATGCTGACGTGGCGGTATCGCCAAATCGAGAGTTGCTCGTCAATTTCCAACAAGTGATTGAGTACCTGAAAAGGCGTTTGCAGCAGCGGGAATCCCCGGTAAAGCATGATAAAAAGCGCGGCGCGGCAGGCCCGCGCACTGAGCCGACGCGCCGAGGCATCGTCCGCACCAAAAAATAACTGCTCGAAATGCGCCAGGTTCTGCCGCTCTGCCGGAATCAGACTGCTCGTATAAATAGCGGCATAATCCTGCCAAAAGGGATGTTTTTCGCTGTTTTCGTCCGGATGCAGCGGCTGATAATCCGTCCAAAATTCGGGTGCATCGAAGAACGGCATGCGCTCGAGCCAGTCATTGACCAGATCGAGCAGCGAGGGTTTTTGTTCCGCATTTTTGATCAGCGCCACATGCTCCGGCCGGAGTTGGGAGAGATAGTATTCTTGTCCGAATCGTTCGGCGTAGCGCAAACCCAGTTTCGCCTCCGTGATCTTAAACTGCCAGCTTTGAAAGCCGGAAGCCGGCCGCAGGAAATCTCGAAAATCCAGGAAATCCATGGGCGTCATGGTTTCCAGGATATCAATTTGATGGACTGCCACCTTCAGGATGGTATCTATCCGGGCGAGGCGGTGTGCCACCGTTTGCAGCTCGGGCGAATTGTCATTGATCTGCGGCCGGCTCATAATCTCTGAAACCGAATCTATTTCGAACAGAATTTGCTTGAACCACAGTTCGTACGCCTGGTGGATGATAATAAACAACATCTCGTCGTGCGCTGGCGCGCCTTGCTGCACGCTCTCCATCGCTTGCGCATCGAGGATTTTGTCGAGCTGGAGATAGTCTGAATAATGTACTTCTTTACTTGGCATGGCTAGAAAAATAGGTTCAGGATTTTATTTCAAAGGCAAAAGTAGGGGTATTTTTTTTAACGGCTTAGCCGGGCGCGTCTGAGACAAAAAGTCCCATTTCCCGCCATACTGCGATCCGGCGAAGTCGCTGCTCAAAAATACGCCTGTTTTTGAACTCACCGGAAACGGATATATTCAAAGATTTGGCTTCAAGCAAGGCAAAATTTGCAATCGAATGGAGGGAATCCAGCGTTAACTATTGAGTTGATTTTCAAAGGGTACACATTTTTGTCGGTAGCCTGCAAACCTTGCGCGACCCAATCAAAATGACCTCGGAGAGGTCAAATATTGGTAGAACTCGATTTTTTTGAAAAAATGTGTACCCTTTCTAAATTCTGGCAGTGGGTTCGTTTTTTTCTACCTTCTTTGTTGCGTATTTAATTTTTAGTCGTACTTTTGTAACCCTTGTGTAAGGTTAAACAATCTGGTTATGAAAAAATATTTGTCGTTATCTGAGGCCTCCGAGCTTATTGGAAAAAGTAAGGAGACCCTCAGACGATGGGACAGGGAAGGGAAGCTGTCGGCTGTTCGGGAACCGATAAGCAACTACCGTGTGTATGCGCGGGAGCAGGTAGAAACCCTGTTTGCTGATTTTTACAATCAAGAGGTGGAGGATACTGTTTCTAATTTTGTTAAGGCGGATCATGCGTACAGCGTATTGGAACTATTTGCCGGCGCCGGCGGCTTAGCCATCGGTTTGGAAAAAGCCGGTTTGAAATGCGTGGCATTGAATGAGATTGACAAATGGGCTTGTCAAACGCTGCGAAAAAATCGCCCAAACTGGAAAGTCTTGGAAGGCGACATTAAAAATTTTGATTTTAAGGAATATTACGAAAAAGTGGATGTAGTGACCGGCGGATTTCCCTGTCAGTCTTTTAGTTATGCGGGAAAAAAATTAGGGCTGGCAGATGCGCGAGGAACTTTGTTCTATGAATTTGCAAGAGTTGTTAAAGAAGTAAATCCGCCGATTTGTATTGGAGAAAACGTCCGCGGTTTGCTTAGTCATGATGGCGGCAAAACCTTGCAGGGAATGATTTCTATTTTGGATGAAATTGGCTACCACGTTGTTCCTATACAAGTTTTAAAAGCGATCAATTATAAAGTTCCACAAAAACGCGAGCGATTAATCCTGGCAGGAGTCAGGAAAGACATTAACTTGAAATACGAATATCCGAAACCGCACAATAAAATTTACACGCTGAAAGACGCCTTACAAAAAGGCGCGCTGTACGATACGAACGTCCCGCCATCTCCAGGCGCAAAATATCCGAAAAGCAAAAAAGCGGTTTTGGATTTAGTGCCACAAAAGGGGTACTGGCGTGATTTGCCGCTTGATATCCAGAAGGCGTTTATGGGTGGCAGTTTTCATCTGGGAGGAGGAAAAACGGGTATTGCCCGGCGTATTGGTTGGGACGAACCCTGTTTAACGCTTACCTGCAGTCCGGCGCAAAAACAAACAGAACGATGTCACCCTGAAGAAACACGCCCTTTTACAGTTCGGGAATATGCGCGCATTCAAACTTTTCCGGACGATTGGTTTTTTGAGGGATCCATGGCGCAGCAATATAAACAGATCGGCAACGCCGTTCCAGTTAATTTGGGCATGGAGGTCGGGTTTTCGATTGTGCAATTTTTAAACCGATACTACAGTTTGTCAAAGCCGAGATAATAACCGTAATTTTCAAAGGTAATTTGATTTAACACGCTCCTCCTGCTGACTTCAGTTGTTGCTTTTATTTCTTCCAATGCTGAATTTTCAGCACTTTCGCCTTGTTTTTCCCTTATTTTCAAGTAGTCTGTAATTGCTGCCGGGAGCGCTTGGTATAGTTGAAACAAGGCGTCGTCTTTTCCTGACAACAATGCGTAAAATTGGTCTCCTGAGATTTTGTAAACCCTGCTGTGGCTATATTCTTTCCCATTTATATCGCCGCTCCATAACTCACAAAAACTGCCTTTTGCCAAAATTTGCACCCAATAGCACTTCGCTTTTTTGTAATCGTTTGCAAAGCGAGATAATTTCTGAAATAGCGCTTCCGCAGCGCTGCTGTTCATGGTATTATGCTTGTTTTTGATATCAGCAAACAGCGTGTCATCGGTTGCTTTAATATCGTAGCCGCTTAATTTGCCGGTTTCATAGCCTTTTATACCGCCTAAAATTTGTTCGTGAAACGTCCCAATAGAGTTGTTTACAGATTTATCAACTTGTCTTAAAATTTCCGATTGGACGATTAGTTCTTCTTCCATATCATTGAATTTCGAATCAAAGGTGAGTTTTATCGTGTCCACTTTGTTTGAATAGAAATTGCTTTTTGTGATATTGCTTTTTGCCCTCAAATATGCATTGTAAAGATTACCTATGCAGGAAAGCAGGTGTTCGTCCGTTATGAAATTTACGTATTTGTGTTCCATTTAATCGTGCGTATCATTTTAATTAATAATTTCAATTCATCTCATCCGGCCGGATGTT
>JAUMBL010000209.1:0-33857 GCA_032115775.1 Saprospiraceae bacterium | reverse complement strand
AGGTATATAGCGACGCCCGCGCTTTCATCGGGCGGGCGAAAGGGCGGCGGCATCCCGCGGAGGAGACGACACCGTTCTTTTGTGGCTGAGGTTGTGTAAAAAGTATTTCGCCGCCTCCGGCGGCGAAATAAAATGATGTTTAGGCTCCTGTTTTTTGATTTTTTTCTAAAAAAAATCAAAAAACAGGAGCCTAAACAAAATATTTTTTTGTTTACAGGGTCGTCAATGACCTAGTACACAACTCCATACTATTTAGATGCCCCCTTTTTGCTAACGCAAATATGCGACTTGGCGCGGACTTTTAGCGGTGCGCGGTTGAGTATATTTTGTTACCGCTCAATACACCACTAATTTCAGCGGTATCAACTCCTGCCCCACGGTCAGCGTAATTGTGTACACGCCGGCCGGCAGTTTTTCAAACCGGAATTGGAATTGCTGCGCGCCTGCCGGCAGGACGCCCAGTCGCTCGGAGGTAACCAACTGCCCATTAGGCGCTTGCAAGGCAATCTCCACCGAGGCGGCGCGCTTCAACGTAAAAAACACGTCGGCGAACTCCCTGGCCGGATTGGGTTGCGTCCGCACATCCAACGCCACAGGGGCTGCACGCGGCGCCTTGACGGCGGTAGAATTATCGTCCGGCACAAAATAAACGGCATACAACATTGAACTTGCCGCGCTCAAATCCTGATTATTGAAAAACACGTTGGGCTGCTCGCTGATAATCCCGCCGAGTATATACCCCAGGAATACGGTATCGTTGCCCAATGCGTTCAAATCTACGATATCCGAGTTGGCGATCATGGGCACGTTTTCAGCGCGCAAAAATTCCGCGCCTGCGCCCAGTAGATTCGGCATATCGCCGATCTTTTCTTCCTGCATACTGCCATCGTTGAAACGGGTGACGCGACCGATTGTCCGGACAAACGGCACATTGTCATCTTGTACCATTTGATTGCCGGCATCCAGGTAAAATTGGGCGATACCGCCGAAAAACACGGAGTACATCCGGTTGCGCTCCACATCGTACAAAGCGGTATGCGCGCAATGGTACTGATTCAGGCGATGTTGAAAATCATTGTTTACCAAAAAACCAGCACTATCAATATCCAGGCTATTCAGATAGGGCAAATCAGCAGACAGTTGAAAAACGCCGGAAAAATTGGTGAACCCGCGCCTTCCATCGGGGAAAATTTGCGGTAGCATATTATTATCCCTGCGGTGCAAGTTAATCGGATCGCTCCAGGTCGGCAGGAAATTGACGCTGATGTTTTGGCCGTCGTCAGCAACGGTGAAGCGCCGAATCTCGGTCACATAAGTCTGGGTAAACGTGGCATGATTCATGGGATTATACCGACCTTCGAACTGATGCCCGCCGGCGAGATAAAAAATACCGTCTTGGAGTCCTAGTTGACCGCCTGTAACGGCAAATCGGTCGTCTGTAATTTGCCGAAACCAGGGGGTGATTGCCTGGCCGGATTGTACGGCGTGGATCAGACTATCCAGGCGCACGACGGTCAGCTTGTTATGCGTCACGTGATTCCCAGCGGTCGGGCTATAGCCATAGCCGCCGGTTAGATAAAGCCACGCACCCTCTTGTTTGAATTGCAGATTCGTGGCCAGTAGTTGCTCCTGAATTGCGGTTGGAAGCCCCGCTACCGGCGCCGACCAGTAGTTGCCGGCCACGGGGTCAATCACATGAATCAGCGGGTTATTTCCATCCGGCAAAAAGGCCGCGAAAGGCTGTCGGCGGTGCAAACCGTCTGTCCGGCCTCCCAGTACGACCATTTTCCCTGCCCAAATTCCTGTCGCAGCCGATTGCACGCCGGTGAATCCGTTCACTTGAACCGGTTGCAGCTGAAAATAAAAACCCTGCTCCTGAGAAAACAGGGTGCCGGCTTCAAACACGGCAATTGCCAATAAAACATTGAAAATGATCTTTTTCATAACCCGAACTTTTTCGTAAAGATGACTGATTGTGCGCATTTAGTAAAAGAAATCGCCATGACAAATAGCATGAGCAGGCAAGATGCCGGTTCTGAGTGCAGGATGCCGCCGGCAATCTATTAATCTTTGTAGTATGCCACGATCGGTGCGAAGGGGCCATATTTGTGCTGCGATTCCGGAAAAGTATCCTTGTACGGCCCGAACGGATGATCCACCGGCTTTTTAGCGATATCCGGCCAGTCGGAATCGAGGAAGGGATGTTTGGGGCGCGGCTGAGAATTGACAAAAGCAGCTACGTCCCAGGCTTCTTCGTTGGTCAGTTGTGGATTATCATGGCTGGCGCCCAGCGGCATATTGTCTTTTACATAGCCGGCGAAACGGCTGAGGCGAAAGAGGCCTGCGGCCTCATTGTAGCTGTTCGGCCCCCAGAGCGGCGGATACCGGCGCGCGGTACCGGGCATTGGAAGCCCCTGCCCGTCGGCGCCGTGGCAGCTGACGCATTTTTGTTCAAATATACTTTTTCCGTTGCCGGCATCGGCAGCCCGATCGAGAAATGGCAGTTGGTTGATTCCGACGCCCTGGGGTTTTTCGCCCTTTGGCACCGCCAATCCCAGCCATTCAATATAGGAGACGATGGCTTTCATCTCTCGGCCGGCGGTATCCAGCGGCCAGCCGTTGAGGCTGCGTTCAAAGCAGTCATTCACCCGTTTCGGGATGGTTTCCAGCGTGCCGGAGCGGCTGCGCATTTGTGGATACGTGCTCGCCACGGCAGAATAATTATTTCCGTAAGGTCGGGCGCCGGCGTCCAGGTGGCAATTCTGACAATTCAGTCCGTTGATGCTGTGCGGTCGCACGATGCCGTTCTCGCCAAAATAGTCGGCGGTATTGGCAACCAGATCCCTGCCGTAAGCGATTAGTTTCGCCTTGGGTTCCCGATACGCCAAAGCCCAATCAGGGCTTTCCCAAACCTGCTCTTTGTTATATGCCTTCAGTAGATCCAACTTGATTTTTTTCAGCGCAAGCTGCGCTTCCCGGCGCTCAAGCGCCCAAATGCCTACGCTACCGCCAATCAGCACGGCAATTAGCAGGTACACGAGTGCCCGCATACGCTGTAGGGACAATATCTGTTTCCGTACCCAATCGCCGGATTCGCGGTCGGCCGACAGGCGTTGCAAGTAGAATCCCAAGCGGTTCGCAACCGCAAGCACGCCGGCAGAAAACGCAAGAAGTAACAGGAATAACATGGCGGACTACGAAAAAAGGTTATTTAAAATGCCTACCGCACCATTTTAATGCGGTAATTTTTCTCTGAAATATCCATAAACCCAAGTACCTGCAATCGCGCTGAGCAGGGTAACGGAAACAGCCAGGGCGCCGGTACCGATTTGACTGTAAAGCGGACCCGGACAAGCACCGGTCAGCGCCCAACCAAGACCAAAAATCAGCCCGCCGAAGATATTGCCTTTATTAAAAAACTTATCATGAAATTCTATATTTTCCCCATAAATCGTTTTTATTTTAAAACGTTTGATGATCTGTACAGAGATAGCCCCCACGATCACCGCCGTGCCGATAACACCGTACATGTGAAAGGATTCTAGGCGGAACATCTCCTGGATCCGGAACCAGGAAATTATCTCTGCCTTTACGAATACAATTCCGAACACTAGACCGACCGCCGTGTATTTGAAATTGTACCACCAAGGGTGCTTTATTTCCGATTCATTGACGCACATCGCGTCGAGTGAACGTACTTCAAAATCGGTATTAGGCTCAAGCGGAGCAATGTCGGTTGCTTGTGCGTTTAGATTGAGATTGGACATGGCGATATTCGTTTTACAGTGCAAGAATAGAGGGGACAATCAGATTGGCCGCGAGGAAACCACCGGCCATGAAGGCGATCGTGGCTACCAAAGACGGCCATTGAAGGGTAGAGAGCCCCATAATGGCGTGCCCGGACGTGCAGCCGCCGCCGTATCGGGTACCAAAGCCTACCAGAAATCCGCCAAGTACCATCAGCAGCAGACCACGGAGGGTCGCTAAAGATTCCCAACTAAAGAGATCTGCCGGAACTAGTTTGCTGTAGTCGGTGACCCCCACTTTGGCGAGATCGGCGGCCAGATCTGGGTGCACAGCGACCGGATTGGGATCGGCCAAAAACAGGCTTGCGACGACAGCGCCCAGGAACGCTCCCGAAACGAAAAATAGATTCCAAGCTTCCTTCTTCCAGTCGTACTTAAAAAACTTAATACCCGCCGGCACGCAAGCAGCGCAAATATGGCGCATACTGGAGGAGATACCGAAGTGTTTGTTGCCGATAATCAGCAGGGCAGGTACGGTCAGTCCGATAAAAACGCCGGCGACGTACCAAGGCCAGGGTTGTGTTAAATATTCCATGACAGGGTTAATTTGTTAAAGATTGTAGTTTAAGATCAGGTTATATTGCCACATGTTCACTCGGTTTATCACGGCACGTTGATTTCCGTACACCTCGCCCAAGCGACCCTTGCGCACCAAGAGCAGTTGGGCGTTCAGTCCGCTCAACCAACCGCCAAAGGCGTACCGGATGTCTGCGTTCAGTTGATTAAATGCCGGGAACGCGTATTTGTTAAGTCGCGTATCCTTGATATCCGGCAGGTAAAAATGCCCGTATGCCAGTTCGGTGCGCCATCTTTTGGCAGGTGAGTGCCACTGCAATCGCCCAACAATTGCGTGCGAGTTGCCTGCCCCTTCTATCCGTTCGCGCGCCATAAAAGTATAGAATGGCTCTCGCCCCCATTCACGCGGACTCAGGAACCTCCCGTCGGAGGTAATGCGCGTGTAAGCGAGCAAAGTCCTCCACTGCCGACTTTCCCAGCCCGTTTGGACACTGAATCCATTTGACTGGCTTCCGCGTGGGAAATACGTCCGCTGTTGATCCGGGTTTCCGCCGTCGGCGACTGCATCCTGCCTTATGCCTTGGAAGCCCAGGCGTAGCCTATTCGATTTTTTAAAGGGAACACTGAAATCTGCCTGCAAAAATACCGTATTGAAAATATTGTCCACATACTGGTTCCACACTTGCAACTCCACGCGCTCGCCCCAGGTTCGTTTCAGCCCGATCAATCCGACGCCCTTACTTTTCAGATTCTGCGGATATCCGCTGGCGGCGCCGTCGGGGTTCAGGCCTCTGGGATACAGTCCGATAGACGCGCCGATACGGTACCAGTCCACCGTACTCCGCGGAGAAATCTGCCAAAGCCAGCCGCCTTCCAGTTTGGTATGGCGGACTGCATGGGATTCCGCCCAAATGCCGCCGACCGCCGTCGGTCGCATCCGGCCGTCCTGAAAATTAATGAACGGCGTTTGCAGCAGTTGTTTTCCGAGCGTCACCTTAAACTTTCTGCGTTCGTATTGCAGCCAGAGTTCCTCCAGCCGATCCAAGTCCCGTTTATTTCCCGGGCTTGCGACATCAAAAAGGCCGATTTCATAGCGGTTGGGTGCGTTTGTAACTGGATCCGGCCGTTTTAAATCAGTGGAGGCGATGTTGTAATTAAACATGCCGCCGAGCCCCAAACGCAACCCGTACAGCGAGGCCGTATGGTAATGGATACTGCCGCCGCCTGCCCAGGCATAGTAATCGCTCAAGCCCTTTTCGTTGTCCGTAGCCATAAAAAAGGTGCGAAATTGCAATCGAGTTACGCCTTTTGTAAAGGCCTCCAGCGGCGTACGCACCGTATCGTTCGGTAAATTTCCGGAAACGACCTGCGCCATTGACACCCATGGAAAGCTCAGGACAATGGCCGTTACCATTGCGCTATTCAAAAAATCCACAGCAATCCGCATCTCTCTGAGCGTTTAGAGCAAGGTACTGGGACAAACGTAATCCGAAATCTTGAACTTACCGCTATCTTTCAAGGCTTTGAATCCCCCCTGCACGTCAATTAGATTGTCATAGCCGCGGGCGCGGAGGATCGAGGCGTAGATCATCGAGCGGTAGCCGCCGGCGCAATGCACATACACCGGTTGGTTTTTCGGCGTTTTCAGCATCGAATCGTTGACAAAATCCAGTGGCGCGTTTTCAACACCGTCCAAATGCTCAGACAGGTATTCGCTGTTTTTCCGCACGTCTAGGATGAAGGCATCCGGATGCTCGGCGCGAATATCGGCCAGTTGATCTACGGTGATAGACTCGATGGCATCCGTTTCCAGGCCGGCACTTTTCCAGGCGTCGAAACCGCCTTTCAGGTATCCGATGCAGTAGTCATAGCCTACCCGCGCCAGTCGGGTGACTACCTCCTGTTCGCGGCCGGCATCGGCCACAATCAGCAATTCCTGTTTTACGTCCGGAATCATAGCGCCGACCCAGGGGGCGAAGCTGCCGTCAATGCCGATATTAATAGAATTAGGCACAAATCCTTTCGCAAAAGTTTGGGGAGCGCGAGTATCCAAAATCAGGGCGCCCGTTTCATTCGCGGCGACTTCAAATTCGCGGGGCGATAAAGCGTGCGTGCCGCGTTTAATCACTTCGTCTATAGAATCATATCCCATTTTGTTCATGGCCACATTGAGCGGGAAGTACGCCGGCGGGGGCAGGAGTCCGGTGGTCACTTCTTTGACAAACTCCGCTTTGGTCATATTTGCGCGCAGCGCATAGTTTACTCGTTTTTGATTTCCCAGGGTATCAAAAGTTTCCTTGCTCATATTTTTTCCGCAGGCCGAACCGGCGCCGTGCGCGGGATAGACAATCACTGAATCAGGCAGGGTCATCACCTTTTGGCGGAGGGAATCGTACAGGGTTTCCGCGAGTTGCTCTTGGGTCATACTGGCGGCTTTTTGCGCGAGGTCGGGCCGGCCAACGTCGCCGATGAACAAGGTATCGCCGGAAAACAGCGCTTTTTCCACGCCCTGCTCGTCTATCAGGAGGTAACAGGTGCTTTCCATAGTGTGACCGGGCGTGTGCAGCACGCGGATTTTAAGCTTACCCACCTGCAATTCCTCGCCGTCTTTGGCAATATAGGCTTCAAAGTTCGGATTCGCATTTGGGCCGTACACGATCGGCGCGCCCGTCTTTTTGCTCAAATCCAAGTGGCCGCTGACAAAATCGGCGTGAAAGTGCGTTTCAAGCACGTATTTAATCTTCGCGCCGCCTTTTTCTGCACGCGCCAAATAAGGCGCTACCTCGCGCAGCGGATCAATCACGACAGCCTCGCCGGCGCTCTCCACGTAGTAGGCGCCCTGCGCCAAACAACCGGTATAAATTTGTTCTAATATCATAACACAAAGTTTTTTTTGAATGTTATGCAAAGTTAACGCAAGGATAGCATTCCTGTTCCATCCAACCGGCCGACGGAGGCCAAAGCGGACTATTTTCATTGAAAAGTGCAAACATGCAACTAAAACGGGCGAGCGGTTGCGGGTTGCAGATTACCGGACAATAACAACTGCTCCCTTTGCACCGGATCGTTCATTCCGGCCGAGCAGTTCACCCGACCAATCGATCTGCCAAACGTACACGCCGGGATCTAAAGGCCGGCCCTGATAACGGCCGTCCCAGGAAATATCGGGTCGGTCGGCGGCGAAAACGAGGTTGCCCCAACGGTCGAAGATTTCTAGGCGAAATTCGGTGTAATCACAGGGAAGAAACAACTGCCATTCGTCATTCCAGCCGTCGTCGTTGGGAGAAAACGCGTTGGGGGCATAAAATGGACAGGGGGTGCACTGAAAAAAGGTGATGCGCACGCTATCAGCATACATACACAGGTCGTCGGCGCCCTCCAGATAGTAGGTTCCGGGCAACGCGACGGGCAGGCGACGAGAGCGGCTGCCATCGCTCCAGCGCCACTGGGTTAGATTTTCCGGTACGGACAACAGGAGGGTATCGCCCTTACAAAGGGTGGAATCCGTACCGAGGCGGATATTTTCCCGTACGGATACGGTGATCACGGCGGTGTCACCGGGACAGGCGGCAACCGGCGGTATGATGTACGCGTAGACGCCGGGCGGATCGCGTCGTACGTCGAACAGACCGGGCGCCGGGAGCGCAGGGCGCCAAAAAGCGTCGTATGTCTGATCGCCGGAGAGCAAATCTGATAAATCCACCGCGCCCGGTTCGTTGTGGCACAATTCGATCTGCGCATCGCCGCCGGCGTCCACCGGCGGAAAAATGGGCAAATAGGCAAATCGAGCGCCCATATCGCCGCAGGCCGTAAATACGCCGATGTTTACAATGCGCGTACCGCGGGGCGGAGCGGGGCCGCCATCCTGGTAGCGCAGCTGCTGCAGCGCCTGGATAAAATCAGCCGGCCCGGCGGGACCGAGGTTAAACAGCGTGAAAGTAACCGGCGAAGAAAAAGCGATCGCCACCCCAGCGGGCAAGGCGCCGGCGAGAAAAAAGGACTCCACCCCACCCGATTGCGGAAAAAGTAGTCGGACGACGATCGAATCCACCCGTTCTGCCGTGACAAGCAGGGCGGCATTCCCGCAAAGCGGCGCTTCGGTAGTGCAAAGCGTGTCGTTGAAGAAATCACCGTTGATTTGGGCGCTATCGAGCGCATACTGGAAATTATTTTCCAGGATAAAATTGTCCAGACACCCGTTGTCGTCTCCCGTAATATACTCCCCGCGAATTTGAAGCCCGTTCAGATTCGCGAGTACAGCCCGAAACTGCGCCTGGGTGGGTGCAGGGCCGTTGTTGTCGTTGAGCCGCCAGCCTGCGTCTTCACGGAGCAGGACGTCGTAATGCGTCCAGGTAGTTCCAGGCGTTACTGGATTGTCATACGCCAACGTCAATCCGGCGCCGAACAGCAGCAGATCCGGACTACCGCCCGACCCCTGCTGATTAGGAATGCCGTTGATCGTCTGATCCCAGCGCAGGTATCGTCCGTAGGCCTCGCATTTGTTGCCTGTGAACTTCAACGGCGCGCGAAAATACCAGATGCCGCCCACGGCTGCGTCGGTGCCGCGAATATAACCGCCGGGATTGCCGCCCATAGACACCCAGCCGGGAATTTCCGTGCTGGGATCGCCGGTTGTGCGCCAACCCTCGTTGTCCGAGTCAAACGTACTGGATTGCCCCCGGAGCGCCTGCGATGACAGACAAAGCAGCAGCAAGGCGTTGATACCTAATAATTTAATCCACATCAATTAATCGTCCACTTCAGGCTAAAAATAACGTCGAATCAGTCGCTTTCGCGGCAGTTGAACTTGAAAAAGATCTCCATACCGGCCGTGTGCGATCTGCACGCTGTCTCCGGTAAGCTCCCGGATCAACCAGGGAATATTATCAGAATGTCCAACGACCAGGACATTCTTATTTTTCACCTTTCGCAGCACCGGCAACAGTCCGCCGGTCGTGTCGGGGCTGTACAGCCTCGGCGTTTTCCCGATCGCGCGGGCGAGGGGCGCGGCAGTCTGTTGGGTGCGCTCATACACTGAACAGTAAATCAGGTCAATCTGTTCTTTCAACAGGGTATCGCGCAGCGCTTCGGCGCGGGCAATTCCCTGCGCGGAAAGCGGCGAAGCGGGGGAATTATCGAGCCGTTCGGTATGCCGGACAAGGTACAGGTTGCTTGTGCAAGCCGACATCAACAGCAAAAAGACGGCGTATAATCCGGGTTTCATTTTTCCATTCATTGAATTCATGCTAACTTTGCGCGCTTTTTAAAATCAACACCCAAAAATCCTTATTTTTTCTTAAAGCAGCATCATCTTTTCTTTTATGGCACTCCAATGCGGCATCGTCGGGTTACCCAACGTCGGCAAATCTACTACTTTTAACGCACTTACGCGGGGCAAGGCGCTGGCGGCAAATTATCCTTTTGCCACCAAAGACCCAAACGTCGGGGTGATTACCGTCCCGGATTCCCGGCTGGATAAACTGGCGGAACTGGTCAATCCGCAGCGCGTCGTACCCACGACGGTCGAAATCGTGGACATCGCCGGTTTGATCAAAGGGGCGAGCAAGGGCGAAGGGCTCGGCAATCAATTTCTCGCCAACATCCGGGAGGTGGACGCTATCGTGCACGTTATTCGCTGCTTCGAGGACGACAATGTAGTGCATGTGGACGGATCGGTCAATCCAGTGCGCGACAAAGAAATCATTGATTATGAACTGGCGTTGAAAGACCTCGAAACGCTCGAAAAGCGCATTGACAAAACCTCCCGGGCCGCCAAAGCCGGCAACAAGGACGAACTGCGCGACCTGGAAATACTCAACCGAATCAAAGCGCAGCTGGAAAGTGGAAAGCCGGTACGCCAACTGATTCCGGAAATGGATGAGGACGGCAAACGACTGCTGAAGGAACTCTCCCTCCTGACCGGCAAGCCGGTGCTGTACGTCTGCAATGTGGACGAAAGCGCGGTCAATTCCGGCAACGCTCACACCGCCACCTTGCTGAAAGCAGTCGAAGGAGAAAATGCAGAAGTGCTGATGCTCTGTGCAAATATCGAAGCGCAAATTGCCGATATGGAAACCGAAGCGGAACGCCGGGAATTTTTGGATATGATGGGACTGGACGAGTCGGGCGCCGGCAAACTCATCCGCGCCTGCTACAAACTCCTGCACCTGATTACCTATTTCACCGCCGGCGAGAAAGAAGTGCGCGCCTGGACGGTTCGCCAGGGAGCCAAAGCACCTGAAGCAGCCGGCGTGATCCACTCAGACTTCGAACGGGGCTTTATCCGCGCAGAAGTGATTAAATACAACGATTTCGTCGCGCTCGGCTCCGAAGCCAAGGTGAAAGAATCCGGAAAAATGTCGGTGGAAGGAAAAGAATATGTCGTGCACGACGGGGACATCATGCACTTCCGGTTTAATGTGTAAAAAATTGATTTACTGTAACAACGTCTGAGACAAAAAAGGATCCATTTTTTGCCAGACGAAGCGATTTTTTGCAGGCCGTAGCAGCGCTACGGTCAAAAAAAATTGCGAAGTATGGCGGAAAATGGGACTTTTGGGCCAGACAGCGAGCCGGCTGAGTAGTTACAATTTACTATAAAAAAAGCCACGCTTCGAATGAAGTGCGGCTTTTTTTATAAAACAGTTGCGCGGAATTTATCCTGCGCTCACCCGTTCGATGTATTTGTCAATATCGCGCCAATCGGGCGAATTTTGATCGGGAAATTCTTTTTTCACCCGCTCGTACGCTTTTTTAGCGGCCTCTTTATTGCCTTGCTTTTCGCTCAGCATACCGGCTTTTTTCAGGTAGCGGGCTGCAAGCAGGTGGTTATTACCTTCATCTGCCGCTTTTTCGTACATGCTGATTGCCTTTTCAAAATCTCCTTTCTCGGAGTAGCAATCGCCCAGCAGGCCGTATTTCATGATTGGTAATAAGTTGCCTTCGGCGTCGAAACTTTCGAGTTGTTCGATCGCCTTATCGAAGTTACCTAATTGCAAGTAGCTGACACCAGCGTAATACCGTGCCACATTGCCGGCGGGCGTGCCGCCGTAATTTTCGATAATGCTCAGGAAGCCGTCGTAACCGCCTCCCGGATTTTCCAGCGCCAACTGGAAGGAATCGCGCTCAAATTGCAGTTGCGCCTGCCACATCGCCTCTTCCGCCTCTTTTTGTTTTGGCTCGAGGATGACGACTTTGTAGGCCCACCACATTAAAAAGATCAAACCGATTGCACCTACACCGTATAATATATACCGCTGGTACTGTTCATAAAAAGGCTGGCTGCTTCCTTGTACTTCTTGTATCACGATATCCTGGTCTTCAGCCGACTTGGCGTCTTTGCGTTTTGCCATCGTTTTTTCTAACTAATTAAAAGTGAATGACTTGAAAATCTCGCATTGTTAAAAATGCGTGCAAAATTAAGCAAAGTTTCCATCGTGACACGATTTCAGCAAAATTTTATTGGAAAAGAGTTAAAAAAAAGCAACGCTTGTGGGTTATTGCGCTCGCCAGTATTGGATGAGCGTACGGCGGATATCGTTGCGGAGGTCGGCGTTGTCGCTCGGAACCGGGCTGTAGAGGCGCAGCACGCCTGGGTTGGAGGTTCCGGTTCCGTCGGCGGTCAGCGCGGTTTTCAAAAAATCCATATTTTTTTCATTGCCGGTGAGCAGAAAGTTGGGCAGCGCCACCCGATAGACACGCTGGGGATCGAGGAGATCGGCGCCGATCAACCAGCCCTGGCGAGCCTCGTCCCAATCGGCGCCGTTTAGTTGCAGATAGCCGCCGCTGCCTTTATTTCCCCGACCCGCATCGAGGATTCGCTTCAAAAAATCGCCCCGCATGTCCGCCTCGCTGAATGCGCCGCCGAAGGGCAGCATGCGCACCACATCTACTTCGGTGATCCAGCCGCTGAGCACATCGTCCACACGAATGGATCCGCTATTCAGGATTGCGCAATCGGGTTGGTGTTTGGACGCGGCGCGCATTGCCCCGGTAATGAGGCGGCCCACCGGCAGTTGGCGATGGCGCACGGCGGCCTCCCGGCAATCGAGCGGCTCTTTGAGTTCGACCAGTTTTTGATCGGCACGGATACCGTCTTCCAACAAGGCATTGTATTTGATGGTTTCCCAGCGCGCTACGACGGCGGCGGTGCGGGGCTCTTCCGGCAACTGCGCGTCTATGCGGCGGAGTTCGGACTCCAGGCTGGTCTTTCGGGTCTTTTTATTGTAGCGCAGCCTATGTATATATACGGTGCGTGCGTTAGCGTCCGCTTTCGCAACGGTAGCGGCGCCGACTTTTTCGATGCGATTGTCATGGTCGTGGCCGCCCATCCAGAGCGGAACCGCCGGCAGGGCGGCTGCGAGCGCCAGGTCCTCGGCAAAATTGCGGTGCGTGAGCCCCACAACCAAATCCGCGCGTTTTTTTAGCAAAGCTATTTGTACCCGCGCAATAGAATCCGGATTGGAATAGGCTACCCAGGGTTTCCTGCCGCTGTCTATCAGAATTCCGAAAACGCCCAGGCGCAGACGGGTGCCGTCGGCATCCGTGAGCGATACGACCAGATTATCCGGGCAGGATGTCCTTCCTGTCGGACTGTTTTTAAAAAAAGGCTGCAGTTGATCGTCCGTTTTCAGGCGCGCATTAGCGCCCAGCCAGGTGAAATTGGACTCATCCAGGCGGGCCTGCAAATCCTCCAGGTCGTAATCAAATTCGTGGTTGCCAAACACCACCCAGTCCAGTCCGAGCGCATTCAGCGTTTCCACCATTTGTCGCCCGCGGATGCGTTTGCCTTCATAGCGGAGCGCGCCGGTTACGGACGGACTGATGAAATCGCCGGCGAGCACCGTGATCGTGTTGGGATTTTTCGACAACAATTCCTGTCTCAGCGCAGCAACCCGCGCCAATCCCCCCGTGTTGTCGCCCAGGGGTGCAATTTCATACACGTCGTTGAGTTGCAGAAAGACGACTTCGATCTGCCCGTCGTCTCGGGTGGCGGCCTGGCGGGCGGGATTGCAGGCGATTGCCCAAAGGGCGAAGAGGATCAGTAGGCGGGGGAAACGATTTACAGGCATATTGAAAGAATTATAAGGTTTCTTGTTGGGGGTTCCAACTGTTTTGCGGATTTTCGCCCGGCAAAATAACCGCTTTTTTAAAAACGGTAACTACTTAACCGGTCGCGTTTGAGAAAAAGGATCTATTTTTTGACCAGACAGCGATCCGGCTAAATAGTTATAAATAAAGGTAACTACTTAGCCGGCTCGCTGTCTGGCCCCAAAAGTCCCATTTTTCGCCATACTTCGCAATTTTTTTTGACCGTAGCGCTGCTACGGCCTGCAAAAAATCGCTTCGTCTGGCAAAAAATGGATCCTTTTTTGTCTCAGACGCGACCGGCTAAGTAGTTACAAAAAAAGAACAAATGCCCGTACCAGATTCTACGCCCTTATGGCGTCCGCGCGCCGACGTCATGCGGCAAACCCAACTTGCGCACTACCTACACTGGCTCTCGCAACACCGCGATCTCCATTTTATTCCGACAGATTTTGATCCGGCGACCTTCGATTTTGACCAGTCGGAGCGCGTCCAGGCCTTATATCAAGCGCTCTGGCAGTGGTCGGTAGATCAGCCGGGCGATTTTTGGCAGTCGGTCTGGGACTATTTCGGTGTAATCAGCCACAGCCCGGCGCAGACTGCGCTTGCGGACGCGCGCATGCCCGGCGCCCGCTGGTTTGAAGGCGCAACCTTGAATTACGCCGAGCACGTATTCCGGCAAAAGAACGCGCAGCGCCCCGCGATCGTGTATGGGGATGAGCGGCGCGCACTGCAGGAGATTTCCTGGGCGGAACTGGAGCAACAGACGGCGGCTTTTGCCGCATTTTTGCGCACGTCGGGCGTCGGACGAGGCGATCGGGTGGCGGCTTACCTGCCCAATTCGCCCCATGCGATCGTGGCCGCCTTGGCGACCATGGCGATTGGCGCAGTCTGGTCCAGCTGCTCGCCCGATTTCGGCGCAGGGAGCGTGGCCGACCGCTTTGTGCAAATCCAACCGAAGGTACTGCTGGCAACAGACGGATATACCTATAATGGAAAGTCGTTTGACAAAATTCCGGTCGTGCAGGAGCTGTGTACGTTGCTGCCTGGACTGGAAAAGGTCGTCCTCGTCCCCTTTTTGAATGAAACGACGCCGGCCGACGCCATTCCTGGCGCGGTGCGCTGGGAAGACGCGCTGGCCACGCCGGCCGACGGCTTGCAGTTTGAGGCCGTGCCCTTCGACCACCCGCTTTGGATATTGTACTCCTCCGGCACCACCGGCGCGCCCAAAGCCATCACGCACGGACATGGCGGCAACCTCCTCGAGCACCTGAAGTACCTGCATTTTCACAACGACGTGCATCCGGGCGAGCGTTTTTTCTGGTATTCGACCACCGGATGGATGATGTGGAATTTTACCCTTGCCGCCTTGCTGAGCGGCGCCACGATCGTGCTGTACGACGGCAGTCCGGCCTATCCGGACTTGAATGCGCTCTGGGCGTTTGCTGAAAAGAGCCGGATTACCCATTTCGGTACCAGCGCGCCTTTTCTAGTGAGCTGTATGAAAGCCGGATTGTCCCCCGGTCGGAATTTTGATTTATCCGCCCTGCGATCGATCGGCTCCACCGGGTCTCCCCTGCCGCCCGAGGCGTTTGCGTGGGTATATGAACAGGTGCGGGCAGATCTGTGGCTAAGTTCCATGGCGGGCGGCACGGACGTCTGCACGGCCTGGGTGGGCGGAAATCCGCTGTTACCCGTGTACCGGGGTGAAATCCAGTGCCGCTGCCTCGGCTGCGCCATGGAAAGCTGGGGCGAGACCGGTGCACCCGTGTCGGCCGGGGAAGTCGGCGAGATGGTCGTCACCAAACCCATGCCTTCAATGCCGGTCTATTTTTGGAACGACCCAGGAAACAAAAAATACGCAGGCAGTTATTTCGAGTATTTTCCGGGCGTATGGCGGCATGGCGACTGGCTACAGATCAGCGCGCACAAGACGGTGGTCATCCTAGGACGCTCCGACGCCACGCTGAACCGCCAAGGGGTGCGTATCGGCACGGCGGAGATTTACCGCGCCCTGGATCAAATCCGGGAGATCCGCGACAGCCTGATCGTCAATTTGGAAAAACCGGACGGCAGCGACTGGATGCCACTTTTTGTCGTGCTCCAGCCCGACTGTGCACTCGACGACGCCCTGCGACAGCAAATTAAAAAGACCCTGCGCGACACCTACAGTCCGCGCCACGTGCCCGACGAAATTATACCCGTGCCGGATATCCCCTACACCATTTCCGGCAAAAAAATGGAGACGCCCGTCAAGCGGATCCTGCTCGGCCAAGCGCCGGAAAAAGTGTTTACACGCGACTCGATGAAGAATCCGGAGAGCATGGATTTTTTTATCGCAAGGGCGACGCAAACATCCGGCGCAAAATGAAGGCAGCCACTTCGCCGGCTCGCTGTCCGCCCAGCTTGTTAAATAAATGCAAACAACACGCTTACGAACCTGCAGCGAATTAGAAAACGCTAATTTTGTCGCGAAAAACAATACAATTTCACCATCTAGTTTTTAAATAAAATGGAAAAAAGCAAGCAAATCCAAATCGGCATCCTGGCAGTGGTCGTCCTGTCGCTGATTGGCGTTGGTATCAAAAGTTGGTTTGACCAATCCGAAGGCGACAGAATTCGCCAGTCGGCCGCCTCGATGGAAAACCCGGGCGCCAACGGCATGCGGTACGTCAACGAACCCAGCACCACCGGCCAGTCTAACCAAAGCGGCAATATCCCGGGCACCAACCTGAACCAACAGACGCCGCAAGGCCCCACCACCCTGATCCGCTACGACGGCGAGCGTTTTGACTTCGGCGTCGCCGATGAGGGCGAAGTGGTGAAACACACCTTTAAATTTACGAATGTCGGCAAGGAACCGCTTCTGATCAACAACGCAAAAGGCTCCTGCGGCTGCACCGTCCCGACCTGGCCCAAAGAAGCCATTCCGCCGGGCGGAATCGGCGAAATCAGGGTGGAATTCAATACCAAAGGCAAACCGGGTATGCAAAGCAAGCGCGTGACAGTAACGGCTAATACCAATCCGACGGAGACTTTCCTTGAAATCAAAGGGGAGGTGCGCGGAAAGGATCAAACGGCGAAGGGGAAGAAATAGGATAGATCAACCCGCGAAACAAAAAACGGCATACGCATTCAGCGTATGCCGTTTTTTTGTTTCGCGGAAAATCATCTCAGAAGCGATACATTCCCTTTTTTCTCCAGCACCTGTCCATCCGGGCAGGATACCCGCAAATAATATCCATACGTTTCGTTCGGTTGAGCCTGACCCTCGTAGGAGCCGTCCCAAGCGTCGTCCGGAGAATCCGCCTCAAATATTTTCTGTCCGAAGCGGTTGTAAATGACCCAATAGACCGATTCCAGGTAGCGTCCTTCCAGCTGCAGCACATCATTTTCTCCATCGCCGTTCGGCGTGAATGCATTGGGAAAAAACAGGTACGGCTCGTCGCAAAACGGCGAGAGCACCACCACGGTCACCGAAGCGGAAGCCGTACAACCGCTGCTTAGGAAGGCGGTAACGCGGTAGGTAGTCGTTTCCTCCGGCGATGCCAGCGGCGTCGGACTGGTCGGATCGGACAATCCGGCAGCCGGTTCCCACAGATAACTGGTTGCGCCGGGAAACACGGCCGTCAGATTGCTGGTTTCACCTCTGTATATACGCGCCGGATCTACGGTGGCCGTCAGGTTGCCGGGCGACAGCACTGAGACGGCGACCGTCCCCTGCCGGTCGCATGCCGGCGTGCTGACTGTGACCGTGTACGTTGTGGACGTAGCCGGAAAGGCGATTGGATTTCCGATCGCTGCATTGCTCAAGGTGGCGACAGGCGACCACTGGTAGGTATAGTCCGGGTTAAACCCCGGATAGAGCGCGACCGAATCGCCGTTGCAGATAGACAGTTGGTCGGCGAAATTGGTAATGACCGGGATCGGGGCGTTGAATTGGAAGGTCGTAGAGTCTTTGCAGCCGTTTGCGCCGGAAGCAACCAATTTCAACGTATAATCCCCGCTTTGCGTCACCACAAACTGCGGATTTTGCAGCGCCGAGCTGCCGGTCGTGCCCGGCCCGGAGATTGTCCATTGCCAGGAATTCACGCCGAAGACCGGATCGGCGCTGAGGTCGTTGGCCTGCACGATGAGGCCGGTGCTGTCGCAATCCGGAAAACTCAAGCCGATATCTGCCTGGACAAACGTTTTTGTGAGATAAATCTCCTGAAAAGCCGTATCGCGGCAGGGATCCGTTGGGTCGGCGATCAGCGCGACGAGGTAGCG
This sequence comes from Saprospiraceae bacterium, assembly GCA_032115775.1. Taxonomy (GTDB): domain Bacteria; phylum Bacteroidota; class Bacteroidia; order Chitinophagales; family Saprospiraceae; genus M3007. The sequence continues at coordinate 16,179 of JAUMBL010000209.1, read as the reverse complement.
CCCGGTATCGGGATACGTAAAGAACGGCGAGAAGCCCGTGGAGGTCCAGTTTGGATTGTTATCTATGTCGAAAAACCAGCGAAAGAACAACGCGCCGGAGCTTTGATTTTGGAAGCGCACGCCGAGTGTATCGCAGTTGATTTCCGGCGCAAAAAACGCAGCGGCGGGTTTGCCGCAATCTGCGACATTGTACTGAAAATCGCGGCGGGTGGTGGAGATCAGCGAGTCGTTGCGGTATTCGTCCACGCACACGCCCACCACGAAATTGCCGATCAGATTGGGAATACCGGTCATAAAGCCCGTTGTCGGGTTGATTGTCAGCGGCACACCGCCCAGCATATTGCCCAGGCTGTAGGGCGGATTGATCCACTGCACTTCCGGGTAGGGGCCGGGAAAGGGCGGATTGGGGAGAGGATTGAGCGAGTCCGGGCCGTTGAGGGGCGTGCAGAGCCGGTAGGCCAGCGAATCGCCGTCGGGGTCGGAAGCGGAGTGGTCGAAGTCAATCGGCTCGTTGATACAAATGGCCACGGGCGGCCAGTTGTTGAAAACGGCGCCGTTGTTACATACCTGAAGTGCTTTTTCATCGATTTCGGCGATAATCGAGATGCCGGTATTCAGCGGATCGGGGATATTTCGGATGAGTTGGTTTCTGCAGCAACGCTGATACACGAGCGTGTAGCCGCCCGGGGAGAAGGGCAGCGAGACGATACTTTTGTAAAAGGCCCGATTGACACAAACGTCGGGCGGAGCCGTCAGGCACGGATTGGTGAGAATTATCGGCAGGGTATCATTGGAGCCGTTGTAGGTGAGCGACAGGTTTTGCACCAGATTCCAGTTGGCATTGTAAATCCCGAGCCGAGCCGGGTTATCAAACCAGGGGATTCCGTTGTAGCAGTCCCGGTACACCATCAGGGTGATTTCATATTGATTATTACCCAGGCATCGGTAGGTAATTTCACCGCCGACAATGTGCGTGGCGTGTAAGCGGGCGAAAGAAGCGCCGGCGAGGAGTAGGAGAAGGAGGAGTTTGCGCATATCGAAAGCGAAAATAGTGCATTCTTTTTCCTTCGTTACAAAAGCTTACAGTATTTTTCGCCGATTTTGTTAAAACGCTACAATCATGTCGCCACGCCAGTCCATTTGGTTTGCTGTTATTGCCCTTTTTTTCGCTTTATTGCCGCATGTTTTCCAGTCGTCGCTGGGCCTACCCCCGGACGGATCGTTGCTCACGGGCGTCCGCTGGGCGGCTATTGCCGCCTTGTGCTGGGCGGGTTATAAAAATAGCGGACTGACGACCTGGATTCTAATCAGTATGGTCATTGGAGCGGAATTAGGCATTGATACGCCCCAGTTTGCGGGCAAGCTTGAAGTATTGAGCAAGATTTTCATCCAGTTGATTAAAACGATCATTGCCCCCCTGCTTTTCGCCACCCTGGTCGTGGGCATTGCCGGACAGGGAAGTTCTAAACAACTGGGGCGGATCAGCGTCAAGGCCTTTTCCTATTTTTTGGCGGCCACCTCGATTGCACTGGTCGTGGGGCTGCTCGCCATCAACTGGTCGCAGGCTGGCAAAGGCATTGCAAACCCGGTGAAGGCCGGCGCCGCCGTATCGGTATCCGGCGAGGCGCTCAGCGCCCAAGTAGATACGGCCAAAGGCACGGTTAAATTGTATTTAAACAGCAAAGAACTAACCGCCGCGCCACCACCGGTGAAGCAGGACTGGAAAAAAATACTCCTGCATACGTTTCCGGAAAATATTTCCAAAATGGTCTATGAGGGCGCTGCGCTGCAGATCGTGGTTTTTAGTCTGCTATTTGGACTGGGTTTGCGGCAGGTCAGTGAAACCCATCGAAAAACCATGATCCACTGGTGCGAAGCACTAGCGGAGGCGATGTTTAAATTTACCGGGATCATCATGTACTTCGCGCCCTTCGCCGTGGGCGGCGCGGTGGCCTACACAATCGGCACGATGGGCTTCGACGTAGTTTGGAACTTGCTGCAGCTGCTGGGTACGTTGTATCTCGCGCTAATCGTATTTGTATTGGTGGTTTTCATCCCGGTCATGCTTTTCTTTCGGATTCCCATCCGGAAATTTTTCAAGCGGGTGTACGAGCCGGCCTCCCTTGCTTTTGCCACGGCCAGTTCGGAAGCCGCCCTCCCCCAGGCGATGGAGGCGATGGAAAAATTCGGCGTGCCGCGTAAAATTGTCGCTTTCGTGATCCCCACCGGGTACAGTTTCAACCTGGACGGCTCGACCTTGTACCTCGCGCTGGCCTCTATTTTCTGCGCACAAGCGGCGGGCATGGAGCTCAGCTGGGGCACGCAAATTGTCATCATGCTCACCCTGCTGCTCACCTCCAAAGGCGTAGCCGGCGTTCCGCGGGCATCCCTGGTGATCCTGGCAGCCACCGTCCAGCAGTTCGACATTCCGGAATGGCCGATTGCCATCATCCTGGGCATAGACGCCTTGATGGACATGGGCAGAACCTCCGTCAACCTCGTCGGCAACTGCCTGGCTTCGGCGGTCGTGGCCCGCTGGGAAGGCGAATTTGACGACCAGGCGGACGCGTAGCATGCGGCCGGAATTTTCCATTTTTTCATTCTATCCATCCATGACAGATTCGCCGAAATTGCTCAATACCGCCGTAATCGTCGCGGCGCTGGGATATTTTGTAGATATTTACGACCTGCTGCTGTTCGGCTTCGTCCGCGTCAAAAGCCTGAGCGATCTGGGCTATAGCGGGCAGGCGTTGACCGACACCGGTATTGCCTTATTCAACTGGCAAATGGCGGGCATGTTGCTCGGCGGGGTATTGTGGGGCGTGCTGGCCGACAAGCGCGGCCGCGTCTCCATTCTGTATATGTCTATTCTGCTGTACTCGATTGCGAACATCCTGAACGGATTTGCGACTTCCGGGGCAGACTACGCTTTTTACCGGTTTATCGCGGGAATCGGACTGGCCGGCGAGCTCGGCGCCGGCATCACCCTGGTGGCCGAAATTATGCCCAAACAAAAACGCGGCATCGGCACCATGCTCGTGGCGGCAGTCGGCATGAGCGGCGCCCTGCTGGCCTGGATTATTTCGCAGTATTTCGACTGGCGCAGCTGCTTTTTTATCGGCGGGGGATTGGGTCTGGCCTTGCTGGCGCTTCGATTGGGTGTGCGTGATTCGGGGATGTTCCGCCAGATTCAGTTGGAGGATCACGTTAAAAAAGGGCATTTTTGGGCATTATTCACCAACCGCGACCGCTTTGTCCGTTTTTTACGCTGTTTGTTGATCGGATTTCCGACTTGGTTTGTGGTGGGCGTACTGGTGACCCTGGCGCCCGAATTCGGACAGGCAAAGGGCTTGGAGGGCATCACCGGCGGCAACGCCATTGCGGCCTGTTACGTCGGAATTATCCTCGGCGATGTCGCTTCCGGGCTTTTGAGTCAGGCGCTTCGGAGCCGAATTAAGGTGATGGCCATTTTTCTTACCGCCGACGCCTTGGCGATTGCCTGGTATTTGGGCGGGCAGTTTGACACCGCCGCTTCTTTTTACCTGGCGCATTTTATTTTAGGACTTTCGGTCGGATTTTGGGTTATTTTCGTGACTATCGGCGCCGAGCAGTTTGGCACCAACCTTCGGGCGACCGTCGCCACCTCCGTGCCGAATTTTGCCCGCGGCATGCTCGTGCCCATCGCCGCTTCGTTCAAGTGGCTCAAAGATCCGGCTGTTACCGGCGGCGTGCTTCCGGCGGCTTGGATCATCGGCGCCGTTTGCCTGCTGATTGCTTTTGCCGGGCTGATTGGTATGCGGGAAACTTTTGAAGAGGATTTGAATTATACCGAAACGATTTAGGATTTTCTTGTCAAGTTAAAAAACAGCTCGTTTTTCGCCATTTTTCACTGGAAAATCTCCAAAATTCAGCACAATTTCGCCTTCGCGTCAAAATCTGCACAAACACGCGCCTCAAAATTTAAACTTAGTTTCCGTATATTTGCACCGCTTTAACCAAATTTTATTTCACTGCAACATCAACCACGATCTGCAAATATGAATTTTGATCTGATTGTCATCGGCTCCGGTCCGGGCGGCTACGTAGCAGCCATCCGCGCTTCCCAACTCGGCCTTCAAACCGCCATTATCGAACGCGAAAGCCTGGGGGGTATTTGCCTCAACTGGGGTTGTATTCCCACCAAGGCCTTGCTCAAGAGCGCGCAGGTGTTTGATTACCTGAACCACGCCGAGGAGTACGGAATTAAAGTAGGCAAGGCGAGCGCCGATTTTTCCGCCATGATCCAGCGCAGCCGCAATGTGGCCGACGGCATGAGTAAGGGCGTGCAATTCCTGATGAAAAAGAATAAAATCAACGTGATCATGGGGGAAGCCAAGCTGACCACGGGTCCGAAGGTGCAGGTCACGGCCGCCGACGGTTCTGTGGCGGAGTACAGCGCCAAGCACATCATCGTAGCCACCGGCGGGCGCGCCAAGCAACTGCCCAACCTGCCGATAGACGGCGTGAAAGTGATCGAATACCGCAAAGCGATGTCACTGGAAAAACAACCGAAGCGCATGGTGGTCGTCGGCGCCGGCGCGATCGGCGTGGAATTCGGCTATTTCTACCACACCCTCGGCACGGAAGTCAGTATCGTGGAATTCATGGAGCAGGGCCTGGTACCCCGCGAAGATGCCGATATCTCCAAAGAACTGTCCAAACTCTACACGCGCAAAGGCATGAAAGTGTTCGGTGGCTGGTCGGTTGAATCGGTGGATACCGCCGGTAAAGAAGTGAAAGTACACGTAAAAAACCGCAAAGACGGCAAAACCGACACCCTGCTCTGCGATGTGGTGCTGAGTGCGGCGGGCGTCACCCCAAATACGGAGAATATCGGACTGGAAACCCTGGGCGTGCAAACCGATCGCAGCTATATCAAGGTGGACGATTTTTACCGCACCAACGTGCCGGGCGTTTATGCCATCGGCGACGTACTCAATACCCAAGCACTCGCCCACGTGGCCAGCGCCGAGGCGATTACCTGTGTGGAGCACATCGCAGGATTGCATGCCGAGCCGATTGATTACAACAATATTCCCGGTTGCACCTACTGCGCACCGGAAATCGCCTCCGTCGGCTACACCGAGCAAGCCGCAAAAGAAGCGGGCTACGAGGTGCTGGTGGGGAAATTCCCCTTTACGGCCTCCGGCAAAGCAAAAGCCGCGGGCGCACCGGAAGGATTTGTGAAAGTCATTTTTGATAAAAAATACGGCGAGTGGCTGGGCGCGCACATGATTGGCGCCAACGTAACCGAAATGATCGCCGAAGTCGTGGCCGCCCGCAAATTGGAAACGACCGGACACGAAATTCTCAAGACCATTCACCCGCACCCTACCATGAGCGAAGCGATCATGGAAGCCACCGCAGCGGCTTACGGCGAGGTGATCCACTTGTAAAAACTCGATTTTCTCCCGCAGAATGCGCAGAAAACACAAAAAGATTTTTTTGAAAAATTAGTGTTTTCTGCGCATTCCGCGAATTCTGCGGGAGCCAAGAGATCGCCCGGTTTACTTGATCAGTGCGAAATTGAGCGAGAGAATCAGCCTGGACGGATTGCTCGAGAAATTGTACGCATCCCCGAAAAAGGTAATGTGATCGCCATAGCGGTTAAAATTCCCCTCATAGCGCAGATCGCCGGAGAGGCGACCTTTTCCGAAGGTGATCCCCGCCTGCCAGCCCCAGGTGAGTTGTTTCCAGCGCTCCTTGTAGCCCTCGATGTCCGTCAGTTCGGATTTGCTGCTGAGGAAATAGTGCCCGACCGGACCGCCGTGAAAACGGATCGGGCCGGCGGTAAAACCGACTAAGAGCGGAATATCCAGGTTGTTGTACTTTTCCTTGAAAATGATTTCGCCTGCGGAGGACTCCCCGACGCGGAAGTCTGTGCGGATAGAGTTAAGCATCACTTCCGGCTGGAGGAATATTTTTTCCCCGATGCGCACGTAAGCGCCGAAATGCGTGCCGAATTTGACGTCCTTCACGCCAAAATTGAACGAGGTATCTCCGTTACTCACGAAAATATCGCCCGGACGGGCGAGTTGGGTGTTTACGCCGCCCTTGAGTCCGAAGGAAAACTGGGCGAAAACCGCTGCGGGCAAAAACGCGAGCGCGAGAACAAAAGCATAATTTTTCATATAAAATAGTTGGTTAACAGACATTAGAACGGTGCGGTTTTTTGTTTGGTACGCAAAAAAATGCGCAGGGGGCGGGATTAACCTTTTCCTAACGAAGCTTTAAGATTTCCTAAAACCCAAGCCTTCATACGGTTCTTCTTTTTATCTTTGCCCGGCTATGGAAATTCGACAGGCTGAATTTGTTTCCAGTTTTACAAAAGAAAAAAACTGCCCGCCGGCGGCAGCCGGCATCCCGGAGTTCGCCTTTATCGGCCGATCCAACGTGGGCAAATCCTCGCTGATTAATATGCTGACTGCCCGAAAGGGACTGGCAAAAGTATCCGCAACCCCCGGGAAAACGCAGCTGCTGAACTATTTTATCATCAACAAATCGTGGTATCTCGTGGATCTGCCGGGGTATGGCTATGCCAAAGTGTCCAAGGTCAAACAAAAGGAACTGGCCGCTATGATCCAAGATTATCTCCAAAACCGCCCTACCCTGCTGGTCGCCTTCGTCCTCATTGACGCGACGATAGCGCCTGCAAAAAATGATCTGGATTTCATCAATCAGTTGGGCGAATTGGGGGTACCCTTCGCGCTGGTGTTTACCAAAACGGATCGGCTCGGCAAAGATAAGCTTTTGCAAAATATAGAAGATTTTAAACAGGAATTGCTCAAAACCTGGGAATCGCTGCCCGATTGTTTCATTACCTCTTCGATGTACCGCACGGGCCGGGAAGAGATTTTGAACTATATCCAGCGCCTCGTCAAACGAAATCCGCTGAAAACCTGATCCCTTCACGCATCCAGCTTTTTTTTGCCATTGAAACCGGTTCATCTACGTCCGCGCATCATAGAAAATATCGAAGACTGGCCGATCTACCTGCTGAGCAAAGATCGCCAGAATTTTATTCAGCACATAGACGCTGAAACCTTCGAGAAAATCAAAAACCTGCCGTTCAAACAACTGGCAGATACGATCGTCAAAACAATATACCTGGAGCGGATTCGCCTCAAGGAGGAGCCTTGGAAGGTGGATCCGCCCTCGGAGCGCAGTTTTTGGAACAGAATCAGCCAGCAACTGGTGCAGTACAGCCTCGATCGGGAAGATCAGGAGGCTCGGGAGACGGCCGAACTGGTGCTGCAAAAGATTATTCACCGGTATTCGGAAGAAATCGTCGGCACGTTCCGGATTTCCACGTTCAAATTTGCCCAAAATTTCCTGACTTTCCTTTTCAGCCGGCTCTTCAACGCGGCGGTTTCTAAAAGCATCATCCGCGGGCTGTGGAGCGGCAAACGGCAACTACACGAGCGGATGAACGTAGTCGGCGACGTGGAGACGGTCCGGGAACTCTTCAAACACGGTACGGTGGTCGCCGTACCCACGCACTTCAGCAACCTGGACTCCATCCTCGTCGGCTATGCCATGGATCAGATCGTGGGCCTGCCCTCCTTTTCTTACGGCGCCGGCCTCAACCTGTACAATTTCGGCCCGGCCGCTTATTTTATGAACCGCCTGGGCGCTTACCGCTTGGATCGGCGCAAGAAAAACCCGATTTACTTGGAGACGCTGAAAACCATGAGCAGCCTGAGCATCCAGCGCGGCGTCAATAGCCTGTTTTTCCCGGGCGGAACGCGCTCGCGCTCGGGCGCGCTCGAAGCGGATCTGAAAATGGGCCTGCTCGGCACCGCGGTGGAAGCGCAGCGCGCGCTTTGCAGCCAGGGATCCGACAGAAAGGTGTTTATCGTGCCGGTGGTGATCAATTACCACTTCGTCCTGGAAGCACCCTTTTTGATTGAGGAGCACCTGCGCCGTACCGGGAAGGAACAATATATCCGCCTCCGCGACGAGAGTACCCAAATCCGGAGTATGCTGCGCTTTGTCTGGCGCTTTTTTTCCACCTCCAGCGACATCACCCTCAGCATCGGCAAACCGATTGACGTACTGGGCAACTTTGTGGACGCCCGCGGCCGGAGCTTCGACCAGTACGGCCATGAAATTCAGATCGCGTCCTATTTCCAGTTCGCCGGAAAAATAAACCTGGATCCGCAACGAGAAACCGAATACACCAAACTGCTCGCCGACCGCATCCTCGACCGATACCGGGCGGAAAATGTGGTGCTCTGCAGCCACTTGGTCGCTTTCACCGTGTTTCAATTGTTGCTGCACCAACATCCCAAACTGGACATCTACGGAATCCTCCGCCTCCCCCCGGACGAATATGTTTTCCCCTTCGAAGCGGTGGAAGACATCGTCCGGCAGTTTCGGGATATCCTCGTCCAGTGGCAACAGGAGCACCGACTCAAGCTATCGCCTGAAGTCTATGGCGACCCCGCGGAGATGATCCGTGAGGGCGTGCGGAAACTGGGCGCCTACCACAGGCAAGAACCACTGAGCTTGAATAAAAACGGCGATATCGTGTCCTCCGATTTCAAAGTGCTGTATTTCTACCACAACCGCCTGGATTGTTACGGTTTGGAGAAAAAAATTCAGTGGAAGACGGAGGGGATGCAAATTTTGCAGGTTGATTAGGCTACTGCCGCGTCCGGCAAATAGCATAGGAATTGGGGAGACAAATTTTGTCTTCATCAAGGCGTGAGAAGGGCGCAATACGGGATATTGTAACCGCCGAGCAACGCAGAGGAAGGGGAAATTGGGCCGCCATATTCTTATGCGATTTGCCGGACGCGGCACTACTTTGGATCAAGCAAATCCGGCCGCCTGCGCTGCGTGCGCTCCAAACTCTGCTCATACCGCCACTCTTCGATCCGCCGCTCGTGCCCGGAAAGCAGCACTTCCGGCGCCTCCATGCCCCGCCAAGAGGCCGGGCGGGTATAGACCGGCGGCGCCAAGAGTCCGTCCTGGAAACTGTCGGACAGGGCGGAGGATTCATCGTTGAGCACGCCGGGAATCAGTCGGCCGACGGCATCCACGATGACCGCCGCCGCGAGTTCTCCGCCAGATAAGACATAATCGCCGATACTGATTTCCAGGTTGATGTAATATTCGCGGATGCGCTCGTCCACGCCTTTATAGTGGCCGCACAGCACAATCACATTTTCCATCAGGGACAGCCGATTGCAGGTGGGCTGGTCGAGCGTCTGTCCGTCGGGCGTGGTATAAATCACCGCATCGTACCGGCGCTCGGCGAGCAATTTATCCATACAGGCCGCAATCGGCTCCACCTTCATCACCATGCCGGCCCCGCCGCCGAAAGGGTAATCGTCCACCTGTCGGTGTTTGCCTTCCGCGTAATCCCGGAGGTTGTGTACATGAACCTCGAGCAGGCCTTTGGTTTGGGCCCGTTTCATAATCGAGTGGTTGAGCGGGCTTTCCAGCAATTCCGGCAGGACGGTAATTAGGTCAAAACGCATAAGTTAAAAGCCAAAATGTTTCCGGAAAAAATAAATGAATGGTAATCTTGCCGCAAAATTACGAGGAATTCACCAATCGGCGGCCATTCGGCGCCGCCGGAACAGCCGACACCGCGCATGCTTGTAAAACTCACAATGGAAGAACTGAATCGTCCGGACGCCAAGACAGTCCGCCAAGCGGAAAAATTCTCGCTCACGCTGGTGCTCGACAATGTGCGCTCGGCCCTCAATACAGGCTCGATCTTCCGCACCGCAGACGCATTGGCGCTGGAGCAACTATTCCTCTGCGGGATCACCGCGACCCCGCCGCACCGGGAAATACTCAAAACCGCGCTCGGCAGCACGGAGACCGTCGCCTGGACGCATTTTCCCGATTCGGCAACGGCTATCCGACAACTCCGACAGGCGGGATACCGGGTGTTTGCGCTGGAACAGGCCCAACCGCGGATATGGCTGCAGGATTTTAAGCCGGAACCTGGCGCACGCTACGCATTCGTGCTGGGCAACGAGGTGGAAGGCGTTGGCGCGGAAGCGTTGGCGCTCTGCGAAGGCGCGATAGAAATTCCGCAATTTGGCTCCAAACACTCGCTGAACGTGGCGGTAGCGGCCGGAATCGCCGCCTGGGAGTTTGTGCGCGGACAGCCCGGGTAACGCGCCCGGCGCAAAGGCTTTTGCAACAAACCGCCGCAAGCAGTACGGCAGGTGCTTCCGCCGGTCAATACCGTATGCAATTCCGGGATTTTTTCTAATTTTGCGGCCTTTGTACGCGCAGGCGATCGCTCGAAAACGCGCCTGCGCGCCCACACGATTTTTTTCAAAGACTATGAAAGTTTTCAAATTTGGCGGCGCCAGCCTAAAGGATGCCGCGGGAATCAAAAACGTCGCGTCGATCCTGGAAATGTACCGCGCGGAAACCTTGGTGATCGTCGTATCCGCGATGGGTAAAACCACCAACGCCCTGGAGGCTGTCATCGCGGCGCATGCAGCGCAAAACGGCGAAGCGCGCACGCTGCTGCAAAAAGTCCGGGAACAGCACGAGGCACTCATGCGTGAACTTTTCGACCCGGGCGACGAGGTCTTCGCCGCCGTGAACGATACGTTCGTAGAAGCGGAATGGGTGCTTGACGAACCACCTGCGCCCAACTACGATTATATGTACGACCAGATCATCGGGGTGGGCGAACTCGTTTCGTCCAGAATCACGGCCGCCTACCTCCAATCCATCGGCCTGCGCACGCAGTGGATGGACGCCCGCGACGTGGTGAAAACAGATAATACCTACCGGGAAGGCTGGGTGATTTGGGACAAAACCAAAGAATGCGCCCGCAAAATCCTGGAACCCATGCTGGCGCAGGGCGGCTTCGTGCTTACACAGGGCTTTATCGGCTCCAGCTCCGAAAATTTTACCACCTCCCTCGGACGGGAAGGCTCCGATTACTCGGCGGCCATTTTTTCGCACTGCTTGGACGCCGACGAAATGGTGATCTGGAAAGACGTGCCCGGCGTGCTGAACGCCGACCCGCGGCTGTTCGAAAATGTGGTAAAACTCGACCGCCTCTCGTACCGCGAAGCCATCGAAATGACCTACTACGGCGCGCAGGTGATCCACCCGAAAACGATCAAACCCCTGCAAAATAAAAGCATCCCGCTGTTCGTCAAGTCCTTCCTCGACCCCGCCGGCGCCGGCACGGAAATCAGCTCCGATACCGAAGACACTTACCCGCCCATCATCGTCGTGGAAAAAAATCAGGCGCTGGTGCATATCAGCACCCGCGACTACTCCTTCGTGGCGGAGCAGCACATGGCCCGTTTGTTCGCCAAACTGGCCGACCTCCGCATCTTCGTCAATAGCATGCAAAACACGGCCATCAGCTTCACCATTTGCGTGCCGAATGTAAAGGATCGGATCGAATCCTTCATCCGCGATATCCAGGATGAATTCCGCTGCAAGGTGGAGGACGGGCTCGAACTCATCACCGTGCGGCATTACAACGAAGACACGATCGCCAACCTGAAAAAAGGCAAAGTCGTCCTGTTCGAAGAACGCATCCGCAACACCCTGCAAATGGCCGTTAAAAACGCTCCCCTAGTGGAACGCCGGGAAGTGGAACTGGCGCGGGCAAAAGGATAATTTTCCGGCAAGCGGCGTTTTATGCAACCTGAATGTAAAAATATTGTTTATACAATTAACTTTGGCAGCTTGCTGAAGTCGTGTAATCAGACCGTTATCGGATCGTGTAACAAAAAAATATAATGTTGAAGCATCTGTTTTTTTGATTTTTCTAAAAAATCAAAAAAACAGATGCTTCAACATTATTTTATTCCGCCGCCGAAGGCGGCAAAATACTTTTTTTACAGTTTTAATACAAATAAAACCTCCTTCATGCGATTGACTCGTTTCCCGCATCTTTCGGTTGCGCTTTTTCTCCTATCTTTTCTCTGGTGCATCGCCGCCGTTGCCCAAAACCCTGCCTGGCAAGGCCGCCAAGCCGGCCCTGCGGTCAACGGCCGGTTTTACGGCCGAATCCTCGATGATCTTACGGGAAAGCCCCTGGCATACGCCGGCGTGCAAATGGTCGCCCTGAAACTGGACAGCCTGACGCGCCAAAAACAGGAAGTGGTCATCGCCGGGCAACTCAGCCGCGAAAACGGCGAATTCAACTTCGAAAACATCCCTCTCCGCGGAGATTATACCCTGAAAATCACGTACATGGGCTACGAATCAGTCGTGCAAAAAATCGCTTTCGGCCGCAGTACGGAGGTTGACCTTGGTAACATCCGCATGAAACCCTCCGCGGAAACGCTCAAGGAGGTGACCATCGTCGGCGAGGCCGCCTCCGTGACGCTGGCACTGGATAAAAAAGTGTACCGCGTAGATAAAAACGCCATCGCCGCCGGCGGAACGGCGGAAGACGCGCTGCGAAACGTCCCTTCGATTACCGTGGACATTGACGGCAACATCGCCCTCCGAAACGCTGCGCCGCAGATATTTGTAGATGGCAGACCCACCAACCTGAGCATGGATCAAATTCCGGCCGACGCCATCGAAACAGTCGAGGTCATCACCAACCCATCGGCCAAATACGACGCCTCAGGCGGCAATGCCGGCATCGTGAACATCGTGCTGAAAAAAGACCGCCGCGTGGGCTACAACGGTACTGCGCGCGCCGGCATAGACAGCCGCGCGCGCTACAACGGCGGCTTGGACATCAACGCCCGGCAGGACAAAATCAACGTGTTCCTCGGCGGCAACTACAACCTCCGCCGCTCCCTGACCGACGGCGAAACCGACCGGCAAAACCGCTTCGGCAATCCGCAAACGAACGTACTGCAAACCAGCCACATCGTGTCCGACCGCCTCTTCTCGTCGGTACGCACAGGCCTCGACTGGTTCATCAACAACCGCAATACGCTGACGTTCAGCGGAAACTACAACGGCGGTAATTTCGACAACGACGACGATCAGCGCATTGACACGGATACGTTGTTTTCAACCGGCATCCAAACCGGGAACGCCCGACGCACCGCCGGCTCCGAACGCTTCTGGAACAACTTCGGCGCGCAGTTGGCCTACAAAAAACTTTTTCCCAAAGAAGGCAAGGAACTGACGGCCGACCTTAATTTCAACTCCAGCAGCAACGGGACGGACGGCGCTTTCAGAACCGTCTATCCAACCTTTGAAACCCAGCAGAAACAGTTGGGGCGCGGTACCAATCAGTTTTTTACCATACAAACCGATTTTGTAAACCCGCTGAGCGCTGCAATGAAGCTGGAATCCGGTATGCGGGCAGCCATCCGCAACTACAACAGCAACAACGAAAATTTTGAATTCATTTACGGCGACAACAATTTTGTGCGCGTACCCGGTTTCGCCGATCGCTATCGTTTTAACGACCAGGTCTATGCCGCCTACTCTACCCTAAGTCACTCGTTTGCCAAATGGGGCTACCAGGCGGGCTTGCGCGCGGAAAGCTCCTTCTACACCGGCGAGCTCCTCGATGTGGATTCCACCTTCCAGAACCAGTTTCCGCTCAGCCTGTTTCCGAGCCTGTTCCTCACCTATAAAGTGAATGAGCAGGATAATATCCAGTTGAACTACTCCCGCCGCGTGAACCGGCCCAGTTTTTTTCAACTGATTCCCTTCCCGGACTTTTCCGACTCCCTGTTGTTGTCGCGCGGCAATCCCGAGTTGCGGCCGGAATTTACCAACTCCCTGGAGATGTCGTATCAGAACATCCTCAGCGCCAAGCACAACTACCTGTTGACGGTGTACTACAAGCAGTCGAACAACCTGATTGCCGGCTACCAATTCACGGAGTACAACGAATTTTTGGGCCGCGACGCCGTGGTGGCGTCCTACAAAAACGCCAATTCGAGTCAGGCCTACGGCGCCGAGATCACGATCAAGAACACCTTTGGCAAAGTGTTGGATTTGACCACCAACCTGAATGCCTACAACTCCGTTGTAGATGCTTCCAACGTGGAGGCGAATTTAAAAATAGAGCAGTTTACCTGGTTTATCAAAGAAAACATCAACATCAAATTTCCCAAAAGTTATACCCTGCAAATCAACGGTGAATACCAAAGTCGGACGGCTTTTGCCGTGGGCGGCGGCAATCGCTGGGGCGGCGGCGGTTGGCATGGCGGTCCCAGTTCCACGGCCCAGGGGTACTCCATTCCCGTTTGGTTTGTGGATGTTTCGCTGCGCAAGGATATCCTGAACCGCAAAGGCTCGATCTCCATTGCCGTGCAGGACATTTTCCGCAGTCGCCGGAGCGGCGCGTTCACGCAATCGGCGTTTTTCACCCAGGAAAACTGGCGCTTGCGCGATCCCCAGTTGGCGCGCCTGAATTTTTCGTACCGCTTCGGCAAATTCGACACCTCGTTGTTTAAAAGAAAAAATACCCGCGCGGAGGAAATGGACGGATTTTAAGATTGCCGGATTGGATTGCAGATTGATTGCATTATGAGATTTTTCCGTTCAAATGCACCCAATGCGTTACCTTGCGGGCGAAATAATCCGTGCGATCTGCAATCTCCCAGGTCTCATAGTTCAACGGATAGAATAGAGGTTTCCTAAACCTTAGATGTGGGTTCGATTCCCGCTGAGACCACTGCACGCTACTTCAGAATGGTACCCAGTGAACGGGATGTAAGACATCCCCGGCAATACGCCTTCAAAAAGCAAAAATTCCTATTTTTGCCTTCGCCAGAAAATCCGGCGCCGCATGCCCTCCGTTCAACCTGACTGCCTATGGCCGACAGAACCCTCCTCCTGCAAATCTCCGCTGATCGGGTTTTCTTCAACCCGGCGCTTTCCATTCCGCTGGCCCAAACCAATATCCCGGTGACGGAACTGCGTTTCAAGTCCAACCGCGATTTTTACTGGCTGGTTCGCATGGAGCGTTTTGATCCGGAAACCAAACAATTAGATGTCGAAGTGCTGGAATACAACGCGACGCCGGGCGAACTATTCAGTCGGCAGCAGCCCAGAGACGCCGTGCGATCCCTCGTTTTCAAGGCACTGGACTGGCATTACCTGGAACCGCAATTGTCGTATTACACCAAAATAAATCTAAAATCCATCCTGAAAAATGTTCCGCCGGAACAAGCGGATAAACTCCCGGAACAGCACGGCGGCGCGGCGCCAAACCCGCAAAAAAGTACCATGCGCTTCCGCTTTGACGTGCCTTTTACCGAATTGCAGTTCAGCCTGGGCTATGTCGGGTTTTCCAAAGACCTCGAAAAAATTGATCGAACGGTTGATTTCAAAATCTTGAATGACCATTTGCTGCCGGAATTTGAATACATCAAATTCGGGCTGGCCCAAAAACTCGGCAAAAGGAAAATTAAGGTGGAAGCGGAAATTTGTCTGTGCAACGGCGACATCGAAAGCGCGAACGCCGTATCGAAAGAAATTGACGCGATTTCTTCCGAATTTATTGATTCCGTGAAGCAACAGCGCACGCTGGAACTCTCAAAAAAACCGGATATCATCCAACCGGACAAGTCGCTTTTTACGTCTGAAGACATTTTTGAGCAGTTTGACGAAGACCGGCGCAGCCAGGGCAATGTGTTCCGGCAGTCGGAAAAAGATATTCTGGAAACCCTGTTAGGAGATAAAAGCATCCGGAACCGGCAGCAGCTGATTTATCTGTCGGGCGCGAAGCAGTCTAAAAATGAAAAAATCCGGTTTACGCTCGCACCGAACTTCGGGTTCCTTTTTCTGGTAGAGGGCGAGCAGTACCATCACTTCGTCTGGGAGTTGCTCAACTCCCACGCAACGTATATATGGAGTATCGGCAAAACCCGGCAGGATCTCAAATTGCAGTACCAGCGGATTGAACAGGCGATCAATACCATCCGAAACAGCAATCGAAGCGCCTACAAAAATGCGTACCGGCAACAACAGACGGATCAGGATCTGACGTTCAATTATCTGCAGCATCAGCATGCAGAATCTGCTTTGGTGGATGGCTTCCCAAAATGGAAGCACCAGCTCAATGCATTGTTGGTGTGAACGGCGGCGGGTGGGCGGGCTAAATTTTGAGGCTCCGCCTCGATCAACATAAATTTAATAAACCGAAAACAACTTTTTGAGGTTTACATATTAGTCTTCAAATGAAGGTTCTAATACTTGTAAAGTAGTTCCCAA
>JAUMBL010000208.1:0-7647 GCA_032115775.1 Saprospiraceae bacterium | reverse complement strand
CCGTACCATTCGGACGTGATGAATCCGCGCTCGGGTCGCCAGCCCATACTCAGGCGATGGTTGGCGTTGAGCATCCAATCCCACTCCACCCTGCGATAAATAAAATCGGAGATTTCGCGTATCTGGCGCTCCGTCGGCGTATCCCGGTCGAAATAGCTTTGACAGCTGAGGATGCCGGCGAGGAGCAGGCCGCTGTCTATCGTGGACAGTTCGACATCTTTGTAGCGCCGGGCGCGCTCCAGATCAAGAAAATGGTAATAAAATCCTTTGTAGCCCGCAGTACCCTCCGCCTCCGGGCCCTGGGGCAGGTTGCGGAGCGCGAGAAGGGTATTCAGCACCCGTTGCGCGGCGGCCTCCCGACTAACCCAGCCGCGTTCCGCGCCGACGATATAACTGCTCAGGCCAAATCCGGTGGCGGCAATGCTGGAGAATGTCAGCGTAGGCCAGCGGTCGGGAATCTGCCAAAGCATCGTATCGGCAGTCTCCCAAAAATAGCGGAACGTCCGGTATTGCAGCGCGTCCGGGGAAAAAGGCTCCGGACGTAAGGCGTTTTTTTGAGCCGGCAAAGCGGCCGTTTGTAATAAAAGCAAAAAGGCAAGAAGCAGGAAAGGGAGGTGTTTCATTGCAAAAAATTTACGGGGTAAAAGTACGCACTTCCCGGATTACCGCACCAAAAAACAGGCGGCCCGGAGATCGGGCCGCCTGTCTAAATGGTACTTATTTTTTCTGGAAACAAGCGATCACGCCAAATCGAAGCGATCGAGGTTCATTACTTTATTCCAAGCTGCCACAAAATCGTGTACAAATTGATCCTGTCCGTCCTCGCAGGCATACACCTCCGCGAGGGCGCGGAGTTCGGAATTCGAGCCAAAAATCAAGTCAGCACGGCTGGCCGTCCATTTCACCTGACCGGTTTTGCGATCCCGGCCTTCGAAGGCATCCTGGGCATGGGATACTGCCGACCAGGTGATGCCGAAATCGAGCAAATTGACAAAGAAGTCGTTGGTCAGCATCTCCGGCCGGGCTGTGAACACGCCATGTTGGCTGCGGTCAAAATTCGTATGCAACACACGCATACCGCCCAGCAGTGCCGTCATTTCGGGCGCGGTGAGTGTCAGCAGTTGGGCTTTGTCTATCAGCATTTCCTCCGCGGACGCCGTGTGGCCCGATTGCTTTTTCTGGTAGTTGCGGAAGGCGTCGGCAACCGGCTCAAGCACGGCGAAGGACTCCACGTCGGTGTGTTCCTGCGTCGCATCGGCACGGCCGGGCGTAAACGGAACCGTTACGTCTTTTCCGGCAGCCTTCGCCGCTTTTTCGATTCCTGCGCAACCGCCCAGCACGATCAGGTCAGCCAGCGACACTTTCTTAGTGCCCGTCTGTGCGGCGTTGAATTCCTTTTGGATGCCCTCCAACACGTCCAGCACCTTGGACAACTGCGTCGGGTTATTGACGGCCCAGTATTTTTGGGGCGCCAAGCGGATCCGTGCGCCGTTCGCACCGCCGCGCTTGTCCGAGCCCCGGAAGGTAGCGGCGGAGGCCCAGGCGGTGGAGACCAGTTCGGAGACCGACAGCCCGCTTGCGAGCAGCTTCGTTTTCAGCGCGGCGATATCCTGCGCATTGATCAGTTCGTGCGTTACTTCCGGGATCGGGTCTTGCCAGATCAGCGTTTCCGCGGGGACTTCCGAGCCCAGGTAGCGGGCGCGGGGGCCCATGTCGCGGTGCGTCAGTTTGAACCAAGCGCGCGCGAAGGCGTCGGCGAATTCCTCCGGATTTTCGTAGAAGTGCCGGGAAATCTTCTCATAAGCGGGGTCGAGGCGCAGGGCAAGGTCGGTGGTCAGCATCATCGGCGCATGTCGGCGGGCGGGATCGTGCGCATCCGGCACCGAATCGGCACCGGCGCCGTTTTTCGGGCGCCATTGGTGTGCGCCGGCCGGGCTTTTGGTCAGTTCCCACTCATATCCGAACAGATTTTCGAAATAATTATTGCTCCATTGGATGGGCGTGGTCGTCCAAGCGCCTTCCAAGCCGCTGGTGATGGTATCCTCGGCATTTCCTTTGCCGAAGGTATTTTTCCAGCCCATGCTTTGTTCTTCGATGCCGGCGGCTGCCGGTTCCCGGGCGACATACTTATTCGGGTCGGCGGCGCCGTGCGTTTTGCCGAACGTATGACCGCCGGCGATGAGTGCGACCGTTTCATAATCATTCATGGCCATGCGCCCGAAGGTTTCGCGGATATCGCGGGCGGCTGCGATGGGATCCGGGTTGCCGTTCGGGCCTTCGGGATTGACATAAATCAGCCCCATTTGCACGGCGCCGAGCGGATTTTCCAGTTCGCGGTCGCCGGTGTAGCGCTTATCGCCCAGCCACTCCGTTTCGGAGCCCCAATAGATATCCTCTTCCGGTTCCCAGACGTCGGCGCGACCGCCGGCGAAGCCGAACGTTTTAAAGCCCATGGATTCCAAGGCACAGTTGCCCGCCAGGATCATGAGATCGGCCCAAGAGAGTTTTTTTCCGTATTTCTTTTTGATGGGCCAGAGGAGCAGTCGAGCCTTATCCAGGTTGGTATTATCCGGCCAGCTGTTCAGGGGCGCGAAACGCTGCGTGCCCGTTCCACCGCCGCCACGGCCATCGTGAATACGGTACGTCCCGGCGCTGTGCCAGGTCATGCGGATGAAGAAAGGACCGTAGTGGCCATAATCGGCCGGCCACCAGTCCTGCGACTGCGTCATCAGCTCAAACAAATCCTGCTTGACGGCCGCCAGGTCGAGTTTTTTAAATTCCTGCGCATAATCGAACTGTTCGCCCATCGGGTTAGACAGCGCGGAGTGTTGGCGCAAGATGTTTAATTTCAGTTGATTAGGCCACCAGTCTCGATTGCTGGTACCGCTTCCGGCGCCTTGTTTGAGCATGCCGTTGGTGAACGGGCATTTGCTCGCACCGTTTGTTTTGTTCTCGGATCCGTTATTTTCCATATATTAAAAATTTTAATAGTATTCTATACACCTGCGAAGCTGTGAAACACGATTTAGGGGGGAATGTTGCATTTTTCCGGGGATAAAACGCGTAAAAACCCGCTTAACCGACGACCAGATCATTTTCATACGTCTGTCGGAAATTTTCCGGCGACATACCGGTATATTTTTTAAAGAACCTGGTAAAATAGGCATTATCCTCAAAAGACAGCATATCTGCAATTTGCGTAATGGAATAATCTGAATTTACGAGCAGCCGTTTAGCTTCCAGCAGCACACGGTCGCGGATCAGTTCCCCGGCAGGTTTTCCGATCAGGCCGTTGGTGAGTGCGTTGAGGTGGTTGGGGGTGATAAAGAGCATTTCCGCGTAATCGCGCGGAAGGCGTTTATCCCGGTAGTGTAGTTCGATCAGGCGTTCGAAGTTGCGCAGGATCGTCAGTTGGTGTTTGCTGTTCGGCTTGGCGGTTCGCGCGGGCATATTGCGGGACAGCATGACCAAGAGTTGCAGCAGCAGGGCGCGGAGAAAATCCTGCCGAAAATCCGCCTCGCTGCGGTATTCCGCGAGCATGCGCTCGAGCAGGCCGTGTATTTCGCTGCAACACTCCGTTTCCAGGACGTTCACGGGTTCGCCGATGATATTATTAAAAATGGGAAACTCCGTGACAAAGTTCGGATTATGGCAAATGGCCGTAAAGAAACTCTCATTGAAATTCAACACAAAGCCTTCGACCTGTTCGTCAAAATTCCAGCCGTGAATTTGTCCGGGCGCCAGGTAATAAACCTGATGCGGGCGCACCGGATAGGTATGAAAATCAATGGTATGGCTGCCGCCGCCCTCCGTGAAAAGCACGATTTGGTAGAAGGCATGCCTATGCGGAGACGCCAAATCCGGGTGTTGGCGTAGATAATCGCTGAGGCGCGCAAGGGTGAATTCAGCCACACACTGGTCGGCGCCCAGCAAATTACAGATACTGTATGTTGGAATTTTTTTCTGCAAGGGCAAAAATATTTGGCTCAATTTGAGCCGCAAACAGGCGAAGAGCGCGCAAAGTTCAGGGTTTCCCGTACTTTGAAATCGCATCCGGATCATATCCGACATTGAGATTGATCCACATCAGCCGGGATATTCGGAAAATATACACAAAATTGACGGCCAGAAAGGCGATGAGCAGGCCAAATGCCACCGTCTGGCTCCATTTTAGTATCCAGTGAAAAAACAGGACGAACAACAGACAGAACCAACCGGTCCAGATGTACGAAATAAACATCGCGCCGTAGTAATACCCCGGTTCCGGAAAATAATTCAACTTGCAACGAGGGCATTGCTCCAACATGTCAAATGGCTTCACAAAACTCCAACTGCCGGTCTCGAAGGTCTCGCCTTCGTGGCAGCGCGGACATTTGAGGTGAAAAACGGAGTAGGCCTTAGAACTTTTTTTGAACAACATTATTGAATTGCGAATTAAGGATGAGGGATTGGGACGCAGCCGGGCAATTTCTGAGAATTTTGGCAGAAAAAACCCTGACCTGCCTAATCCCTACTCCCCATTCCCTAATCTGTTATTTGTTTTGTTGAATCACTGCAACCAAATCCGCCGCGCCGGTGAGGCCGGCATGGCGCCAGACCGGTTTTCCTTTTTTGAAAAGGATCAAGGTGGGCACGGCCATCACATTATAGGAAGCGGCGACCGCTTGGTTTTTGTCCACGTCGAGTTTGACGATGGTGGCTTCATCACCGATTTGGCGTTTTACCTGCTCCAAGACGGGCGCCAACATTTTGCAGGGGCCGCACCACTCGGCGGAAAAGTCAATCAGCACGGGTTTGTCGCTGCGAATTAATTCAGAGAACGTCATTTTTAGAAAATTAGATTCAAAAGATGGGGCAAAGATGCAGCTGGTTTGGAAGGCGAAGGTAGGACAGTTTATCCGCTTTATGGCACTTTTTCAGGATTGAATCCGCATTCGGCCATTTTCTGACAGGCCGGATAAATGTCAGCGTGAGCACTGACCCCGCTCATGCGCTCGATCCGAAAATCCGGGCACCTTTACACCGTATTGTTTACGCTCAGCGCATATTATGAAGGAAAATACCGTTTTAACGCCGCCGAGGCGCATACCGGAAGCCCTCTTGCACTGCTACCACTGTCAGGAGCCTTGTCCGGACGACCGTTTGCGGCTGGACGACAAGCATTTCTGCTGTGAGGGCTGCCAGATGGTTTATCAAATCTTGCAAGAAGCGGATCTTTGCCAATATTACCGACTGGACGATGCGCGCGGCGTGTCGGTTCGCGAACGGCGCGATGCGCGGGCGTATGCCTGGCTGGACGACGAGGAGGTGCGCCGCAAGCTGATTCGTTTTTCCGACGGCCAGACGGCGCGGGTGGAATTTTACCTGCCGCAAATGCACTGCGCCTCTTGTATCTGGCTATTAGAGCACTTATACAAGCTGGACGGCGGCATCCTGCACTCCAAAGTCAATTTTTTGAGGAAAACCGTGACGGTACATTATGACGAAACCCAAACCGGTCTCCGCCAAATCGCCGCGATGCTCGCCGGCATCGGGTATCCGCCGGAAATCAATCTGGGGGACGTCAGCGAGGACGCGCGCCCGCGCGCAGTCGATCGCACGCTCTATTATAAAATAGGCGTAGCCGGCTTTGCTTTTGGGAACATCATGCTGCTCAGTTTTCCGGAGTATCTCGGACTGGAAAAAGCGGAAGACGGCTGGTTCTTCCATGCATTCGGCTACCTGAACCTGCTGATTGCCACCCCCGTGCTGCTGTACAGCGCGCGGGATTACCTGATTTCTGCCTGGAACGGCCTGCGACACGGCCATTTGAATATTGACGTCCCACTTTCGCTGGGAATACTCGCACTTTACGGCCGCTCCGTCTGGGAAATCGTCGGCCATACCGGCGCGGGTTATATGGATTCGTTTGCCGGACTGATTTTTTTCCTGCTGACCGGCAAGTGGTTCCAGCAAAAAACCTTCCACCATTTGTCTTTTGAGCGCGACTACAAATCCTACTTCCCCGTCGCCGCAACTGTCCGCCGAAACGATACCACCGAACAGGCCGTGCCGGTTCAGCGCCTGCACCCAGGCGATATTATCCTCATACGCCACAGCGAACTCATCCCCGCCGACGGCATCCTGCTCAAAGGGGAGGCGCAAGTGGACTATAGCTTTGTCACCGGCGAAGCCGATCCGGTAAGCCTGAAAAGCGGCGACCAGATTTTTGCCGGCGGCAAACAACTCGGCGCCACCATTGAAATCAGCCTCACCCGCAAGGTATCTACCAGTTACCTCACCCAGCTTTGGAACGACGAGGCCTTTAAATCCAAAACCAAAAGCCATGTCGGCGCACTGGCCGACCGCGCCGGGCGGTATTTCACCACGGTCATTCTGTTGGTCGCATTTACCGCACTGGCCTGGTGGGCGCCCAGGGACATGTCGGTCGCCATCAACGCATTCACCGCCGTGCTCATCATTGCCTGCCCCTGCGCCGTGGCGCTGGCCATCCCGTTTACTATGGGAAATATCCTGCGCCTCTTGGGATATCGGCAATTTTATGTAAAAAATACGCAGGTGGTGGAGGGCTTTTCCAATGTGGACGCCGTGGTGTTAGACAAAACAGGCACTATCACCAATATTTCGCAAAATGCCGTCCGCTTTCACAACCTCGCACCCGATCTGCCCGGCGCGCTCCGGCCCACCGAGCAGATCGCCGTAAAAACCCTCACGCGCCAAAGCAACCACCCGCTCAGCCGGCAAATTTTTGAATCCATGCCCCAAATCACCCTCGACCAAGTCGAGCAGTTTGAGGAGCAGATCGGGAAAGGCCTCAGCGGCCGCATCGCGGGAAGGCATATACGCCTGGGATCCGCCGATTTCATCACCGGACAAGCGCAGGCGGAAAAAGGCGTTTTTCTGGAAATAGACGGCAGCTTGCGCGGCTATTTTGAGATCAAAAACCGCTATCGCGACGGACTGGAAGATTTGCTCGCGTATTTCCGCCGACAAGGAAAAAAGGTGTGGCTGCTCTCCGGCGACAACGACCGCGAGGCCGAGCCCCTGCGCGCGCTGTTCCCCGAACCCGAAGCGATGCGCTTCAATCAAAGCCCGCAGGACAAACTGGCCTTTATCCGCGCCCTCCAGGCCGAAGGTAAAAAAGTGCTTATGTTCGGCGACGGTCTGAATGACGCCGGCGCGCTGCAACAAAGCGATATCGGGATCGTGGTCACGGAAAACACGAACAATTTCACGCCGGCCTGCGACGCGATCCTCCACGCCGACGCCTTCGCACAGTTGCCCCAATTCTTCAATCTGTCCAAATGGGGCGTCACCACTGTGAACCGCGCCTATCTGCTCGCCGGCATGTACAATGTGGTCGGACTGAGCTACGCCGTCACCGGCACGCTCTCACCCGTTGTCGCCGCGATTTTAATGCCCCTGAGCGCCCTGACGATCGTACTCTTTGGAATAGGCAGCACGGAATGGCAGAATGCGAATTCCGGATTTCGAATTCAGCACAATGGCAAATTGCGCGCTAAACAATCTCAAAATACCCCCCAATCCTAATTTCCAAATCAAAATTCATTTTTTCAATTCAACAACTATGAAAATAGAACTCACTTCCACCAAGACGATTGGCGAACTCCAACTCGAGTTCAACGC
>JAUMBL010000207.1:0-43775 GCA_032115775.1 Saprospiraceae bacterium | reverse complement strand
ATTCTTTTGATCGCCTGCCCGCCGGCGGGCATTTCTTTTACATACGACTGGAAAAACGCCGGCAGGGCTTCCCAGGATTGACCGTTCCAACGGACTTCGAGGGTGTTTCCATACAGCGGCAGCGCGCTCATTTCCGCCGAGAAGGGGTATGACATATCGTCCCACATCCAACCTGCGGGCATCCTGGGCAGTTCCGCCGCGCCCGGCAGAGAACGCAATTGCGGCCGGGCGCGCACAGTATCCGATAGCGCGGGCGGCAGCGCCTGCCAGGCGGCGAAGGCTGGGTGCAGCGTAGTAGGATCGCCGGTACCGGTAAACACCGCCGGATCGCCCGGCTGATACCGCCAGCGCGGCAGCGAATCGCCCAGCACCTCCAGACAAACGGCCAGCGTCAGGATTTTGGCGTTAGAGGCCGGGGTAAAAAGTTTGTCGGCGTTGAAGGCGCAAAGCGTGCGGCCGGATTCGGCCTCGGCCAGGTAAAAACCCGTGAAACTGCGGTCAAAGACCGCAGTGCGTTCAATACTGCGGGTTATAAAACGACCTTGCCGGCTCTGGCGAAGGGTCGCGCAGGCCGGCAAGGACAGGAAAATTATACTTATTATAATTGCATGCTTGTGCATATTCGGCACTTTTTGCTGCAATTATCTGGTTTTTTAGCGGGTAAATTGAAGATTGCTCCAGATATAATCCGCGATGCACTCGCCGGATTCAAATCCGAGCGCACAGGCGCGGCGCATGTGTACCCCGCCGTACACCCGCGAATTGTACGCTTCGATGCCGGCCTCTTTGAACGATGCGAAATAACGCGTGCCGAAGCCCTTGTCGCTGTGCTGGCTGTCGCCAAAGGGCCGGAAGCCGAACAAGCGGGTCAGCATCTCCGAGGAGGAGCCGGCGTTGATAGACGTGCCGGAGAGATAATCCGGGTACGGCGGCGTCGGAACCGGCGAGTTCCAGGTCGCGTCGCCGATCACTTCGCGGATGTAGGTCACCGGCCGCTGGAGGTTATATTTATACTTCGTGTACCAAACGGCAATGAACGCATCGCGCGTGCCGATAGTCAGCAGCACGTACATGCGCAGGGTCGTGGTGATATCAAGGTTGTACTGATCCACCAGCTGATTCGAGATGCCGAGCCAGGAGCCGGCGGGCGAGCCGGATTGGCTCGGGTTGTTGGCCCAGTACCGGCCGATTTGCACCAGTTGCGGGTTGAAAGAGGCGTCGTACACTTCCTTCACCTCTTTGTAGTACTGGCTCGACGGGTCGGTACTGTACGGCAACGGCGGCGGCGGTTCGCAAAGGCGATAGGTAGAAATGACGAAAGGCCGGCTCGTCCACCAGAATGGCATCATAAAATTCTGGTTGAGCGTTGCCGGATCCCAGAACTGCGGGTTACCCACCCGGCTGGGGTGCGTATAACTCAACGCTTCCATCCCGATGCGGTTGTCAGAATTTGCCCAGGTAATAATTGCCTGCGCCAGCGCCTTGCCAAACGCTTTGGAGCGGAGCATCACATCGTAATCAATGGACAGGCTGCGCTCTAAGCGGTCTTCCTGGGTACCGGTAAGCGTCTCGATATGCTGCTGCGAAGTCAGGTTCATCGTGGGGATCATGGCCTTGAGCACTTCAGGCGCCGCGTGGCAAGCCACCACGCCCCAGTCGTATTCCAGACCATCTTCCGGGCGCGGCAGGGAGTTCAGGCCCTGCAACTGACCGGTCAGCGAACGGCCGTTTTCCATGCCGTGTACCATGGATTCGTAGAGCGTGATGGCCACGTAAGCATACGTACGGGAAGCGTCGAGGGCGAACAGCCCTTCCCTTTTCACCGTTTCGTAGGACAGCTCCATCCACTCCTGCGGGATGCGGGCCTCGTAACGTTTATTAAATGCAGATTCAGTCGAATCATCCGAGCCGGCGTCCTTGGTACAGGACTGCCAAAGCGCCGGTGCGAGTAGGAGGACAAGAATTGTCCAGACATGCGACAGGGTAAAAAATCTTTTCATGATGATGATGATTATAATTTGCTTTAACGCAGCAAAGATCGAGCCAATGGTAGTAATACTATAATGATTTGTTAACAATATTTTAAAATACCTTAAAAAAGGTAGTTTAAAATCTGTATCCCGGTGTTTTCCTACTTATCGAACAGCGTATCTACGAACGCACGTTTGTTAAAAATCTGCAGCTGGTCTATTTTTTCCCCGACGCCGATGAATCTGATCGGAATTTTAAACTGATCGGAAATACCGAGGGCCACGCCGCCCTTGGCTGTGCCGTCCAGCTTGGTGAGCGCCAGGGCGGTGATCGGGGCTACGGACGTGAAGTGCTTGGCTTGCTCCAAGGCGTTTTGGCCGGTAGAGGCGTCGAGAATCAGCAGCACATCGTGCGGGGCGCCGGGAAGCCTTTTATCAATAGATCGGTGGATTTTGCCGAGTTCCTGCATGAGGTTGGCTTTGTTGTGCAGGCGACCGGCCGTATCAATAATGGCGATATCGCATTGATTTTCGATGGCGAATTGAGTCGTTTCGAAAGCGACGGCGGCGGGATCGGCATTCATTCCCTTGCTGTAAAATTCGCAACCGACGCGCCCGGCCCACACGCCCAGTTGATCTACGGCGGCGGCGCGGAACGTATCGGCGGCGCCGAGCACCACCTTATAGCCTTTTTGTTTGAATTGCCAGGCGAGTTTGCCGATGGTGGTGGTTTTCCCCACGCCGTTGACGCCGATTACAAGCAGGACGTACGGGCGTTTGCCGGCGGGTATCTCGTAATCTTCGACATCTTCGGTTTTGTTTTCGGAGAGCATCTGGACAATCTCGTCGCGCAGAATATTGTGGAGCTCGTCCGTGTTCATGTACTTATCTCGGGCCACGCGCGCTTCGATCCGTTCGATGATTTTAACCGTCGTATCCAGCCCGACGTCTGCGGCGATAAGGGCTGATTCCAGCTCGTCGAGCACCTCTTCGTCCACCCGTTCTTTGCCGGTAATGGCGCGGGCGATTTTGCCAAAGAAGCTTTCTTTGGTTTTTTCCAGGCCCTTATCGAGATCCTCTTGTTTTTCGCGGCTGAAAAATTTTTTAAAAAAACTCATTGTAATAGACAGTTTATCAGGATACTTCCCCGTACATTTTAGAAATCGCCGAGGCCAAGGTCGCCTTTTTACGGCGAGACACCTCGATGCTTTCGCCGTTTTCGAGTATCAAATAGCCGCCTTCCCCTTTGATATACGTTTTCATATAGTTCATATTGACGATGTGCTTTTTGTGTACGCGAATAAAGTTAAATTTCACAAGCGCGTCTTCGTAGGCTTTGATGGTTTTTGCGGCCGTAATTCGCTGTTGGTTATTCAGGAGAAAATGCGTGTAATTATCCTCCGCTTCGAGGCGAACGATATCGCCGAGGCGGACGAAATGGACACCTTCGAGTGCTGCGACGCCGATTTTATCAAAGGCATTCGGGCCGCTGCCGGCGTAGTTTTGTTCAAAAATTTCCAGTCGTTCCTTGGTGTCGTTGTTTTTCGCGCCGGTTCGGATGCGGCTCACGGCGCGGCGCAGGTCTTCCGGTTCGATTGGCTTGAGCACGTAATCAATGGCCGCGAAGTCGAAGGCTGTCAGGGCGTATTTGTCATACGCCGTGACAAAAACGATATCGAACGGGATATCGCTCATTTTTTTCAGTCCGTTGAAAACCAGTCCGTCTGGCAGGCTGATATCCAAAAAGGCGACGTCGTACTGCGTCGCTTTGTCGCCGCCGGCAATTTTTTTAAGATCGGCGATCGATCCGCCGGTTGTTTTTACTTCCACCTCCGGGCAGTATTTGTCCAGCAGGTTGAGCAGATTTTGCAGGCCTTCGGGTTCATCTTCGATAATAAAAGCGCGGATCATGAATTAGAAGCGGGTTATTATGCGTGTCAAGAATAGAGGTAACTGGTTGGCCAAACCCCGAAGGGATGACATTATTCTATTTTAGATGGCATTTTGACGTTAAAACCCCGAAGGGGTGACATTATTCTTGCTTGGATGGCATTTTGACGTTAAAACCCCGAAGGGGTGACATTATTCTATATGCGCAACCGCCGACCGGCATCTCAGGCCTTAATTTTAAGCCGCATACCGACTTTCAGGTTCGCAATTTTATTCAAAGCCTGGATCTCCGACTCTTTGACGTTGTAGCTCCGGGCGATATCGCGGAGTGTTTCGGCGCGTTGGACGGTATGAAACACCGACTGCGGTTGGGGCGGCGCAGCCGGTTTGGCAGCGCCTTCCGGTTTGGTTTGTTTTCGGGTAGTCGTCGTTGTGGCAACGGCGGGGGGGGCTTCGATGCGTGTTTGTTCGTGTTTGAGCACGCGGATCGGGCGCCAGATTTTCAGTTTTTCGCCTGCTTCCACCTGTAATTCAGCGCGTTGGTTCCAGGTTTTCAGGTGCTCCCCGTTGCAGCCGTAGCGGTCGGCCAGGCGGTCAATCGGTTCGCTCTGGGTAGCGATAATTGTGATGTGCGCGTATTTTCCATCGCCTAGGTCGCCGCCGATATACCGAATATTATCGTCGGCCGCGTACGTGCGGCCGCTGCCGCGGCTATTGAGCCAGCCGACGAAAGCAGGCATCACGCGTTGCGGAAGGAGCACAAAATGCCCGCGTTCCGAGGCAGGTATCAGCCCGCGTTTATAGCCGGCATTCAGGTTTTCGATGACCTGCAGGCTCAGGCCGGTCGCCTCGGAAATATCCTGAAAAGTCAGGGTCTCATTTACCCGCACCCAGCTGGTGAGTTGTTCGTCGAATTCGGGGATTTCCGGCTCCAGTCCGTGCAGCGCAAAGTAGTTGCAGATATAGCTCGCAGCGATGAAAGCAGGCACATAGTTGCGGGTTTCTTCCGGCAGGTAGCGCTGAATTTGCCAGAAATTACGGCTGTGCGCGCGTTTAATGGCGGCGTTCACGCGGTTGGGGCCGGAATTATAAGCGGCCAGTGCCAGCGCCCAATCGTCGTACAGATCATACAGGTCTTTCAGGTATTTAGCGGCAGCCTCCGTGCTTTTCACCGCGTCGCTGCGCTCGTCCAGGGTAGGATTTTGCAGCAAATCATATTCTTTACCGGTGGCGGGCATGAATTGCCAAAGGCCGGTGGCGCCGACGCGGGAGACGGCCAGCGGGTTGAGCGCGGATTCCACGACTGCCAGGTACTTCAAATCCGTCGGCGCGCCGTATTCCTTCAGCTTTTGTTCAAACAACGGGAAATAGGTAAGCCGCCGCCCCAGCATGATCCGGGCTTTGTCCGTGCGGCGGTTGACGTACGTTTCAATGTAACTGCGCACCACCGCCGTCACGCGGGGCGCCACACAGGTATTGGGCAATTGCAGCAGCCGTTCGAGGATTAGCTCGTCCGTCAGCTCCGCGCCGCCGGTCTTGCGCGCCGGGAGTACCGTTTCTATCGCTTCCGGAAGCATGTCCTGCGCGTAATTCGAAAATGGTAAAAGCAACAAAAACAGCAAAAAGTAAGTGCCGGACTTAATCGGATTCATCCGCATGCCAATAAGGTATTTTTTAAGTATCGTTCGGAAAAAATCTCAAACGATTTTTTTATAATACGGTTTCGATTTGCGCCTAAAAAAAAGAAAATCAGACGCTACTGCAGGCTTTCATAAAAAAACAGCGGGCAAAAATCGCGTTTATCCTCCATATAAAAAACATTGAAAAACTAAATCTTGTACCGCGGCCCCCCGGCGCGTAAGGCAGTCAAAATGTTTTTTTTAATAAAAATTAAAATTTTGGATTTTAAAATGTAAAAAAAATGTAAAAATATTTTGTTTTTATTTTTAAAAATAAAATAATATTGCAAAATTTTATTTTGTCTTTTAAAAAATTAATTCAAAAGGATAAAATAACGGGAATGTGCGTACTTTTGCGGCGTTTTTAAACAGGCAGTAAATAGCTTCCGGTAGCTTTTATACTGTTCACGCGCATACCGGGTTCAAAATCAAATCATTTTATGGCTAATACTGGTCGTATCAAGCAAATTATCGGCGCTGTTGTGGATGTGGATTTCAGTGGTCCCGACAGCCACTTACCTGAAATTTTGAGCGCGCTGGAACTGAAGCGTCCGGACGGCTCCAGCCTCGTGCTCGAAGTGCAGCGCCACCTCGGCGAAGACAGCGTGCGCACGATCGCCATGGACTCTACGGAGGGCCTGACGCGCGGCACGCAGGTGACGGACACGGGCGCCCCGATCGCCATGCCGGTCGGCGACGCTATCCGCGGCCGCCTCTTCAATGTGGTAGGCCAGGCAATTGACGGTATCGGCGAGGTCGAGAAAGGCAAAAACGCCTACGTGATCCACCGCCGCCCGCCGGCGTACGAGGATCTATCCACGGAGCGCGAAATCCTTTATACAGGTATTAAGGTAATTGATCTGATCGAGCCCTATGCAAAAGGCGGTAAAATCGGCCTCTTCGGCGGCGCAGGGGTAGGTAAAACGGTATTGATCATGGAATTGATTAACAATATCGCCAAAGCCTACGAGGGTATGTCGGTGTTCGCAGGCGTAGGCGAGCGTACACGCGAAGGCAATGACCTGCTCCGCGAAATGATCGAATCGAACGTTATTAAATATGGCGAGGCTTTCAAACACTCCATGGAAGCAGGCGGCTGGGATCTCAGCAAGGTGGATCGCGCCGAACTCGCTAAATCTCAGGCAACGCTGGTATTCGGCCAGATGAACGAACCGCCCGGCGCTCGCGCCCGCGTGGCGCTCTCCGGCCTCACCATCGCAGAATATTTCCGCGACGGCGATCTGAGCGACCCCGCAGGCGGCCGCGATATTCTGTTCTTTGTGGACAATATCTTCCGCTTCACACAGGCCGGCTCCGAAGTGTCCGCACTGCTCGGCCGGATGCCCTCCGCCGTAGGATACCAACCCACGCTCGCAACGGAAATGGGGATCATGCAGGAACGCATCACCTCCACCAAACGCGGCTCGATCACGTCGGTACAAGCCGTTTACGTGCCGGCGGATGACTTGACCGACCCCGCGCCCGCAACGACCTTCGCCCACCTCGACGCCACCACGGTATTGAGCCGTAAAATCGCTTCCCTGGGTATCTACCCGGCCGTGGATCCGCTCGACTCCACTTCCCGGATTCTGGATCCGAAAATCATCGGCGACGAACACTACAACTGCGCACAGCGCGTGAAAGTAATCCTGCAACGCTATAACGAATTGCAGGATATCATCGCTATCCTCGGTATGGAGGAACTCTCCGACGACGACAAGTTGGTCGTATCCCGCGCCCGCCGTGTACAACGCTTCCTCTCTCAGCCCTTCCACGTAGCCGAACAATTCACCGGCCTCAAAGGCGTGCTCGTTCCCATTGACGAAACGATCCGCGGCTTTAATATGATCATGGACGGCGAACTCGACGAGTACCCGGAAGCCGCCTTCAACCTGGTCGGCACGATTGATGAAGCCATCGAAAAAGGCAAGAAAATGCTCAAAGAGGCGATGTAATTTGCCTCCGGAAGTTCTGCGCGCAGCGCGCGCAGAACTTCCTTCCTCTGTTTTTCGTACACCGTCCACACTGTATTCCGTTCCCATGCATCTTACCATTCTGTCTCCCGAGCGCGAAATCTTCACCGGCGCGGTTAAATCCGTGAAAGTACCCGGAATAAACGGCGCTTTCGAAATGTTGGAAAATCACGCCCCCATCGTTGCCGCGCTGGATCGTGGCGAGGTACGGATTATTCAGGCCGACGGCAAGCGGGCGATCTTCCAAATTACCGGCGGCTTCGTGGAAATGCTTAATAACGAGGTTGCACTCCTTGTTTCCAGCGCGGAAACTACCGGAGAAAAATAATTTTGATATCCGCGTATAGCAGATCCCCTAGCAAAGGCTTCAAAAGACTTTTGGCGACTGCGGCCGCCGAAAATTATCTTATAGAAGAGCCCTTTATTTGACATTGCCTGGCAATATCAAATAAAGGGCTCTTGAATTATTGTAACTACTTAGCCGGTCGCGTCTGAGACAAAAAAGGATCCGTTTTTTGCCAGACGAAGCGATTTTTTGCAGGCCGTAGCAGCGCTACGGTCAAAAAAAATTGCGAAGTATGGCGGAAAATGGGACTTTTTGGGCCAGACAGCGAGCCGGCTAAGTAGTTACGAATCATTAAAACACCGTCACCGTTCCCTCATACACATAGCGAACGCCCCGCGGCCCAGTCACAGATACCGCGTACACATACACGCCCGGCGGCAAATAACCGCCCGTATTGCCGTGTCGGCCGTTCCAATGCTCGGCGACATTATCGGAGTCGAATACCAATTCGCCCCAACGGCTCCAGACACTCAGGCGAAAGTCCTCATAGCCCGGGATAACACCCAATACGCCAAACTCGTTGTTTTCCAGTCCGCTGTCGCTTTGCGGCGAAAAAGCGTTCGGGATATACAGTCGGAGCAGCGGCGCCACGTCGAGGTATCGAGCCGTGCTGTCGGTGCACCCGTGGCCGTTATAGACCGTTAATTTGACCTCCGCCAGCCCGGTATCCTGAAACGCATAAGCCGGAGAAGGATCGTAGGAAGAACCCTCGCTGCCGAATTGCCAGAAGAACGTAGCAACATCCGGACTGGACAAATTCTCAAACTGCACGAGATTGTCCAAGTTGGTGATGTTGGTCTTGGGATTGAAATCGAAATCCGCTTTGGGCGGATCATACGCGCGCACCGCCACCGGAAAGGTATCGGCGGAAACACAGTCGAAGGCCGTGACGATGCGTACCGCCACATCATAGAAGCCCTCCTGGGCATATACGTGTTGCGGACTGACCTCGTTCGAAAAGTTGCCGTCGCCAAAATCCCAACGAATGGTTGAGCCGGTCAGGTTAAGCGTATCGGCGAGCTGAAATACGGCGGGATCCGGCAGACAGCGTTTTTGTCTAGCCAATGGGGGCACCTGCGGCGGAACTTTTGGACTCCAGTTGACTACGGCGGATTTTTCCGAGGTGCACCCGTCTGAGTCTGTGACGACCAGTTTTACCGGATACAGGCCATACGCGGGGAACTGATACGCCGGATTTTGTTCCGTCAGCGTATCGCCCAGGGAGCCGAATATCCAGCGGCGCGCGGCCTGGCCGTCGATAGCGCCGATCATCGAACTGTCGAAAAACTGCACCGGAGTCTCTGTGCAGATATCATAACTAAAATCAAAATCAGCCGTCGAGCCCGGAAAAGCGCGCAAGGTGATAAAAGCGGTATCCTCACAGCTCAGGTTGCGGTTGAGATACAACCGACCCGTGTATTCGCCGAAATCGGGCAGCAGCAACGAGGCGTTCCAGGCGTTGGAGGTGAACACATTCCCGTTACCAAGGTCGAACTCCCATTGCCAGGAGACCAGATCGGGCGTTTGCGGGCTCTGGTTGAGGATCGTGACAGCCCGGGAGCCACAGCGTTTGACGGTGAAAACCTGCGGTCCGGTAATTTCCTCCGCCTGGATATTGGCGACCACCGTGGGCGTGCAATCCACCACATTAAACTGGAAATCCCGCAGGATGGTGCTAAGTAACTGACCGTTGCGGTATTCCTTTACGCAAACGCCCACAACAAACTGCCCCAGCAGGTTGGGCGTTCCGCTCATAAAGCCGGTGAGCGAATCAATCCGGACGACCGGCGC
The DNA here is from genome assembly GCA_032115775.1 of Saprospiraceae bacterium. Lineage (GTDB taxonomy): Bacteria > Bacteroidota > Bacteroidia > Chitinophagales > Saprospiraceae > M3007. The sequence continues at coordinate 34,126 of JAUMBL010000207.1, read as the reverse complement.
GCCGCCCATGGGTTCGGCAGCCGTGTAGCCAGGCAAAAAATTAATCAAGGTGAACGGCGGTCCGCAGGGAGGATTGGGCGTCGGCGTATTACAGCCGCCGCCGCCGCCGTTTTGCCCGCCACCGTTGATGAGGCGACAAAATTCATACACGAGCGAATCACCGTCGGCATCAGTGGCCCGGTGATCGAAATTCAGCGGAAAGTTGCCGCAGATGAACGTCGGGGGGTAGTTGGTGAATACCGGACTCGTATTTTGCAGGCTCTGGGCAGCCGGATTGAGCTCTACCATATAGGTGGCGCCCAAAGCGCCCGGATTGGGAATATTGGCAATGTCCGTCGTGCGGCAGCAGCGCTGATAGACGATGAAGTAACTCTCGTTCGCAAGCACCGGAAGATCAATCGTAAACACGTAAATACCCCGCTGCACGCAGGCGTTGCTGACGGCAGAGGCGTCTGCGCAGGGCGGGATCACAGGCGCTACGGTTTCGATACTTTGCAGGTTGATATTCCGCGTGGGCGGTACGATGGTCGCACCGCTTGCGCTGCCGCGGTACACCGCAATGCGCGCCGGGTTGTCCAGATTGCCGCCGCCGCTGTCGCAATCGCGATACACGACGAGCGTAAACTCATAGCGATGTACGCCGGGCGATACTTCCGAAACGAATCGGTAGGTCATCTCGCCGCCGATGATGTGGAGGCCGAACGACCACAGCGGTAAAAAAAGCGCGGAGAGTAGGAAGCAGATGCGAATGTGCACGTGAGAAAAGCGGCCGAAAGCGGCTACGCGCGGGTAATTTTCGTTGTAAAACACAGAATGTCTTGATTTTTGAACGCGTAGCCAACCACTGCCTGGTATCCAAATCCTACTTCCCGCTTCGTCTGACAACACAACCTGGTTTTGAAACGCAAAAGCGACCGTATAAGCGCTTATTAAACCCCAAAAGTCCGGTTAAGTTCTTAAAGTACACAATGTTAATGCGCTTTTTGTCCGACTTTATCAAAAAGAGCCGCGCGCGGGCGATGCGGCGCTTTTCAGCAGTCGGAAATGTTGGATAGCCGACAAAAACGCATTTGTTTTCCCCTGCAATCAATAAATATAGGCGCCTGGCGCGTTTCTGGCGCGGTTTTGGCACTATCGAAAATTGCTTTTTCTCCAAAATTAATCACCTTCATTTTAATACCACGCTATCATGAAATTATGGATCCTTGTACCGGTAACGCTGTGCGTGGCCGGCGCATTAATCAGCCAAGCCCCGCCGCCTACGAATCCGGACGCGCGCAGGACGGCGGCTTTGTCGAAAGTACGCGGATTACCCGACGGGAGTACGACGCCCAAAGGCGCGCCAAGCGCGTACGCAGCGCCCGCCCGAGGCGCAATCCGTCCGATTGTGTATTACACCCCGCCAAGCGCCGGAGAAGCCATCCTGCTAATACCCGTGAATCGTCTGGAGGGAAAACCCGGTTCGGGCGCGCCAAAAACCACAGCCAAAGGCCCGGCTGCATCTGCAGACCTGCGGATGCCAACCCATGGAACAGCCAACCCTGCACCGGATTATTTTGCAGCGCCTGATATCCCGCCGCCTACCAACCCGGGCGTACGCGCAGGCAGCCTGGTGGCGGTAAAACCCGCGCCTGCACGACCCGCAATGTACGGCCTCGAGCCGCCGGCGCCTGTAGCAGCGACAACCGTCAAGATACACGGCCATAACGCGGAACGCAATGTCCGAATCGGCTGGGGGCCGGAGGGGAATGATTTGTTCACCCCCGTCGGCGAACTCTACTACGTGCAGTTTGCCGTATATTGCCAAGAAGTACCGGTGGATAAAGCGCCGGCGATCGAGGGTCTGTACCTGCTTTGGCATCCGGGCACCAAATGTCCGGACGGGGCGCAGGGCGCGAGCTATATCGTAAAAGGTTTCACCACCGTGGAGGAAGCCAAATCGGCGGTCAAAGCCTACAAGGCGGCAAGGATTGACTGCTGGTACAATCCGATGTTGAGCGGGGCGGAAGTGGAGATTATCGGGGTGCGGTAAGATGTAGCCCTTGAAGTATGTATTTGAGCCCTGTTTTTGATATTGTTTTTACGATCAAAAGCAGGGCTCAAATTTTGTATATTCGTTATTTGTAACAACTTAGCCGGCTCGCTGTCTGACCCCAAAAGTCCCATTTTCCGCCATACTTCGCAATTTTTTTTGACCGCAGCGCTGCTACGGCCTGCAAAAAATCGCTTCGTCTGGCAAAAAATGGATCCTTTTTTGTCTCAGACGCGACCGGCTAAGTTGTTACCGTTATTTTATCACCAATTTGCCACTAAAATTACCTGCGCCGTTTCCGGAGACACGCCAGTAATACAGACCGGGCGCCAAGCCGTCGCATGCCAATCGGCAGGGCGTTTCGGTGAGCGGTCGCACGCGCACCGCGCGCCCGAACTGATCGGAGAGTATCAAATCGCCACCGAGAACGGGCAAATCGAAAAAGACGGCGTCCCGAGCCGGATTCGGATACGCGCGCAACGATAGCGCGCCCGGTACGGGATCTACGTCCACCAGGATGAAGTGATCACCGATGGTCAGGAAGGTCGTGTTGGTAATAACCGGCTCGTTGAAGTCGAAATAGATGGCCGCACGGTTTTCAATGCGCGCGCCGTCGGGGAGCCCGGGCTGCTGCGGGACGCTGAACTTCACAAACCCATTGGAGGCCGGTTCATTCACATTACTATCGGGTAGCATAATGTTGTTGAATGAAAAGCGCAGTACATTACCTTCCAGAACGGCAAAATCGTACACATGGCTTGCCGGGCCGGGTCGCACGCCGGCAATATCCAATAAAGCCGAAAGCGTATCGAGGATAACCACCGTAAAGGCGGTATCCGTACCGGTATTCTGGAAACGGATCAGATAGTCCAAGTCCGTATCAGCCTCTACCAAATGGTCGGCGCCGTAGCCGGTGGGAAATACCTGCTTGTCGTTCGGATCGTAAGCGCCGATATTTCGCTGGCAATCGTTGGCAATGAAGGGATTTCGACTATTCACCGGCATCTGTTCCACAAGACCCGTCGTATTGAGCCCGCCGCAGCCCTCTAAAGCCACGGCTTCCGGGCCGCCATAAGGGTGAAACGGCGCTTGTTCGGCTTGCAGCCGCCAGGTGGCGCCGGTAGCCGGCACGGCGATTTCGGTCATATCGCCGCTGTTTAGCTGGAACTGATTACTTTGGTACATGATAACGTCTTCTACCACAATGAACTCCAACGATTCTTGCATATCGCCCACGCCTTGGTTCCGGATTTGCAGGCGCACACTATCGCCATCGCACCGGGCGCTGACGCGCACATCGGCGCCCGACCAATTGGCGTTCGCCGGGCAAAGCGTATCCGGAAAGACCTGCACTTCCGTGCAGTGCGACGCCCCCAGTGGAGCAGCGCAATCAACTAGGAAAAAAATATTGAACTGGACGCACGCGCCCGGTTCCAGGTCGCCTATTTCCACCGTGTAGGTATTTCCACCTACACTGGTGGCCGGCAAGGTAGCGGAGATGAAATCAAAATATGGATCCAGCGTCACCGCTGCGTAAGCGTTTTCAATTGTTTCCGCACTCAAGTTACAGGTTTGGATCGCGTAGTAGTTATTGGCAAAACAGCGGCGGAGAAACGGCGTAGCCATTTCGACATACAGCAAGGGGCAATCGCCGTCGAGTTTAACCGGCACATCCTGCGTAATGATCTGATCGGGGACGACCGATACGGTGTAGGTAGTCGGACAATTCTGCCCGTAATTAAACGGAGCAGCCAGGGTGATTTCAACTGCGGTATCCTGGGCGCATACGACTTGTGCATAATCGCCCGCAGCATCGGGCGTTACCTCAAAGGCGACCCCGGAAGGAAATGCCGTGATGCGCACCTTCCAATCGGCAAATCCGCGCTCGCCGATATCGTAGGTACAATTCTCCATGCTGTCGAGAAAGACCTTCCCCGTCACAGTAGCTTGGTTGCCGGCGCCGATCCGGATAATCTGGCGGTATGTATAGCCGTTTGCAGCAGCTGAATAGAAGGTCGAATAATCGGTCGGCGCCGGATCGTCGGGATTTACCTTGACCACGGTAGCAGCCCAGGGCGCCGGCGTGAGCGGGGCGGATACCACCGGGCCCGGCAGATTGGAAGGATGATCCGCAATGGCGTTGGGCGTCGGATTGGGTACAGTAACCACCGGCTCCACCGGGTTGTAGGTACACCAATTTATTATTACCCAACTGCGCTCAATCTGGTAGAGTGCGCCGGGCACATTGGTAAATATCTGATCCGTAAAAGACATCCCGATCAACTCGCAATCTTCGCCGAACACCTCGGGAATCCCATACCCATTCGGGTCATTGTTGCACTCGTCCGTTGTAATATCATCCGGGAAACGTATATAATAGTCCTGACTGGCCACTACCGTGATCCGCTGGGTACACTGGGCAGTGTTGGCACTGCAATCCAAGGCTCGGAAAGTGCGCGCAATTACGCCCTTGGTACAGAGAGTATCAAATTGCGTATAGGAAATCGTCGTAATAACCGTATCTAAACAACAATTATCGACCCCGCTTCCCAAACCATACGCTGCCAAAGTCGGATCGAAATTATCGCAGGTGACCGTAACGTTGGCCGGCGACAAACAAAACGGCTTAATTTTATCCTGCACCTCCACCTGGGTAATACATTCATTAAAATTACCGCTGCAATCCAGCGCCTTCAATAAAACGAACAACGAACTGCCTGCATCGGTGCAACAGAAGGCAATAGAGCCGGTGTAATCGTCGGGGAGGTCGTCGCCGTCGCAAGGGCCATCAAATTGCCGCTGGATCAACAACGTATCCAGACAGCACGCATCAAAAGAACCATCGTCAAATACATCGGCGCTCAGCACAATATCCTGGCCTGTACCGTCGAGCGTAACGGACAAGAACTCCTTACAGACTGCCACGGGCGGCGTGACATCCGGGTTGCAGTTTTGGGCCTGCAAACCGTGAAGCATAAAAAGCAACAACCCAGGCAGGACGTTGCGATAAACAAATGGGAACATAGGACTCAATTTTTGATAAAAAAGATAAGAATAAACCGGTGACGGTGATAAAATTCAACAGGACAAAAGTCCGGCGGAATAGGGAGTCCGCCAAAATCAAATTTTCCGCATTGTTGAGCATTTTTTTATTTTTTTTATAAACAACTTACTGTTTTGCAAATTTTTATAAAAAAAATATTGAACAAAAAAAGACTTTAAACTACCTTAGCGGCGAAATTTTATGGAAAAAAGCGCCTTGTATCAATTAATCCGCACCTTTTCGCCGGTGGAAATCCGCGATGTGCGCCGCTTTTTGCAATCGCCCTTTTACAACCAACGAGCGGATTTGTGCGCCTTGTTTGACATCCTGGCCGCAGCACAGCAGGCACCCGCAAAAGAGGCCGTCTGGCTCAAGTTACAGCCCGCCGCACGCTATGAAGAACAGAAGATGCGCCTACTGATGAGTTACCTGAACCGACTGCTGGAACAGTACCTGGCTGTAAAAGAAATGTGCGCCGACCCGCTCCGGAACCAACTCAGTACCGCCATCGCTTTCCGGAAACGCGGACTCCAGGAACACTTTGAACGACAACGGCGCGAAATGGATAAATCATTGCAGACGCAGCCGCTTCGACACAGCGAGTTTCACCAACTGCAATTTCAACTCTATTGGGAAACCCACCAACAGGTCTATGCGCAAGACCCAACGGCAGTCAGTATGCTCCGACATGCCGCCGCCGCCGCCGATACTTGGTACTACAGCTGGAAATTGCGCCTGATCTGCCTGCTCACGGCGCACAATATCGTGTATCCGGCTGACTGGCAACCCGACTGGGACGAAGAGTTCATCGCCCGCGCAGAAAAAAAAGCGAAGGCCGAAATGCTACCCGCTCTGCGCCTGTACCTGTTCTGCTACCAAATGTTGCGTTTCCCGGATGAGGAGGCGCACTTCCATAACTTTAAAACAGCCCTGGCGGAGGACGCGCCTTGCTTTCCCCCGGATGAAATGCACTCGCTGTATATCCTGGCAATTAACTATTGTATCCGCAAATTGAATGCCGGCGATGCACATTATTTTGCAGCAGCGCTTGATCTATATAAAGCTGCGTTGGCGCAGGACTATCTGCTCGAAAACGGGGTGCTGTCCCGTTTTACCTATCATAATGTGGTGGCCGCCGGACTGCATGTCGGTGAGTTGGATTGGGTTCGCAGTTTTATCAATGAATACGGGCGCCGGTTGGAGAAAAAATACCGCGAAAGTTCGTTCAGCTTCAATCTCGCCCGCCTGGAATACGCCAGCAAACGCTACGATTATGTGCTGGAGCTGCTCCAGCAGGCAAATTATCGGGATCCGCTGCTCAACCTCGCAGCCAAAACGCTCTTGCTCAAAACCTATTACGAAATTGGCGCCCACGACAGCCTGCAATCGCACCTGGATGCCATGCGTAATTATATCCGCCGCAAACGCATATTGGGCTATCACCGTACCAACTACCTAACCATCATCCGATATGCGGAAAAACTGATGCGCCTGAATCCCAATGATAAAAAAGCCGTGCAGGCCTTCGTCGAGACGCTTGAAAAAGAACCCGTACTCACCGAAAAATCTTTTTTCCTGAAAGCGGCGCATGTCCTGTATTAGCAAGACTTTTTCCACAAACTTCGCCGGGAAGCGCTACTTTTGCAGCGCTTAAATGTACATCATGAGAAAATTACTGCTTGGATTACCCCTTTTCGGCATCTTACTGGCCTCCTGCTCCAACGAATTTGATATCGCAGCACCCTGGAAAAACATCCCCGTAATGTACGCTATGCTGTCGCCCAAAGACACCGCGCACTATGTGCGGGTGGAAAAAGCCTTCCTGGATCCGGACAGCAGCGCCCTGGTCGCCGCACAACAACCCGATTCGATTTATTACGCCCCCAATGCGATTGACGTTTATATCCAAAAAGTCGGTTCGCAACAACGGTACCTGCTCAGCCGGGTGGACGGCGTGCTGGAGGGCATTACCCGCGACTCCGGTGTTTTTGCCACGAGCCCCAACTGGCTGTACAAGATTAAACCCGCGCAGTTCGGCGGCCTGGAACCGGGCGCCAGCTACCGCATCATCCTCGAATTCAAAGACGGCAGCAGCCCCGTATTCGCCGAAGCGGCTATTCCAAAGGATTTTATCCCAACCGAACCGAATCCGCAACTGATTCCGGTTAGAATCGGTTTTTCGAGTCAACTGCCAACAAATATTATCTGGCGCACAGACGTCAACGGTGTGCTATTTAATGTAAATCTACTGGTTCGGTATCGGGAAGAAGATGCCAATGGCAACCTGGTTAAACGCGAAACCCTCGAGTGGTTCGTCGGCAATACTAAACGCGAAGAAGCGCCGGTCGGCGCCGGCCTGTACCGCGCTAAAATCGCAGCCTCCGGACAAGCGTTTTTCCGCTTTTTAGCGGAAAAAATTCCACCTGCGAATATCGGCCACTTCCGGTATTTTGAAAATGTGGAGATCGTTATCGAAGGCGGCGGAAAGGAAATCGAAGACTATCAAATTACCGCCCAGGCAAATGCAGGAATTACCGGCGCTGAAATTATCAGTACCTTCACCAACCTGCAACCGGCCGGCGCCGGCTTCGGAATCGTGACGGCGAAAAACACATTGGTGCGCACGGATATCCGCATGACAACCGCCACCGTGGATTCGATGAATGTGGATCCGCTCACCAAACCCCTGAATTTCAGATACTGATCAACAAGCGCCTACAATCGCGGCAAAATCCTCCGCTTTCAACGAAGCACCGCCGATCAGCCCGCCGTCCACATCGGGCATCCCAAACAACTCGGCGGCGTTTTGCGCGTTGCACGATCCGCCGTATAGGATTGCGGTATCTGCTGCAACCGCCGCGCCGTACCGATCGGCAACTAACTTTCGGATCGCTGCATGCATCTCCTGCGCCTGATCGCTGCCCGCGGTGCGCCCGGTGCCAATGGCCCAAATCGGCTCGTACGCAATGATGACCCGCCGAAAATCCGCCTCCGGGAGCTCAAAAAGCCCGGCGTCCAGTTGACCGGCCACATACGGAATGTGATTCCCCTGCTCCCGGATCACCAGCGGCTCGCCGCAACAAAAAATAGGCTGCAATCCCCTCGACAATGCGTGCCGAACCTTCGCGGCCAGCAATTCGTTCGTCTCATTGAAATACTGCCGCCGCTCCGAATGCCCGATCAGCACGTAGGCGGCGCCGACCGAACGCAGCATGTCGGCCGAAACTTCGCCGGTGAAGGCGCCCTTTTCCTCCTGGTGGCAGTTCTGCGCCGCAACAAAAATATTTTCTCTGTCACCGACCAAACCGGCGACTGCCTGTATGTACGGAAACGGCGGGGCAAAAATGACCCGAGCATTCGGCGTTCCGATTTTTTCTACTACCGAATGAACCAGCTCAAGCCCCTGCTCTAGGCTCAGGTTCATTTTCCAGTTTCCGGCGACAATAGGTTGACGCATGCTTATACGTTTGAAATAGTAAGTGATCGGCAAAAATACGCAATCCCTACCTATAACTACTTAGTCGGATCGCTGTCTGACCCAAAAATTTGTGTTTAAGAAATGAATACTTTTTACTTTTGCCGCCATTATGGCCAAAGCGCAACTTCTACGCATCACCCTTGGTCTGAAAGTACGGCAATTTCGGCAGGAAAAAGGTTGGAACTTTGACGAACTCAGCCGGCAAACCGGGATCTCGACCTCCTACCTCAACGAGATCGAAAAAGGGAAAAAATATCCGCAGCCGGCAAACCTGAGAAAACTGGCCGCGGCACTGGACGTCACGCCGGACTTTCTGACCTCGCCGGAACTCACCAAGCAACTGGCGCCACTGGGTCAGCTGCTCCAAAGCAATTTTCTGAACGAACTGCCGCTGGAACTCTTCGGGATTGAACTCCAACAGGTCGTGGAAATCATCGCCCGCGCCCCCGACCGCGTCAATGCCTTTATCTCCGCGCTGCTGGAAATCGCCAGAAATTATGCGCTGCGCGACGAGCACTTCTTCTTCTCCGCCCTGCGCGCCTACCAGGAACTCCGCATGAATTATTTCGAAGAGGTGGAAAATGCCGCCGAAGAATTCGTGCGAACCCACCACCTGCCGGATAATGGCGGCGTAGCAGCGCAACCGCTGGCCGATCTGCTTATAAAAAATTTCGCGTATCGCCTGGAATCGCTGGATCCGGAAAAATACCCGGAACTGCAAAACCTGCGCACGGTCTTTGTGCCAAAACGCCGAAGACTGCTGCTCAATCCGCAACTCAACGAGCGACAGCGCGCATTTTATCTGGCTAAAGAACTGGGATTCAACGTATTGCAATTGCGCGAGCGACCGCTGTGCGCCGGCGTCCTGCGCGTAAATACCTTCGAGGAGGCGCTCAATAATTATCTGGCAACTTATTTCTCCGTAGCAGTGCTGATCAACAGACACGCTTTTGTGCGCGACATAGGGGCTTTGTTCAATCAAATGACCTGGAATAACCAGCGACTGCTACACCTGATCGCCAAGTACCAGGCCAGTCCGGAAGTGTTGTTTCAACGCTTTAATCTGCTCTCCCAGGAATTCGGCCTGTCGAAAATGTTTTTCGTCCGCTTTGTCCACGACGTAAGTCGAGACCAGTTCGAAATTGACAAAGAACTCCACCTCAACAGACGACACGAACCGAACGCCGCCGCCTTGAACGAGCACTACTGCCGGCGCTGGATCTCGCTGGCGCTGCTGCGCGACCTTGAAAGCAGCAACCGACAGGGCGAACTACGTGCCGGCGTGCAGCGCGCCCGATTTATGGACTCGGATCAGGAATATCTCTGCCTCTCCGTCGCCAAATACGGTTACCCGAACCCCAACCGCAACGTGAGTATCTCCATCGGTATCCTGCTCGACGAACACACCAAACGGATGATCCGATTCTGGAACGACCCCGAAATCCCCCGCGCAATCGTAAATGTTACCTGCGAACGCTGCCCCATCGCAGATTGCCGCGAACGCGCCGCCGAACCGGAACAGTACCGAAAAAAAGAAGCGCGCCGCCAAATGCTGGACACCCTACGCAAACTGACTTCTTCCTAATCTGCCTAATTTTTCTGCCATGGCCAACCCACGTATTTATTTCGACAATGCCGCAACGACCCCCATCAGCGAAGAAGTGATCGAGACTATGCTCCACGTCCTGCGCGAACAGTACGGCAACCCGTCCAGCATCCATGCGGAGGGACGCGCCGCCCGCGCCGCTATTGAGGCCGCACGCAAAACCGTGGCGCGCTGTATCGGCGCCGGCACGGCGGAGGTATTTTTTACTTCCGGCGGCACGGAAAGCAACAACACGGCCATCAAATGCGCCGTGCGCGACCTAGGGGTGCGCCGCATCATCAGCAGCCCGACCGAACACCACTGCGGACTCCATGCCCTGGAAACCGTGGCTCACACCGACAACGTGGAAATCGTCTGGCTGCCTGTGGATGCACGCGGTCGCGTGGACTTGCATGCGCTCGACAATGCCTTGCAAACAGATCCGGACAAGCGCACCCTGGTGTCCCTGATGCACGCCAATAATGAAATCGGCACGCTCACGGACCTCAACAGGGTGTCTGCGCGCTGCGCCGATCACGGCGTTTTGCTTCATTCCGATACCGTGCAAACCATAGGGCATTTTCCGATTGACCTGCAAAAAACGACCGTGCATTTCCTGTCCGGCGCCGCACACAAGTTTCACGGTCCTAAAGGCGTCGGATTTCTATACATCCATCCCGAAGTAAAAATTAAACCCTTCATTGACGGCGGCTCGCAAGAGCGCAATATGCGCGGCGGCACCGAGAACATTTACGGCATCGTCGGAATGGCCAAAGCCCTCGAGTCGGCTTGCGAAAAAATGGACGCGCATCGGGCGCATATCGAAGACCTGCGCGCCCGCATGATCCAACAACTCCGGGACGCCATCCCCGGCGTAGAATTTTGCGGCGATTTCGACGGCGCGGCGCTCTATACCGTCCTGAGCGTGTCTTTCCCACCTTCTCCCAAAAACGAATTGCTGCTGCTCAACCTCGATATCGCCGGCGTCAGCGCATCGGGCGGCAGCGCCTGCTCCAGCGGTGCAGAAAAAGGAAGCCACGTACTGGAGGCTATCGGTGTGCCGACCGACCGCAAGGTGATTCGTTTCTCTTTTTCACACTACAATACCCGCGAGGAGGTGGATCGAGCAGTAACGGCAATCGCAAAAATCGTTTGATTAGTCGTTTTCTGCGATAAACCGCAGCGAAAGGGAGTTCACGCAGTGCCGGACGTTTTTCGGCGTCATGCGCTCCCCCTCAAATATATGCCCCAGGTGACCCTTGCACGCAGCGCATACAATTTCCACCCGGCGCATGCCGAAACTGTTATCCGGTTTGCGGATCACCGCTCCCGGAATTTCATCGTCGAAAGAGGGCCACCCGCAGCCCGAGTCAAATTTGTCGGCAGAACGGTACAGCGCTGTATTACAGCGCCGACAAACATAGAGGCCCGCGCCCTTGTGATTCCAATATTCCCCCGTAAATGCGCGCTCCGTACCCTTCTGTTCGATCACATAAGCCTCCTCCGGCGTCAGTGTATTCCAATTATCCATAGATCTTATTTTGTAACTACTTAGCCAGCTCGCTGTCTGGCCCAAAAAGTCCCATTTTCCGCCATACTTCGCAATTTTTTTTGACCGTAGCGCTGCTACGGCCTGCAAAAAATCGCTTCGTCTGGCAAAAAATGGATCCTTTTTTGTCTCAGACGCGACCGGCTAAGTAGTTACGTTATTTTAATACGCCCTTTTCAACAAAAATAACCGCCCGCCGTTCAATCCCCTACCCCACAATTAAACGCCGCATCTTCTGCGCCTTCCGCGTATTCTGCGCTTTCCGCGTATTCTGCGGGCTCCCCCACTGCGTATTCTGCGCTTTCTGCGTATTCTGCGGGCTCCCCCCGCGTATTCTGCGGGATTGATCCCTTATCTTTGCCCCCATGACGCTACCGGCCTACCTCCTCCTTGCCCTTTGCGTGGCAGCCCTGCTGCATACCTACGTGCTCTACCCTATCCTGGTTCGGCTCGCCGCCGCCAACCTACCGGGCAACCAGATTCAATTTGCGCCCAATGCCCCGAACCTGCCCCGCGTAACGGTGCTCATGTCGCTCCACAACGAGGAAAAAGTCATTGCGGAAAAAATGCGCGCCTTGCACGCCTTGCGCTACCCCGAAGCATTGATCCGTTTTTATATCGGCTCAGACGCCTCGTCCGACCAAACCAACGCCATCGTCGCCGATTTCGCCCAAAAAGACCCTCGCATCCAATTCTTCCCTTTCGCCGTCCGCCGGGGTAAACCTCCGGTAATCAACGAACTGGCGGCGCGCGCGCTGACCGATTACCCCGCCGGCATCGAGCACGTATTCCTGCTCACAGACGCCAGCGCCATGCCCGAGCCGGACGCCCTCTGGCGCCTGATCCAACATTTCAAAAATCCGCAAATCGGCGTTGTGGACGCCCACATGCGCGGCGCCGGACTGCGCCGGGAGGGCATCAGCCGCAGCGAAGCGCAATACCTGAGCGGCGAAGTGTTGCTCAAACACGCCGAAGGCAAGCTGTGGGGCAAAATGATCGGCCCCTTCGGCGGTTGCTACGCCCTCCGATCCGACCTCTTCGAACCGGTGCCGCCCAATTCGCTCGTAGATGATTTCTATCTCGTCTTCCGTGTGCTGGAACGCGGATATGCCGCAATCAACGAACTCGAGGCGGTTTGTTACGAAGGCGCCACACACCGCATGCGCGATGAGTTCAAGCGCAAAAAACGCATCGCGGCGGGCAATTTTCAGAATTTGGCCCGGTTCCGCCGCTGGGTCTTCCGACCGTTCAGCGCCCTCGGCTTCGCTTTTATCTCGCACAAAATACTCCGTTGGCTGGGCGGATTTTTTATCGCAGCCGCGTGGCTTTCCTGCGCCTGGCTGGCTTTTCAAAACCAATTTTTCCAAGTCGTGTTTTGGTTGTTTAGTTTCGCGCTGTTCGGCGTACCGTTGCTGGACCGTTTGGCGCAAAGCCTCCGGATCCAACTGCCTGTCCTGAAACACCTCGCCTATTTCCTCGCTATGAACGCCGCCCTGATTGCCGGTTTTGTAAAATGGCGCCGGGGTGTTCGGGATAATGTCTGGGAACGCACCGAACGATATTAATCATTCTTATTTTTATCACATAAAAATCCACACGATTGAGTCCGTTAGATACGATTGAATCCGCTATTGCCGACCTGCGCGCCGGAAAAGTAATCATCGTCGTAGATGATGAAAACCGCGAAAACGAGGGCGATTTTATCTGCGCCGCCGAAACGGTCACGCCGGAAATTATTAACTTCATGGCCGCGCGCGGGCGCGGACTTATCTGCACGCCCATCGAAGAAAAACGCGCGGACGAGTTGGGGCTCAACCTCATGGTCAGCGCCAATACAGCCCTCCACGAAACTGCTTTCACCGTGTCCATTGACCTCATCGGCCACGGCTGCACCACCGGTATCAGCGCCTACGACCGCGCAACCGGTATCCGCTGGCTCACCAATCCCCTCGCAAAACCCTCCGATTTTGCCCGCCCAGGCCATATATTCCCCTTGCGCGCCAAATCGGGCGGCGTGCTGCGCCGAACCGGACACACGGAAGCCGCCGTTGATCTGGCCGTTATGGCCGGTTTTTACCCCGCTGGCGTCCTCGTGGAAATCCTGAATGAAGACGGCTCAATGGCCCGCCTCCCCCAGTTGCTGGAACTCGCCCAACAATTGGATTTAAAAATTATCGCCATAGATGACCTGGTCGCCTATCGCATGCGCCATGAACGCCTCGTGCGCCGCGAATTTTCCACAAAAATGCAAACGATTTACGGCGAATTCGAGGCCGTCGCCTACACGGATATCAGCAGTGGCGACTGCCACCTCGCGCTCCGAAAAGGCGAATGGACCGAAAATGACCCCGTCCTCGTGCGCGTGCATTCCTCCACGGAAACCGGCGATATCCTCGGCACCCTGCTCGATGACAGCAGCGCACAGGTGGCCAGCGCACTCAGCCAAATTGCAGCGGCAGGCCGCGGCGCATTCGTGTACCTCCGACAAAGCGATAAAAGCAACCTGCTCGCCAAATTGCAGCAGTATAAACAACTGTCCGACGAAGGCGATCTGGAAAAATTTCAACTGCACTCCAGTCCAGGCAACAAAGACTTCGGCGTAGGCGCGCAAATCCTCCGCGACCTCGGTATCGCCAAAATCCACCTACTCACCAATAATCCGCGCCCCCGCGCCGGATTCATCGGATACGGGCTGGAAATAGTGGAAAATATTGATCTGAGAAAGTGATGGCAGATTACATCGCGCTTTTCCATACTTTTGCTTTCGCATTTTTACATGATGACCGATAAAAAAATAGTGACACCCTATCTCACCGAAGAAGGGAAAAAAGCGCAAGTGACGCAAATGTTCGATCGCATCGCGCCGCGGTACGACCTGCTAAATCGTGTGCTGTCGCTCGGCGTGGACGTCTGGTGGCGCAAAACCGCGTTATCGCTGCTAAAAGAAAAAAAACCGCGCCGCCTGCTGGACGTCGCCACCGGCACCGCAGACGTCGCCATGCTGGCCGCTAAAATGCTGCGCCCGGAACACATCACCGGGATTGATATCGCCAACCAAATGCTGGACTTCGGCCGCATGAAAATAAAAAACGAAGGCCTGGAAGCGATCATCACACTGGAAACCGGCGATAGCGAAGCGCTGCGCTTCGAGGATGGAAGTTTCGACGCCGTGACGGTGGCCTTCGGCGTCCGAAATTTTGAACACCTCGAAAAAGGCCTCTCGGAAATGCTGCGCGTGTTGCGCCCCGGCGGGACGGTCGTGATTCTCGAATTTTCCCGTCCGCGCGTTTTCCCATTTAAACAACTTTATAATACCTACTTCAAATACGTTTTACCGTTGATCGGACGTTTAACAAGTCGGGATACCCGCGCTTACGCTTATCTTTTTGAAAGCGTGCAGGCCTTCCCGGACGGCGATCAATTTCTCCATCTCTTAACAAAAACCGGCTACTTACATCCGACATGCAGACGACTCACCCTGGGCATTTGCTCCATTTATACGGCTCAAAAACCCTGAGTACGCGCCGCCTGACGCCGGCGCTCCTGCTCTGTTTCCTGTTCCTGTCGTGCGCCGGGTCGCTCCGCGCACAACACAATCAGGGCAATTACAACTACCTGGACTTTCAATCCAAGCAGTACTACTTCGGCATCACGCTCGGATACAATCAAAGCGACTTCCGGATCAACCACGCGCGGGATTTTATCCTGAACGACTCCTTCAGCCGCGCGGAAGGGGTTAGAGGCCCGGGGTTTAACCTCGGAATTGTATCCAACCTGAAACTCGGCGATTATTTCGACCTCCGGTTTCTGCCGACGCTGTCTTTCGCCGAACGCAATATCCGCTACGCGCCGCCCGGAGAAAGCACCAAATCGGTCACCCGCCGAATCGAATCCGTGCTGGTGGAAATGCCGTTTCAAGTGCGCTATAAATCCGCGCCGTATCACGATTTTCGCATCTTCCTAATTGGCGGCGTAAAGTATGTATTTGACGTGGCCAGCGATTCCCGCACGCGACAAGCCGCCGGTCTGGTGAAAATCGCGCCGACCGATTTCCAATTGGAATACGGGGCGGGGATTCAGTTCTTTTTTCCATACTTTATTTTTTCCCCCGAATTCAAAATTTCTCAAGGCATCAACAATGCCCTGCTGTACAACGACCGCCTGTTGCAAAGTACGGTGCTGGAGAAAGTCAAATCAAGAGCCTTTACGCTGTCGTTCCACTTCGAAGGATAAACAGGCGCGGAGGGGCACTATCAATATAGGCGCATGATACCACCAAAAACGGTACAGGAAATCCTCGAGGCCGTCCGAGTTGAGGAGGTGATCGAAGATTTTATCACCCTGCGCAAACGCGGGGTCAATCTGATCGGCCTGTGCCCGTTTCATGGAGAAAGAACGCCTTCCTTCAATGTCAACCCGGCGCGCAATATCTTTAAGTGCTTCGGATGCGGCAAAGGCGGCGATGCCGTCACGTTCCTGATGGAGCACGAACGCTTCACCTACCCGGAGGCGCTGCGATGGCTGGCCCGCAAATACCACATCGAAATACAAGAAATACAGCGCACACCGGAGCAAGTCGCGGAACAGCAGCACGCAGATTCGCTGTATATCGTCAACGACTTTGCGCTGCGGCACTTCCAGGAACAACTCTTCGACACCGACGAAGGGAAATCGGTCGCCCTCGCTTATTTCCGCAAACGCGGCCTGCGCGAAGAAACCATCCGCAATTTCGGCTTGGGCTATGCGCCCGATGCACGCGACCTGCTGCTGCGCCACGCCCAAAAGGAGGGCTATGCGCTGGATCTGCTCAAACAACTGGGCCTGTGTAGCCAAGATGGCACGCGGGATTTCTTCCGCGCGCGCGTGATGTTCGCAATCCACAGTCTCTCCGGAAAAGTGGCGGCTTTTGCCGGCCGGACGATGTCGGGCGACAAAACGATCCCCAAATATATCAACTCCCCGGAAACCGCCATTTATGTAAAAAATAAGACGCTCTACGGCGCGTTCCAAGCAAAAAAAGCCATCCGCCAACTCGATGAGTGTATCCTCGTAGAGGGTTACATGGACGTGATCTCGCTCCACCAGGCCGGTATCGAAAATGTGGTGGCCAGCAGCGGCACCTCGCTCACCGAAGGGCAACTGCAACTGATCAAAAGAAACGCAAGCAACCTGAAAATTCTGTACGACGGCGATCCGGCCGGCGTAAAAGCCGCGCTGCGCGGCCTGGATCTAGCGCTCGAACAGGACCTGAATGTGAAAATCGTGCTGCTGCCCGAAGGCGAAGACCCCGATTCGTACGTGCAGCGCATCGGCCCGGAAGCCTTCCGGGAATACCTCGCCCGCGAAGCCAAAGATTTTATTCTGTTTAAAACCAATTTGTTGCTCGCCGATACGCAGGGCGATCCAATCAAAAAAGCAGCGCTGATTAAGGATATCGTGGGCAGCATCGCCGGCATCCCGGATCCCATTAAACGAAATCTGTACCTGCGGGAATGCGGAGGCCAACTCGGCGTGTCGGAATCAGCCCTGGTGGACGAGTGCAACAAACTCATCGCCCGCCGACTGAAAAAAGAGGTCGAAAATACCGCAGCAAACCGCCCCAATCAGCAATATCCGGCCTCCGAGGGCGCTTTCCCGGAATCGACGCCGAATCCAACCCGAGAATCCGCCGATGCCACCGCCGAACTGCACGCCACCCGCGAAAAGGGGCCGGCCCGCGGCGACGAGGTACAGGAACGCGGTATCGCCCGCCTGCTGATCCAATTCGGCCACGAATCCCTGGGCGATACCACCGTCGCCTTGTTCACCCTCTCCGAAATAGCCGATACGCTCGATAATTTCGACCACCCGCTCTACGGAAAAATCGCCCGGGAATGCCTCCAACTGCTGGAAGCAGCGCAGCCCCTCCACCCGTCGATCTTTCTGAACCATGCAGACCCGGCAGTGCGCGACCTGGCCGTCAATTTACTCACGGAACCTTGGACGTACTCCCACAACTGGGAAGAGAAATTCAACTTTCCGCTCCAAAACCAACCGATGCCGGAACAGAATTTCAGCAAAGACATGGAGTACGCCGTGGATATGTTTAAACTCCGAAAACTCCGAAAAATGTGCGAAAAAATCAATCCGGAACGCATTAAAACAGCCTTTGCCGCCGGAAATGACGAAGAGGCCGCCCGACTCCTCCGGGTGCAAATGAAAATGAAGGAGGCGTTAAATGGAATCGCGCGACGGAGAAATATCGTGGTACTACCCTGAGAAACCGTCTGAGGGCGGACGCTATTTGGAAATATGGAAATTTGCATTCTTGGTAACGGATCGGGCGGCCCATTTCAGGGTCGGCAATTTACGGCGCAACTGTTGAAAGTGGGGAAATACCGCTTCCTGATAGACTGCGGGGAAGGCACGCAGCACCAACTGTATCGCCATCGGGTCCGATATGACAACCTGGCGCAAATTTTCATCAGCCATCTGCACGGCGACCATGTATTTGGGCTGGTCGGCCTGCTTACCTCGTTCTGCATGCGGCGCCGGCAAGAGGCAATGCACCTCTTCTCTCCACCCGGACTTTCCGATCTGGTTGGCGCAAGCTTCCGCGCCTGCGGGGTACAGCCGCCGTTCCCGATTATTTTTCACGAAGTGGATCCGGAGCAGTCGCAGTGTGTCTTTGAAAATCAGACCTTGGAAGTCTGGACGATCCCGCTTCGCCACCGCGGGCCTTGCACCGGCTGGTTGTTTCGCGAAAAATCAGGTCGCCGGAGGATGCGCAAAGATCAAATCGAGGCGTATGGAATCCATTACACCCAAATACCGGGCTTGCTCGCGGGCGCCGATCTGGAATTACCCAGTGGAGCCCGCGTGCCAAACAGCGAACTAACCCGCCCGCCCAATCCGCCGCGCACGTACGCTTTTTGCAGCGACACTGCGTTTTCCGAACGCGTGATCGCCGCCGTACAAGGGGTAGATTTGCTGTACCACGAAGCAACTTTTCTGGGCGCGCAATCGGCCGAAGCCGCGCTTACCCTACACGCGACCGCCGCACAAGCCGCCGAAGTGGCTCGGCAGGCGGGCGTAAAAAAACTGCTCCTGGGGCATTTTTCCAGCCGATATACCAACTTAAACGAACACTTAGCAGAGGCCCGCGCGATATTTCCAGAATCGTATGTAGCAGAGGAAGGGGTACATTATCCTATTGCCCGTAAAGACGAATAAGGGGTTAGAAAAGAGCGCCTTCACAGTCTGAAAAATCATAATATTATAGGGTGTATCATAAGTCCGGGAAAGTCCCGTTAAGCAAAAAAATATTTTGTTTTGTTGCCTGTTTTTTTGATTTTTTTAGAAAAAATCAAAAAAACAGGCAACAAAACATTATTTTATTTCGCCGCCGGAGGCGGCGAAATACTTTTCACACCAGTTGTTCAATATTTCGAATCAAAATACTATTTCGGCTAAAATAGATCAGGTTCGACTTGCGCAGGTCGTTCAACACGGAAGTGACCGTCTGTCTGCTGGTACCGGTCAAATTGGCGATATCCTGTTGGGTGAGCTGGTGTTTGACAAGCGTTTCCAATCCGACACGACGCCCCTCTTTGCCGGCAGTTTCCACTAAAAATTCGATAATGCGCTCGCGCGCGTCCTTCATTACCAGCGAGGCCAGGCGGTCTTCCGCACGTCGAAGCCGCGCGTTCAAGTGCGCCATGCAGGCGAAGAGGAGCTGCTGGTTTTGCTGCATCAGTACCTGAAAATCCCGGATCGAAAGGCACAAAACCTCCGCCTCTTCGTGCATCGCCCGGGCAAAGTCAACGCGCACCGTTTCACCTGCCAGCGCCAGATCGCCAAAAATCGCCAGCGGTTGTACGAGTTCTTTGATGACCTCCCGACCGTCTGCAGAAAAAGCGCCCGTCTTCACTTTACCGCGCAACAGGAAATAAATATGATCGGAGGGATCGTCCGGCATATAAATAAACTGAAGTTTCGGAATACGACGGTGTAGCGCGCAGGCAGCGATCTGTACCTGCGCGTCCGGATGTAGCGAAGCCAGCATTGGAAACTGACCCAAAAACCGAATCTTATCCTTTGCGTCCATGGGTTGAATCTTGTAGGTTGCGTAGTAGTTGTGTAATGAAAGGAGATAGAACCCCGACGATGAAAATGCAGCAGAAGCATCATTTCACAATACAAAAGTATGGACAGACCCTTATTTTTTTGCGTACATTTTTTGGCGTTAATCCGTTGTATTTTTTTTAAAAATTTTATTTAAAAGATTGATAATGTTAATATTAAATCATTTTATTTTAAGTTAAAATCGGAAAAATGTGTTTTCGACATAAAAAAAACGGGAGCCGTTCCAATATGGAGCGGCTCCCGGTGGCGCCAAGGGCGCGGGTCTTGAATCAGTATCCGTCAGTACTCATCCTCGTTGAAGAAAAAGTCTTCATGCCGCGGATAATCCGGCCAGATATCCTCAATACCTTCATAGATTTCGTTGTCTTCCTCCAGCTCTTCGAGGTTGTCAATGACTTGTGCGGGCGCGCCGGAGCGGATGGCATAGTCTATCAGTTCCTCTTTTGTAGCGGGCCAGGGTGCTTCTTCCAGATGTGAGGCCAGTTCGAGCGTCCAGTACATATTTTAAAAATTAGGTTTACTGAATAAAATAGGGTGCGCGGCGCGCGGATAAAGCGGATTAGCGGGGCGTTTTTGATTTTTCATTCCGGCATTTTCGAGATTAGCGGCGGGAATCCGTTTACTACAGAATCAGCATGGCATCACCGTAGCTAAAGAACCGGTATTTTTCTTTCACGGCGGCGTTGTAGGCTTCCATGACCAGTTCGAATCCGCCGAAAGCGCATACCATAATCAACAGGCTGGATTTGGGCAGGTGGAAATTCGTCACCATGGAGTCGGCGATACTGAAATCATACGGCGGGTAGATGAACTTGTTGGTCCACCCTTCCACCGGTTTGAGCAGGGATTCGGCGGAAACAGCCGTTTCGACGGCCCGCATGGAGGTCGTTCCGATTGCGCAGATTCGTTTTTGATGCAATTTGCCTTCGTTGACAACCTCAGCGGTTCGCTGCGGGATTCGGAAATACTCCGCCTCCATTTTGTGCTTCGACAGGTCTTCTACGTCAATAGTACGGAAAGTGCCCAGCCCAATATGGAGGGTAATTTCGGCGAAATTGATTCCTTTCAGTTCGAGTCGTTTCAGCAATTCACGGCTGAAGTGCATGCCGGCGGTGGGTGCGGCGACGGCGCCGACTTCTTTGGCGAACAGCGTTTGGTAGCGCTCCGTATCCAGTGGTTCGGGCGGCCGTTCGATGTATTTGGGCAGCGGAACATTGCCTAGCCGGCGCAGTTCGCTTTGGAAATCTTCTTCCGGGCCGTCGAACAGAAAGCGGATGGTTCGGCCGCGGGAAGTGGTATTATCCACGACTTCAGCGACCAGCGCGTCGTTGCCGTTTTCGTCTTCGAAGTAGAGTTTGTTGCCGACGCGGATTTTGCGCGCCGGATCTACAAGCACGTCCCAGAGGCGGGCATCGTGGTTGAGTTCGCGCAGTAGGAACACCTCGATTTTGGCGCCGGTTTTTTCCTTCTGGCCGTAGAGGCGAGCCGGAAAGACTTTGGTATTATTAAAGACCATGACATCGCCGTCGTCGAAATAGCCCAGGATATCTTTGAATATCTTGTGTTCTATTTTACCCGAATTGCGGTGCACGACCATAAGCCGGCTTTGGTCGCGCTCCTCGGCGGGATAGAGCGCGATCTGCTCTTTGGGGAGATTGTAATTAAACTGAGACAGTTTCGTTCGCATAGTGTGCTGAAGTCGTTTCCGCGCGACGGGCGCGCGGTTCCCTGCGCCCAAATCGGGGAAGCGTTAAAAATGGCTGCAAAAATATAATTTCTCTGCTAACACGCAACCCAAAAAAAAATTTTATTAATTGGTAACTGCTTAGCCGGCTCGCCGTCTGGTCCCCAAAGTCCCATTTTCCGCCATACTTCGCGATTTTTTTTGACCGTAGCGCTGCTACGGTCAAAAAAAATCACTTCGTCTGGCGAAAAATGGATCCTCTTTTCGCTCAGACGCGACCAGCTAAGTAGTTGCACGAATTGTTTGCTACAGATTGGGAATTTTTCGCCGAGCCGGAGCGTGCGCACTTTTCGTTCTCGGCAAAAAATCCCGACCAGTATTTACGCCATAGCGACTTCCTTCTGAGCTTTTTTGCGCTCGAAGTCTTTGAGGTAGATTTTCCGCAGGCGGATGCTTTTCGGCGTCACTTCCACGTATTCATCTTCCTGGATATACTCCAGCGCTTCTTCCAGGGTGAAGCGGCGCGGCGGCGCCAGCGCCACTTTGTCATCGGAGCCGGAGGCGCGCATGTTGGTTAGTTTCTTTGTTTTGGTGACATTCACCACGAGGTCGGAGGGGCGGTTATTTTCACCGATCACCTGGCCTTCGTACACTTCTTCGCCGGGTTCGATAAAGAAGAATCCGCGATCCTGGAGGTTATCGAGCGAATACGCGATGGCGGTACCCGTTTCCATCACGATCAGCGAGCCGTTTTGGCGGCCGGAAATATCGCCTTTCCAGGGTTCATACCCGATAAACCGGTGGGTCATAATGGCTTCGCCCTGGGTTGCGGTGAGTACATTGCTGCGGAGGCCGATGATGCCGCGGGAGGGGATTTCGAAGCGCAGGATAAAGCGATCGCCTTTTTGTTCCATGCTTTTCATGACGCCTTTGCGGCGGGTGGCCAGTTCGATACATTTGCCGCTGCTCACCTCTGGCACGTCTATCGTCAGTTCTTCGATCGGTTCATTTTTTACCCCGTCAATTTCTTTGACGATTACCCGGGGCTGGCCGATTTGGAGTTCGTATCCTTCGCGGCGCATTGTTTCGATCAGGACGCTGAGGTGCAGGACGCCCCGGCCGAACACCATAAAGGAGTCGGCGGAATTCGTATCCTGCATGCGCATGGCGAGATTTTTTTCGAGTTCTTTTTCCAGGCGTTCGCGCACGTGGCGGCTGGTGACAAATTTGCCTTCCTTACCGAAGAAAGGCGAATCGTTGATGGTGAACAGCATACTCATCGTCGGCTCATCTACTGCGATGGTGGGGAGTGCCTGCGGGTTTTCGGCGTCCGCGATGGTGTCGCCGATTTCAAAACCTTCCAAACCGACCACGGCACAGATATCGCCGGCTTCCACCTCGCTTACTTCACGGCGCCCCATACCTTCGAATACGAACAATTGTTTGATGCGGTGTTTTTGCGCGGCGCCGTCTTTTTTAACCAGCGCGACCTGCGTACCCGAGCGCAGCGTGCCGCGGTGCAGGCGCCCGATAGCGATACGACCGATAAAATTGGAATAGTCGAGCGAAGTGACCAGCAGTTGCGTGGAGCCTTCCTCTACATGGGGTTCGGGGATATACTTCACGATATCCTCCAGCAGGATATTGATATCCTCCGTCGGCGTTTTCCAGTCGTGCCCCATCCAGCCTTGCTTTGCCGAGCCGTACACCACCGGAAAGTCGAGTTGCGCTTCCGTGGCTTCCAAGGCGCACATCAGATCGAACACCTGTTCGTGCGCCCAGTCGGGGTTGCAGTTGGGTTTATCTACTTTATTGATCACCACAATGGCTTTTTTGCCCATTTGCAGCGCTTTTTGGAGTACGAATCGGGTTTGCGGCATGGGCCCTTCGAAGGCGTCCACCAGCAGCAGCACGCCGTCGGCCATATTCAGCACGCGTTCTACCTCGCCGCCGAAATCGGCGTGGCCCGGTGTATCAATAATATTGATCTTGGTACCTCTAAAGTTGATGGAAACGTTTTTGGCCAAAATCGTGATGCCGCGCTCGCGTTCCAGATCGTTGTTGTCCAGAATCAATTCTCCGGAAATCTCGTGTTCTTTAAAAATTTTGGCTGCGTGGATCATTTTATCCACCAGCGTGGTTTTGCCGTGGTCAACGTGTGCAATAATGGCGATGTTGCGAATATTCTTCATGCCCGGGTATAAATAAAAATTGGAAATGTGCTTTGAGGTCGGCCTTGTTTTAAAATATTTAGCGCCTTTTTTATATTTTAGCCAAATTTTAGACTCTGAAGACGCTGTTTAATAACAGGGCGCAAAATTACGTTTTTTAAACGCGGAAAACAAATAAAAAAATACGCAAGCGGCGGTTTATTTTTTTTGCCGGGCGGGCGCTTCGAAAAAAAATCGGGTTAGAATGCAAGTATCTTATAAAAGAACGGTATGTTTGTTGCGAATAATACGGTGTACTCGTGATTTTCAACCCCTCTAAAGAGGGAAGAGCCAATTGAGAGCACGGGTTCCGCCCTAACGGACGCCGTATTATTCTTTTTTTGGGCCTTCGCCTTCGGCCTTTTATCATCTACCGCCGATGTTTGTCGGTTTTTAGTCCTGTTTATTTTCTCCGATAAAACACAATCCGGAACGACCGCGTGGGTCATTCCGGATTTTTTTATGGACGCGTAGGAGATTACTTCCCGGCGCCTTCGTCTTCCACGTCTTTGTAGAAGCCTTCTTTGAAGTCGGCGTGATCCCGACCCGATGCACCTATTTTTTTCGCCATGATCATGCGCGCAGAATTCTCTTTAGCAAACATTGCTTTGACGGAATCTTCATTCGCTTCGAATTGGAGGATATTCTGAATGCCAATTCGCTGGGCGGAGGTGATCACATCGTGATTTGCGCCAATGTAGGAGAAAGTCCAGAAGTTATTCTTCAATGTTTCGATCATCGCCCGGATCTGCTCGCCGGAGTAGGTGACCGAGGCGTTTTCTTCGCCGTCGGTAAGGATCGTGACTAGGACGCTGAAATTGCTGTCGGCGGGGATTTCTTCCCGCAGTTTGGTTACGCTGCGGCCGACTGCGTCGAAGAGCGGAGTTGAGCAGTTCGGTCGGTAGTTTTCCTCATTGATTTTCTCCAGTTGATGCACGGGTTGGTTCCAGTGCACCTCTTTAATGGCATCGCCGTTAAAAGTTACGAGGCTGATGAAGTGCTTTTGGTCGGGGAATTTTGCTTCCACGCTTTTTGTGGTTTCCACGATTTCATTGAATCCGCTGATGGTGGGTTTTTTGATGATTTCCATCGAGCCGCTTTCATCCAGAATGATCAGGTTGTAAATGAATTGCTTTTCCTTTTCCATGGCGTTGCGATTTTTTTAATAGTAGCTTGGTTAAAAGATGCTTCTATAACCGCAGCGGTCGCGAAAAAATTCCCGTTTTGTCGGTAATAAAAAAAATAGTCCCGCAGATCGCCGAAGCGCGTCTGCGGGACTATTAATTTTCAGCGTAAACGGGTTCAATACCCTTCGTTTTGCACCAGCGCGCTGTTGGCGCGGATTTCGCGTTCGGGGATCGGGAGCACCAGTTTCGGATCGTTGTAGGGAAAGGTACCAGTGCTGCGCTTGAGGCGTTTCAGATCGTGGATACGCGAGCCTTCGAAGCAAAGTTCAAAATTCCGTTCTGCGATGATCGCATCGAGGGTCAGGCTACTCAGTTCGCTCGCGCGGGCGCGTTTACGGACGGCGTTCACGTCGGCCAGCGGTTCTGTGCCGACGGCGGTACCGAGTCGGAAGTTGCATTCAGCGCGCACCAAATGCATTTCTGTTAGTCGGATAACCGGGATATTCTGCGCAAAGTCAGTCCACTTGCCGGTTTGGCGGGAGCCCGGACGGCGGCCCGTCCCGATATAAATTAGTTGGCTGGAGCGCTCGTCGTTTGCTTCATATTGACTAGTGAAGGCTGCGAGGACGCGCACGTCCGAACGACCAATACCGGGCAGGCTGGCATAGAAGGTTGTGAGGCCATCGTTGGCCGTACCGGCGTTATTTTGGTCGTTGTTATAGAGTTCGAAGATCGTTTCAGCGGTAAATTTATTGCTGAAAGTTGCAGCGATGGCGGCATTCAGGGTATAGTTTCCGCTTCCGATCACCTCGTCTGCTTTGGTCAGGGCTTCGCTATATTTGCTTTGTTGCATGAATACACGGGCGAGGAAGGCCTTTGCGGTGTAGTTTGTTGCGCGGAAGCGGCTGGTACCGGATCTGCTTTCGGGCAGTCCGGTCTCGGCGGCCGTCAGATCGCTGATCACCTGGGCATACACTTCCGAGATGGTATTGCGGGCGCCTTTTACGGAAGCGCCTTCTTCATTGGATGCGGCGCGGAGCGACAGCGGAACGCCTGGCCCGTTATTTTGGCCGTCTGCGTCCCAGGGTTGCGCGTACAGGCGCACGAGTTCGAAGTACAGGATGCCGCGAATAAAGCGGGCTTCCGCCTCGAATTCGGCGCGCAGGGCGGCGTCTTCTACCTTATTCAGGTTATCCAGCACACTGTTTGCCACATTGATCGCGCGATAGGCGTCAACCCATGTTCTGGACGCTTCGGCATTATCAATCGTGATGGTTTTGTTCATGATTTGGCGATAACTTTGGAAGGTGCCGCGCCACTGGCAGTAGTCTTCCGAACCGAGGAGTTCAGAGACCAGGTTGAGATTTGTACCGTACAAGGAACCCTGGTGCATGATGCCATAGGCGCCTACGAGTGCGGATTCAATATCCGATGCGGATTCGAGCGCCAGCGTGGCGTCCAAGCTTTGTACGGGCTCGATATCGAGTTCCTTGATACAGGCGCCGAGCGATAGCAGGGCGAAGAGGCCTGTTAGGAGGGCTAATTTTTTCATATTGAGCGTTATTTTTGTTAATTAAAATGTTGCGTTAAAGCCTACGGTAAAGATACGGGCTTGGGGCGGCGTGTAAAAATCGTGTCCGAGGTTCACGCTGCTGATATACGTTGCATTCACTTCCGGATCATAGCCTTCGTACTTTGTGAATGTAAATAGATTTTGGCCCGAGAGATAGACCGACAGGTTGTCCATTTTAGCGCGTTTGCTGATTGCTTTGGGGAAAGCGTAGCTCAGGGTTGTTGCGCGGACGCGGAGGTAAGAGCCGTCCTGCACCCATCGGCTGGACTTGATCGCGCCGTTGCCGCTGTAGAGACGCGGTTCGGGGATGTTGGTAACCTGACCTGGTTCACGCCAGTAGTTCAGCTGATCGCGCGATTGGTTGTCGAAATAGTCGCCATTCACCGATTGGAAAAATCCGGCGATATTATACAGATCGTTGCCGTACACATACTGGAGTTGGACGTCGAGCGTCAGGCCCTTGTAGCTAAACCGGTTATTCATGCCGCCGAAGAAATCCGGGTTGGGATCGCCGATTTTCTGGTTGCGCTCTGCGTCTGGAATCTCAAAAAAGTCCTCCTGATCATACACATTACCGTTAATATCATAATACTGGGCATTCCCGTTATCGGGGTTCACGCCGGCGTATTTAGGGCCGTAGAAATAGCCGAACGGTTCGCCTTCGGACACGCGGCCGAGTTGGCGGGAGCCGCCGTCAATGGTTGAACCGTTGAGGTTTGTGACTTCATTTCGGTATCCGGAGATATTGAAGGTCGTGCTCCAGCGGAAATCACCTACGAAATTTTGCGTGGTCAGCGTAGCTTCCCAGCCGTTGTTGGTGAGCGACCCCAGATTTTTGGTGATGATTGTAAATCCGTTTGTTGCCGGAAGCGGCAGGTTGAGCAGCAGGTCGTTGGTTTTTTTGCTAAAGTAATCCAGCGTTGCGGAGACCCGGTCGTTGAACAGGCCGATATCGAGGCCGATATCGAGTTGGTCGGTATTTTCCCAGGTGAGGGTATTGATTCCGAGTTGGGTAGGCACGATCCCGGAAAGGTCGCCTACGAAATTAGCGCCCCAGAGCGTACGGGAGGCAAAGTTGCCGATTTCTGCGTTCCCGGTTCGGCCGTAGCTGGCGCGGATTTTCAGAAAATTGACCACTTTATTATCCTGCAAGAATGACTCATTGCTGAGGATATAGCCGACGGAGCCTGCGGGAAAGAAACCGAAGCGTTGATCTTTGCCAAATCGGGAGGAGCCGTCGAGGCGACCGCTGAGACCGACGAGGAAGCGATCGAACAGTTTGGTATTTACGCGGGCGAAATAAGAAGTAAAGGCGTATGCCGTTTCGGTTGAGCTGGCGCCGAGGATTTTAGCGGCCGAAGCGATTTTGGTAAAGCGATCATTCGGGAAACCGGCGCCGGTAGCGCTGGTGGCCGTGCGTTCACCGCTTTGGTATTGCATACCGAGCGTTCCGGTAAGGTCGAAATTCCGGCTAAACTGTTTGGAATAGTTAAAATAGCTGTTGACATTTTGGTTGATCGTAGTGACCTGATTGCTGTAACTGACGCCGGTTGGGGCGCCGTCGAGCGTCTCGCGGCCGTTAAATTGATCCTCCTGCAAATTCAGCCAGTCAATGCCATATTCCGTACGGAAGTACAATTTATCGGTGATATCCCATTGTCCGTACACATTACTGATAGAGCGGTAGGTGGTGGCGTCGTTAAAGCCTTTTTCCAAGTCAATCAGGTTGTTGTAGTACAGTGTATTCTGGTTCAGTTCGCCCGTGTTGGGATCTATTTTAGGTTGGATCGGCGGCAGCGCGTTGAGTTGGAGCGGATTGGTAAAGGCGTTATCGCTCGGCACGCGTTGGTTCAGGCTCTTCGTGAGGTTGAGGTTCGTACCGATTTTGAGGCGGTTCGAGATTTTATGTTCGAGATTGAGGCGACCGCCGAGGCGATTGAGCGCATTGCCGACGAGAATACCCGTTTGGTCGTTCCAGGTACCGCTGATGAGAAAGGATGTGCGGGCGTCGCCGCCGCTGATATTCAGATTGACATTTTGGACGCCGCCGTTTTGAAAAGCCTCATCGGCCCAGTTGGTATCGTTGTTGCTGTTCCAGTCGTCGGTGCCGGTTTCGAATCCGAATTCCTCTGCGCCGCTCAGTTCGCCAAAATCGGAATTTTTCGCAGCATAATCGAACAATTCGCGGTATTCTGCGGCATTCAACCATTCGCGTTTGCGCGTGGGGCTGGACACGCCGCCGTAGTAGCCGAGGCTGACTTTGGTGCGGCCTGCGCGGCCGGACTTCGTAGTGACGAGTACCACGCCGTTGGATGCGCGCGCGCCGTAGATTGCGGCAGCTGCCGCGTCTTTAAGGATATCAATAGATTCGATATCTTCCGGTGCGATGGTCGCCAGCGGGTTGTCCGGTTCGGTGGACGTACCAATCGACTCGGATATCACCGGGATCCCGTCAATGACGAAGAGCGGCTGGTTGCCGGCGGAGACCGAAGAGATACCGCGCACGCGGATGTTCAGTCCCTGACCCAATTTGCCGCTGCCCGAATTAATAAAGACCCCTGCTGCCCTACCCTGGAGGGCGTTTTCGAATGTTTGCACGGGCTGCAATTCGAATTCCTTGGCATTAAGTGTGGAGATCGAGCCTGTAAGATCCTGGCGATAACTGGTGCCATAGCCGACCACGACGATTTCGCCCAGAACCGACCCGCTTTCCTTCATGGTGATGTCCACGGTGCGCTGGCCGTTAACGGGTGTTTCTACCTGGGCGAAGCCGGTGTAAGAGCAAATCAGGATAGCATCGGATCCGGGCACTTCCAGAAAATAAGTGCCATCGCTGCCCGTGGTAGTTCCCTTGATTGTATTTTTAACGACAACGGTCACGCCGGGTAGCGGCTCGCCGTTATCGTCCTTTACCTTACCGGTTACATTGTAACTTTGGGCAATTAGAGAGGATGTTGCGCATAAAATGCACAAGAGTAAAAGTGTTTGCTTCATACAAATAAAATACATTGAACAGTTAGAAAGTGGCATTCGAATGAGCGCCAAATTTAACGCTGTTATTTGTATTTTGCAAAAAAATATTTTGGGTTTTACTTAGAGAGCAGTTAATAAATTGCCTCCCCAATGCCAATTTTTTTGATCACTCCCAGGGTTGTTTCGCCCTACGCGGCACGATTTCACCGTCGAGATAGAGGATACTGCGCCGATTGGGCGCTGAATTATCGAAAAGGACGATACCGGCGCGCGTTTTACCGATTTTATTGGCGCTGTTGAACTCAACCCGCACCACGGCGCTTTCCCCGGGCATCACCGGAAATTCGGGCGCGCGCAGAATCGTGCAATCGCAAGAGGTCTTGTTTGAATAGATGATATACGGATATTTTCCTATATTTTGAACCGTAAAGGAATCAATTACGGTCATCCCCTCCTCAATGATCTGGTACGACAGGGTGTCGTTGCTCCAGCGCACCTCCGTGTGCGGCGGCTTGGCGCCCTGCCCTGCGGATTTCGCGAGCAACTCAAGGTATAACAGTGATTTTTCCTGCTGTTCCGGCTGGAGTTGATCGTACAGCTGCCGGATTTCCTGATCCAGGTTTCCGCCCTGGCTACGCATGTAATCAAGCAGCGCCTTTTTTTGTTCCACACTTATTTTTTTCAAATGCGCGGACAAATCCTGTCCATGCAAACTGGAAAAAGCGCAAAATAGCAGGAGCAGCAAGGGCAAAACGGCGGAAAAGCGCATAAACGAAGGGATTGTTTGGGCAAAAATAACGTTTGTTGTGCAATTTACACCCTGATTCGTTTGATTTTTGGGATTGGCGCAACTATATTATCCTGATTTTATGAGCACTATGACAAAAAACAGGCACAAAACCTGCCGATGCACCGTATCGCAAGCGCGCCGCCGCCGCCGCCGCACAAACCAGATCACAGCGCCGTTTTTCGGACAAAAACGAACTTTTTTCGCCTTTTTAATTGGTTTTTCGACGAAATAAAAAATCAAATACTTGCAATTTAACAGAAAGCACTACTTTTACGCAATTATTATCACTCAAACCGTTAGTGTATGAACAAGATTTTCGAAGACATCAAGAAGACGATCGCCGAGGCAGAGGCAGATGTGGCCAAATTTGACAGCGGCAACAACGCCGCCGGCACGCGCGTTCGCAAATCTATGCAAGACCTCAAAACGCTCGCGACCGCACTGCGCAAAGAGGTATTGGATAAGAAGAACGAACGGAAAGGCTAATTTGATTGGGGGTTGCAGCAATGGCCAGGTTGTTTTTATTTTCCGATTTCAGTGAATTGCCTACTACAGGGACTGAAAATTGCCAGTCCGCAATCCCCAATCGAATCAATTCCATGCTTGGTCATCCGTTTCCATAAACGTCTGAAGATCAGATAGCAAAAATTGTTCCTGCGACTCAATCTCCTGCCGGACGCTGGTAGCGTAATAGCGGGTATCCTGGCGTTTTTTTGCCAATTTGCGGAGCGCGTCTTCGTCATAGCGAATAAATTTTTGAGCCTGGCGAGCGGCCGTGTACGCGCGGTACCCGAGTGTTTTTAGGGCGTCCACGGCGAGTTGGACGGAAGTGTACAGGGTTTCCCGGTAGATGTTTTCCGCGCCGTTTTCAATCATATCGTAGGCGTCGTAGCGATTTTTTGCGCGCGCCAGCACTTTCAGATGGGGAAAATGTTTGCGCACCGTTTCAATCAGGCGGGCGTTGGCCTCCGGTGAATCTATGGCCGCAATCAGAATTTTTGCCTCTTCGGCGCCGGCGGTACGGAGGAGATCGGCGCGGGTAGCGTCTCCATAATATACATTGAATCCGAGTTTGCGCAGCAGATCCACGCGGTCGGAATCATAGTCCAGAATATTAGCCTCCACGCCGTTGGCGCGCAAAAAGCGGGCGACGGTACTGCCGAAGTGCCCGAAACCGGCAATCAGCACGTCGTGGTTTTCTTCAATATGCTCCATCTCTTCTTTTTGCGCCGTGTCCCTGGGTCTTAAGAACGGCGCGATCAGTCGTTCATTGAAGAGCAGCAAAAACGGCGTAGCCGCCATAGACAGGGCGGTTACGGCCATCAGATTATCAAGCCACGGACGTTCAATAATTTGAAGCACCCCGGCAAAATTCAACAGCACAAAGGCAAATTCGCCCACCTGTCCCAATCCAAAGGCGTACAACAGGTTTTGATCGGTTTTTAACCTGAAAATAACGCCGCTGAGGTATAACACGCCCAACTTGACCAACAGGATACCCACCAGCAAAGCGCCGATCAGCAAAGGCGCCCGGAGGATCAGATCAAAATTGACGGAACTACCCACGCCAATGAAAAAGAGCCCCAGCAACAGGCTCTTAAAAGGCAAAATATCGGTCTCCAACTCATGCCGAAATTCAGAATTGGCCAATACGACGCCGGCCAGGAAAGCGCCCAGAGCCGGACTTAACCCGATCAGGTACATTCCCTCCGCCACGGCAATGACCACAAAAAGTGAGGCCGCAATAAACAGCTCCCGGAGGTTGGTTTTGGCAATCAGCCGCAGCAGCGGCGCCACAAGATACCGCCCACCCACGTACACACCGGCAATCGCGCCGATGATGACCACCGCTTTCAACCACTGCGGAAAGTGATGGATGACGCTCGAATGCGCCGCAGGTTCCGCCGAAACGCCCTGTACCGCTAAAAGCGGCAACAGGGCAAGCACGGGAATGACGGCGATATCCTGAAACAACAGCACGGCAAAAGACGCCCGACCGGCAGGTGTCTGGCTGATCCCCTTTTCTTTCAGCGTTTGCAGCACGATGGCCGTGGACGACATAGAAAGCGCCAGCCCCACCGCCAACGATTCCGGCAGGCTCCTAAAGGAGAGCGCACCGATCAGGGTCAAAACCAAGGTCGTGCCCAAATACTGGATGCCGCCCAGACCCAGGATACTGCGCCGCATCCGCCAGAATTGAGCGGGTTCTAACTCCAGCCCAATCAGAAACAGCATCATCACCACGCCGAATTCGGCCGCATGCATAATATCCTCTCCGCGTTGCCCAATCCAGCCCAACGCATACGGCCCGATCAGCGCACCGGCAATAATGTAGCCGAGTACCGAACTGAATCCCAGTCGCTTGGCTATTGGAACGCATACCAGCGCCGCACCTAAGTACACGATCGCTTGTGATAAAAAATGGTCGCTCATACGGTATTCGGTTGTTGGAGAATCCAGTCGTTCAAATATTCAAAACGGCTTAGTTCCGCTGCTTCGGGTAGATGTTCATGGAGGCGCCGCAACGCTTGACCGTATAGCGCAGCCGTATCAGCCAGTTCGGCAGCGGATGTCTGGCGAGCGCCGTGCACGACAAAAGGCGGTAACCGGCGCATATTGCACAAGCGGGCGGTTTGCTCAAACGGCAATAGAAATTCCCGCAGGGTGTGCCCGTGAACGCCGTCCTCCCGGTAGGTGCCGGCCGATCCACCGGTACTGACGGCACTGAAAACAGCCTTGCCCTCGAGGGCGGTTCCACCGGAGCCATACGCCCACCCGCGCGCCAGCACCAGATCAATCCACTGCTTCAAGAGGGGCGGACCACTGTACCAATACACCGGATGCTGCCAGATGATCACATCGTGTTCCAGGAGCACAGCCTGTTCTGCAGCGATATCCACATCAAAATGCGGGTACAACTCGTACAGGTCGCGCACCGTAATACCCGGTATATTCGGCACAGCACCCAGTAGCGCCGCATGCGCGCGCGATCCCTCAAAACGAGGATGGGCAAAGAGAATGAGTATTTTTTGCATGGCGTTCGATTGGAGGCGCAGTTTATCCCGCAATATTGCTCCAAAACCAAAGGTAGCGCAAAATTGTTAAGCGCGCAAGGTAAATCTTTTGCCAATCTGATACACAAAACGGGAAATCGCCGTACTTCAAACGGGGTAAGAACCCGTTAATTCGCAACGCATGAACCATTCGCATTATCTCGAACTCGCGCTGGACGAGGCTTTTTCCGGTATGCACGCCAACGAAGGCGGCCCCTTCGGCGCAATTATCGTATCGGCCGAAGGCGACCTCATTGGCCGCGGCCACAACCGGGTAATCGCTACCAACGACCCCACGGCGCATGCCGAAGTAACGGCTATCCGCGACGCCTGCCGGCGGGTAGGTAATTTTCATCTCGAGGGCGCCGTGCTGTACACCAGCTGCGAACCCTGCCCCATGTGCCTGTCGGCTATCTACTGGGCGCATATAAAAGCGGTGTACTACGGCGCCGACCGACACGACGCCGGACGAATCGGCTTCGCCGATAAGTTTATCTACGACGAATTGGAAAAATCGCCCGCCGCGCGCGCCATCCACTTCGAATGTATCCGCCTGCCCCGCGCCGACGAACTGATGGCGGCATGGGTCGCGAAATCGGACAAAACTCCGTATTAGGGGGTTGTGTAAAAAGTATTTCGCCGCCACCGGCGGCGAAATAAAATGATGTTTGGGTGCCTGTTTTTTGATTTCTTTTAGAAAAAACCAAAAAACAGGCACCCAAACAAAATATTTTTTTGTTTAACGGGTCGTCAATAGACTTGTTACACACACCCCCTTATCGTTTTCGGATCATCTCATACACAATGATTCCCAGCGCCAAAAGACCCAAGCCCGGCAACGCCTGCTCCGGGCGCTCCAACAATACATTTACCGCAAACGCGGCGGAAATCAGCACAAAAATAGC
>JAUMBL010000206.1:0-3187 GCA_032115775.1 Saprospiraceae bacterium | reverse complement strand
AAACTCCCGGATTTGGGTTTCGCAAACGGCTCTGACATCGTCTTCGCGAAGCCAAGCCCGATGCCATTCCAGCGTCTTCTCGAGTCCGGTTGGCAATGGCCACCGCGGGTGGTAGCGCAGCCGGGCTTTCGCCTTGGAGATATCCAGTTTTAAGTAATGGCTTTCGTGGGGATGCGGTTGCGCATCCAAGCGCCAACCGGCGCGATCTCCCCAGGCCCGGACAAGGTAATCCGCAATCCAGGACACCGGCCGGGCATCCATGTCATTCGGCCCAAAGTTCCAGGCTTCCGAATAAGCATTGCCTTCCTGGTACAATCTTTCTGCGAGGAGCAAATATCCGCACAGGGGTTCCAATACATGCTGCCAGGGGCGAATAGCGGCAGGATTCCGGATGATAACGGGCTCATCTTGCCGGAACGCCCGCAAGATGTCCGGGATCAAGCGGTCTTTGGCCCAGTCGCCCCCCCCAATCACGTTGCCGGCGCGCGCACTCGCCAGCGCGGGCGCCCCCTCGAGGTGAAAGAAAGAGCGCCGGTAGGCAGCCGTCACCAATTCTGAACAAGCCTTGCTGCTGCTATACGGATCGTGCCCGCCCATCGGTTCGTTTTCCCGGTATCCCCACACCCATTCCCGGTTTTCATAACACTTATCCGTGGTGACATTCACGATCGCCCGAACGGAATCAATCTGGCGTGCCGCCTCCAAAACATGGACGGTACCCATCACATTGGTAGCATAGGTTTCGACCGGCGCCTCGTAGGAAAGCCGCACCAGCGGCTGCGCCGCCAGGTGAAAAAGGATTTCGGGCCTGAACTGCTGCAGGGCCCGATAAAGCGCGGGATAATCGCGGATATCCGCCAGGGTCGTTTCCATTCCGTCGCCTACCCGAGCCGCCCGAAAGAGGGTCGGCCCCTCGGGCGCAGGCAGGGAAAATCCGTGCACTACGGCGCCCATGCCCTGCAGCCATAAGCTCAACCAGCCTCCCTTGAAACCGGTATGTCCGGTAACAAAAACGCGTTTGCCACGCCAAAAATTCGGATCAACGTTCGATAGATCCGACACATTTTCGGGTATCGCTGTCGGAGTCAAAAAAGAAGGCATTTATTGTCTGTTTTTTCGTTTTTGAAGGCAGGCGCGCTTGAAGAATCTACTCAAAAAGCGCAGCGAGGCGGATGCGCGTTTGCCCGAATAAGAAAAATGCAAGCGCCTATTCCCATATTTTCCACGGCGCTTTCCCGTCGGCCCATAATTGTTCGAGCAGTATTTTATCGCGCATTGTATCCATGGGCTGCCAGAACCCGGCGTGTTCAAACGCCATCAACTGCCCTTCCTCCGCGAGCCGGTTCAGCGGCTCCTGCTCCCAGACGGTCTGATCGCCGGAGATATACTCCAGTACTTTCGGAGACAGCACAAAGAAACCGCCGTTGACCATCGCCCCGTCGCCCTTGGGCTTTTCCTGGAATTTTCTGATGTAATTATTTTCGATATCGAGCGCGCCAAAGCGACCGGGCGGGTAAGCGGAAGTCAGGGTTGCCAACTTGCCGTGTTGGCGATGAAATGCAATCAAAGCTGAAATGTCTATGTCGCCTACGCCATCTCCATAGGTAAAACAGAAGGATTCCTCTGTGTTGATATATTCGGATACCCGAGCCAAGCGGCCGCCCGTCATGGAAGATTCGCCGGTATCAATCAGGGTTACTTTCCAGGGATCGTTGTGTTTTCTGTGGACATGCATGGTGTTTGTCTGCATATCAAAGGACACATCGGACATGTGCAGAAAATAGTTTGCAAAATACTCCTTGATCATGTAGCCTTTGTATCCGCAGCAGATAATAAAATCGTGTACGCCATGTGCGGCGTATATTTTCATGATATGCCAAAGAATCGGTTTACCGCCGATTTCTACCATCGGCTTGGGGCGCACGACGGTTTCCTCGCTCAAACGGGTACCCAATCCGCCCGCCAAAATAACTGCCTTCATAACATTTTAATTTTGTAACTACTTAATTTGTAGGAACAAATGCGTCCGAGAAAAACCGACCCTCCGGCAATCCGGCACGCAGCAATCGGTCGCGCGCGCTTTTAATCATTGCGTCACCCCCGCATGCGTACACCAGCGCGCGCGTGAGGTCGGGATGCTCCCGCATAAACGCCTCCTGCACGTAGCCCCTGCAGCCCTGCCAATCCGGCGTTGCGCGCGACAACACCGGCACATACCGGATTGCCGGATCTAGGGCGCTTGGATCGAAATATAAATCCCTTTCTGTCCGACCGCCCCAAAAAACCGTTACGGTCCGGGCGGTGTCCCCCGAATTGTTTTTCAGGTACTGTTCCAGGATGGCCTTGATCGGTGCGATTCCGGTTCCCGTTGCAAAAAATACCAGATCATACCCGCTGATCTCTCGGAGGAAAAAAGTACCCATCGGCCCTCGAATCCTCAAGAGATCGTTCGGTTTTGCGGTTTCAAACCAGTATCTGCTCATCTGCCCGTCCGCTACCCTTCGAATGTGCAGTTCCAGGGAGTTTCCGGGTGCGTTTGCGATTGAATAAACCCGCGTGAGGCCCTCTGCGCCGATCACCTCGAGATGCTGTCCCGGTAAATAATCAAGATGTACGTTGGGCGGCAACCGCAGAAAAACCTGCAGCACGTCCGGAGCGACCAGGTTCAATGCATGGATTCGGCAGGGGAGTATTTTAACCTCCGGCAGCGGAACGGTGGGTACCGCTGTGCAGGCAAGTTCCAGGTCGGATACGGCGCTACGCACGCAACTCAGAATCCATCCGTCCGCGATTTCTGCTTCCGACAGGCCGGTTTCAGGAAAAAGAGGCCGGGTTTCTCCCTTGAGAACGCGACATTTACAGGTATTGCAACGTCCGGTTTTGCAGCTGTAGGGCAGAAATGCCTTGGAGGCCAGGGCGGATTCGAGTATCGAGCCCTTGCCGTCTGATTCGAACGCTGCGACGCCGTTTATTTGTATCGAGTGCATGGATCAAGCGGATTTCTGCGCTATTTGTAACTACTTAGCCGGCTCGCTGTCTGGCTCCAAAAGTCCCATTTTCCGCCATACTTCGCAATTTTTTTTTGACCGTAGCGCTGCTACGGCCTGCAAAAAATCGCTTCGTCTGGCAAAAAATGGATCCTTTTTTGTCTCAGACGCGACCGGCTAAGTAGTTACCGCTATTTTTT
>JAUMBL010000205.1:0-6019 GCA_032115775.1 Saprospiraceae bacterium | reverse complement strand
TTTTGGCGGCTGCGCGAATCAGGGAAACGCCGCCGATGTCAATTTTTTCGATAATCGCCTGCTCGTCGGCGCCGGACGCGACGGTGTCTTCAAACGGATACAAATCCACGATCACGCAATCAATCTGTGGAATCGCATACTGCCGGAGTTGCTCCAGATGCCCGGGCTCCCGGCGCGCCAGCAAGCCGCCGAAGACGGCAGGATGCAGGGTTTTCACGCGTCCGTCCAGAATACTCGGATAGCCGGTGAGGGTTTCGACGGCCGTCACTGGAATCCCCAGGGCCTCGATATGGGTTTGGGTGCCGCCGGTGCTGTACAGCGCGACGCCCAATTCGTGCAAACGTTGGATGACAGGATCAAGTCCTTCTTTTGAAAATACGGAGATAAGCGCGGAACGAAGCCGGACCTGACCTTCAGTTGACATAGCTATTGTATTTGTTTGTTTAACCGTGGAAGCGCAAAGGTACGTCATCGCGCGCCTACTTCAAACGGTAACTACTTTGCCGGTGGCCGTTGCGGTCAAAAAAGGTTGCTTTTTTTCGCCGGACGAAGTGGTTTTTTGCAGGCATCGGCAGCGATATAGTAAGAAATATTGGGTGGTGTTTGATTTTGGGTGACGATGAAATTTTTTGACTTACCCCGCGACTCATCGCAGGGCTGACAACTGCCGTCCGTCCGGAAAAGTGTAGGGGTTAAAACCCCGGAAAATTTAGCGCATCTTCTTCCCGGCGATAAATCGCCGGGTTAGTTATTGTCGTCACACACATTTTGACACTACCTGATACTGCAATACAGTGCGGAAAATGAGCCGTTGCTACTTCAAATGCAGAATATTCCCCATCGCGTAACAGGATCGGCAACGCGGCTCGTATTGTTCTTTTTCGCCGAGCAGCACCACTTCGTCGCCTGCCGCCAGCCGGTACGAATGCGTGGCCAGGTTGCCGCAATGCACGCAAATCGCATGCACTTTGGTGATGTACTCGGCCACGGCGAGCAGCTGGGGCATTGGTCCGAAAGGAACTCCGCGGTAATCCATATCCAGGCCGGCAACGATCACGCGCAGCCCGCGCAGCGCCAGTTCCTGGCAGACTCCGGTCAGTTCTAAATCAAAAAACTGCGCCTCATCTATCCCGACCACCCGCGTATCCGGATGCACCGCCCGCAAGGCCTCCGCATCGCGGAGCGGGACGGCGCGCAGGCTGCCGGCATCGTGCGACACAATATCGTGGGCGTGGTACCGTGCATCCGTCGCCGGCTTGAATACCTCCACCTTCAAATCCGCAATTTTTGCCCGTTTCAGCCGGCGGATCAGCTCCTCCGTCTTGCCGGAAAACATACAACCGCAAATAACTTCCACCCAGCCGGAGCGCTGTCCCTTGAAATGTGGTTCTAAAAACATAGTATCTCGGATTCATTTCGCGGCGAAGTTGCAAAAAATCGCATTGCAAGCTGCGATGTTCAAGGTATTTTTTGAAATTCGCACTTGAAAACAAAATTAATCGCAGCCTTGTAGTGAAAATTTCAAGATGGGAGATTTGATTTGACTGTTTTTTTGCCTGTTCAAGCGCGTATTGGTAAAAAAAACACCAAAACCCATCTAAAAACAATGATTTTTAACTCGATTAAAAAACGTACCACACCGCCAATCGCTCGCCATGGATTTACTCAAAGCAAAAATTTACCTCGATAAAGTCAACCGCGAATTCGGTCGAATGAGCAAGGATCCGGAGAATGTTGCCCGGATAGACCTTGACATCATGCTCAGCTACCTGCGCGATCTCTACGACGCCTTTCTGACCACCACGCCGGCGCCGCCGCCTTCCACGCTCCCCAAAACGGACACGCGACGCACCGGAAAACCGGACATTCCCGGCGATCAGCCGACACCCACCTATACGCCGCCTGCGCCGCCCACCCAGGCCGCAGCGCCGGTCGCGCCGCCGCCGTCCGCGCCGCAAGAGGTGCCCCCACCGCCGGTCCCGCCCGCGCCGGTAGCCCCCCCGGCGCCGCCTGCCCAGCCGGAATCCCGCCGGGATACGGATCTGCCGATCCCGCCGGAAATCGAAATGTTGTTTGAGCACAAAGAGGCAAAAGAACTGTCGGAAAAGCTCTCCGAAGCCCCGATCACCGACCTGCGCCGGGCCATTTCGCTGAACGACCGGCTGTTGCTCACCCGGGAACTGTTCGGCGACAACAGCCATCTGTTCGAAACGGCGATCCATACGCTGAATAATTTCGCCGGATTTAGCCAGGCCAAAGACTATCTGGCCCAAAATTTTGTCCTGACGTTCGACTGGACGCACGCCGGCAGGCTGGAATCGGCCAAGAAATTTATCAAAATCGTCCGGCGACGCTATAAATAGATGTACAAAGCGCTGATTGTCGGAGACGGGATCGCCGGGCTTACGATGGCCTGGACGCTCGAGCAACAAGGGGCAGACGTCACGCTCATCGCCGATCCGGCCGGCGCGCGCGCGACTACGGCCGCCGCAGGGGTCATCAATCCGGTTACCGGAAAGCGTTATGTAAAAAGCCGCCATTACGAGGTATTTTATGCCGCCGCCCGGACTTTCTACCAGGCCCTCGAGCAACGCTTCGAAGCGGACATCTGGCGCGAACGCCCCATCGTGCGCATGCTCGGGAGCGCAGAAGAGGGCAATAACTGGTCGCAACGCGCGGGCACACCCGAGTATAGCCCGTTTTTGCAAGATGCGGCGGACGCCGGGCCTTGGGCGCAATTTGTGCAGCCCGGACATTATTTCGGCCGGATCGAGCAATCGGCGCAAGTGGATTTTACCAAACTCACCGAGGTACTACTGCCGTATTTTGAACGACGAAACGCCTTGTTGCCGGAGCGATTCGACTATGCGCAGGCGGAAGGTTTGGCAGCCCGTTATGACGCCATCGTTTTTTGCGAAGGCGGCGGCGGCGGGATGAATCCGTTTTTTCCGGGGATCCCCTGGGTTCCTGCCAAAGGAGAGGGCCTGCTGGTTGAATTTCAGGATGCCGCCCTGAACGCGCTGCTGCTCGAAGGCGAAGGCGATCGCACCATGCCCATGCTGAAAAAAAACGTACTGATCGCCGCGCCGCGCTATCGCTGGGATCGGCTGTGCTGGGTGGGCGCTACGTATAACTGGACGTATTCAGACGCGCTCCCCAGTCCGGAGGGGACGGCGGAAATAACGGAAGCGCTCCAAAATATGATCAAAACGCCTTTTATCGTTCGGGGGCGTTTTTCGGGGATCCGGCAAGTCACAAAAGATCGAAACGTCGTACTGGGCGCCAGTCCGGTTTTTTCCAAATTCTACCTGTTCAATGGATTGGGTTCTAAAGGGGGATTACTTGCGCCCTACTGGGCCGCGCAGTTGGCCGCGCATTTGCTCGACGGAGCGCCGCTGGAGCCTGAAACGGACATCCGCCGCTTCAACGCCGACACTTAGTCGGACGGCGTTGCATTCCCCCTTCTATTGAAAAACGGTACCATCCAGCCAAACCCCGAAGGAGTGACATGATTCTAGCTGGTGTTTTGCCATTAGAACCCCGAAGGGGTGACATTATTCTATCTGAAAAAATCGGTGAAAAAACAGCAAGTGGTGATCCACCGCGCTGCTCCAGTACGCGCCGTTGTGCGCGCCCGGACGTTCCGTGTACTCATGCGGAACGCCGGCCTCTTGCAATCGGCGGTGAAAAAGCCGGTTTGCCTCCAGAAAAAAATCCGCATCCCCGCAATCAATAATCAACGCTTGCCGGTTGCGC
Source organism: Saprospiraceae bacterium (assembly GCA_032115775.1). Taxonomy (GTDB): domain Bacteria; phylum Bacteroidota; class Bacteroidia; order Chitinophagales; family Saprospiraceae; genus M3007. Next base: position 2,263 of record JAUMBL010000205.1, on the reverse strand, counting down.
TGAAACAACGGCATTTGGTTGACTACCGCGCCGGCCTCCCAGTTAGCCCAGTGCGTTTCCGGATCGCCCAAGACGCCCGCGATATCCCAATTATTCCGAGGAAACATCCGAATATCCAGCCCACCCGCCATACTTCCGGCGGCGCCGAACACCTCCGGATGCCGCGCCGCCAGCCACAAGGCGCCATGTCCGCCCATACTCAGGCCGGTGATTGCCCGACCCGCCGGACTTGCGACCGTGCGGTAGAACCGGTCGGTAAACGCAATCAATTCGGTGACGATGAACGTCTCGTATCGCACCGTACTATCCACCGGACTGTCGAAGTACCAACTGTCGTACCCGCCATCCGGGCACACGATCAACATATTATAGGTATCGGCCCATTCCCGCAGTTGGGGCGCTTCTTTGAGCCAGCCCGTGTAATTTCCGCTCCAGCCATGCAGTAAATAGGCTACGGGATACGGCTGGCTCACTCGGGAATAGGAATCGGGCCGAATCACCAGGCAGGTCGTCGTCTTTTTCATTGCCGCGCTATAGACCTGTACGGTATCCACGATTCCGGCTTGCAGCCGCCAAGACGTGCATGCTACCAGGGTGAGCGCGAGCCAACAGGCGCGTGCAAGCTGTATTTTTTGAAAAATCAGCCTCACCACTGGACTGTAAAGCTCAGGCTCGGCAGGATCGGCAGTTGGTTGACCCGTTGCGCGCGCACCCGGTCGTAGTAGAAAATATTCGGCCGGTCATAGACATTGGTTGCGGAGGCTGTGATTTCCGCTTTGCCGTGTTTGCCGAATTCAAAAGTGCGTTTGAGCGATATGTCGAGGCGGTGATAATACGGGAGCCGGCCCGAGTTGCGTTTTTCCGCGTAAATGATGCCGAGATCGCCATTCCCGCCGTACACATCCGATCCGATCCCGTTGTTAAACGGAAAAGATGAATAATAGCCTTGGGTGAGGGTGAACGGAAAGCCGGAGCCGAAGTTCCAGCGCGCGCCTGCTTCCCACTCTTTTTTCTTTCCGAGCATGTAGGTGCTGACGATATTGAGATTGTGCCGACGGTCGAATACCGGCGGATAGACCTGTTCGCCGTCGTCGCGCGTCACCCGGCCCAGAGAGTAGGCCGTCCAGACGTATGCGCGCGGGCCTTCCCATTTCAGCGTGAGATCCAAGCCGTACGCTTTTCCTGTTTCGGTGATGAAATTGGGATCCGTGGTGAGCAGTTTGTTTCTGTTCAGTCCGATCAGCTGGGTAAAATCTTTGTAATAGCCTTCTACATTCAGATCCACCGTAGGGCCGAGGTCAAATTCAAATCCACCCACCCCGTGGACTGCTTTTTGCAGGCGGTGTTTTACAGGCGTCTTGCCGTCGAGCTGGTAAAGGGTTTCTTCCGGGCCGGAGAGGAATCCGACAAAGAGATTGACGATATCGCGTTCGTTGACGGTAGAGAGCAGGTTTTGCGAGTACAAGCCGCCGGCGGCTTTGAGGCGGATCTTGTCCGTGACGTTGAGTTTGAGGCCCAGGCGGGGTTCGGGGGACACATCATTGAGCGACTGGTAGTACTGGACGCGGAAGCTGGGTTCGACCACGAGCGGGCCGAATTTCAATTTCCAGCGGAGAAAACCGGCGATTTCGGTGGTGTTTTCGATTTGTTCAATGGGAATATCCCGGAAATTGATAAATTTGAACTCCGTGCGGAAGCCGGTGAGTTCCAGGCCGTATTTGAATTCGCTGTTTCGGCCGTAATTGGTAAAATTCAAGCCGGCATAGAAGCCCGAGATACCGCTGGTGCGCTCCTTGCGGTCGGCCTCTTCGATGCGCGAATCATATCCGGAAAAATTAAATGCGCCGCCGATAATAGTATTAGAGTTGGCGGGGATGAGGTTAAAGTCCATCCCGCCCCCGCTGCTTTTCCAGCCGAAATTGGTGATCGGGAAATCCACGCCGTCATCGAAATTGAAGCCGAACAGATTAATTTTGCTGCCGTTTCCGGACAAAAAAGTCACTTTTCCGTACACATCCCGGTAGGTAAACGGAATACCGGAAGAATCTAGGTTGTTGTACAGCGCCTTGGAGGTCTGATCAATCAGGGCTTGTTTGCCCGTTAGTACAAAAGAGACGCTGGCGTCCTTGCCTTCTTTCAGTGGGACGATCGGGCCTTCGAGCAGGAGTTTGGCTTGGAAAGGGCTGGCGGAGGCCAGTCCGGACAGCCGTTTGCGGTTGCCTTCCCGGGTTTTCACATCCACGATAGCCGAAATACGGCCGCC
>JAUMBL010000204.1:0-5307 GCA_032115775.1 Saprospiraceae bacterium | reverse complement strand
CTTCGCGAAGGGCTACAACGCCATCACGCTGGATCGCAACGTGATCAGCGCTACGGGCGTTCTGTACTACAAAGTCGAAACGGGATCGGACAGCGCAACGCGCAAGATGATCCAGACGAAATAGTAAGAAACTGTTTTAAAGCAGTTTCTAACACAGCGAATCAGGAAGGGCGTCAAGCGGCGTGAAAACGTGCTGCTTGACGCCCAACTTGGGGCGCTTTGTACTTTAAAATCGGTTTTTGGGATGGCCTCTCTCCTGACGTTGGAGGGGGGCTTTTTTTTATTCTGTTCCTTTTGGCCGCGTCGGAATAGGGTACGCTCGATTTACACCTGCGATAACAACCATTGGCGCTCCGCCACATCGGGCGTAGCCTCTATTTCAGCGCGTAAGTGTACCGGTGTGGTGCGGTCGCCCGCCGGGATTTCCAATAATTTTCGGATGAAATACAGCAATCTCTCGTTGGTTTCCCGGTGGTATCCCAGGTTTTTTTGCCGGCGCAGATAGGCGCCGAAGCTGTGTAGCAGGGCATCCAGCGCCTGCCATTCGCCCAGTTCGTAATACGAGCGCAGCAGCATACGTCGGGCTTCCAGTTGGTGCAGCGGGTCGGCAAAATTCAGTTGCAGCAGCAGCGGCATGGCGCGGGTGTAGTCCTGCTGTTGAAAAAAAAGATAGGCCTGGTTGAATAGGAACTGGTCTTGCCGTTCACGCGGATGCAGGGCGTCGCGATATTGATGCAGAAACTGCTCGGCCCATGCGGTTTCTTTCAGCGCCGCCCCGATCCGGATAATATTCCGGTAGGTGAAGCCCGAGATCCAGCCCTCCTCCAGCAGGAAGCCCCGTAGCAGGGCAGTGCGGTACAGCTCGAACGCCGTGCGAATATAGTCGCGTTGACCGGCATTCATCCGGCGGATACAACCGTTGATGGCCAATAGGTAGAGTCCGCGCATTTCCGCAGCGCCGAACAAGGCGCTGTTTCGCTCCAGCAATTCGATGAGGTGGAAGAGCGCCGAATCGCCCGCTGCATCCGTGTTTTTCAGCATTTGGTACGCGCAGGAATAGATCTCTACAACGGGTTCCGACCGCAAATTTTCTTTTTCCACTGCTTCCAGCAGCGTATCGAGTAGTGCGAAACGGTAATTTTGACCGGCTACGGCCTGGTGTGTCAGTGCTGCGCAGGCGTGGCGTAGCATGTCCGCCGCATAATACACCGTGAGCGCGTCGGGCAGGGGTTGCAGGCTGAGTCGGGCGGATCTTTCCTGGCGTGTGGCGAATTCCAGTTGTTCCTGCAGGAGTTGGTATCGGTGTTCGTAGTACGCGGCGTCCCGCGCGGGCGCAGCCTCGAGGGATTTGAGCGCTTTTTCGGATTCCGATGCGAAAAGCGCGTCCAGTCCGCGCCGCCGCAATCCGCGCAGCAGCCACCGATCCGGTTGCGGCGTGGCAGTCCACTCCGACCAGGCCAGGTAGCCGCGTGCGGCCTCCAGCAGGTAGGAGAGCTCGTGCCGAATCCGTGCAGCATGGAAGGCTTCACCGGGAAAAGCTGCGGCAAAAAGCCGTTCCGGCGTACATGCGCTCCCGTGATCTGCGTATTCAGCCAGATATGCGCACAAGGCCGTGGTCGAAGCACGCTTGTTCATCAGGGGACAACGCGTCCATTCGCAGAGACGCCGCCGGTCGGACGGCGAAAGTTTTTTGAAAAGACGGAGGAGAACGGGCATGCAGGTTATTTTTTGACAAATCTAGATTTAAATAACTGAAAATTAGCATTTTAATTTAAAAAAAAATTGACAATCTTGTTTATTTGTATTTTTTTTATCGGGTAAACAGCCGCACTTTTGTTGGGTCGGTAATCTGTGTACGAATAGATTGTAAATGAAACGTTCTGCACGGTACGTTTTCGTTATAATTCTGCCGCTCTTCAGGGTTGTTACTTACAGATTTTCCCCGATTGCCTTGATTTGTCTTTAAATTTAGCGATATGAACTGTGTACGCGCGCTGCCCCGCCTCGACTTTATTTTTGCCATTTTTGGGCTACTGCTGCTGCCCTTGGGCGCTTCCGCTCAATCTCCTTTTTGGGAATCGAACATCGGGCCTTACGGCGGGAATGTCGGCGTATATCCGACGAGTGACAGCGTGTTGTATGCGTTTCATGGAGAAAACCGGTACTTCCGCTCGACGGATTACGGCGTAACCTGGGCGCCGCTTGCCGTCACCGCGGCGGAGCCGGCTGCGTACAGTGAAAACCTGACAATTGGTTATACGGGTGTTTTTTACAAGGTCACGCTGGTACAGGTGGGCGGAGACTGGATCAGGCGTTTGTACCGGTCGCTGGACGAAGGCGCTTCGTGGGAACTGCGAAAGGATAATTTTGACCTCCTGGAGGTCTGGGAAACGCCCAGCGCCGCGCTATTAGGATATCGGCCCGACAACAGTCTATTTCGTTCCACCGACGGTGGGCTCAACTGGCAGTGGGTAGCCAGTCCCGGAATTAGTTTCTCGCAGTACTCCACGAATATTTATTTTGGCGATAATGGGAAAATACTGATCTCTGATTTCACCGGCGCCTTGATTTATTCCCTCAACGACGGCCAAACCTGGGCGGCAGGGGGCGATACAGGCGCTCCGATTTCAGGTTCGTCGGCGATGATGCCCTCCGGAACGCTGTTTACCCTTTTAGGCCTCCCTTTCGGCAGCGATACCTTGGTAATGCGCTCGACGGACTGGGGGGTGCATTGGCAGGGCGCCAATATTGATCTGGCGCCGGGCGAGTATCCCGCTTCGGTGGTGCAACTGCCCTCGGGGCGGCTGTTGCTCTCCACGGATAAAAAATTGTACTCCTCCGACGATGACGGCCTGAACTGGACGGTCTTTGCATCCGGCGCTGAAACGGCCACGTACCTGTATTTTAATACGCCGCTGCCCAACGGCGATTTGCTGGGTTTTTATAAAAATGCCATCTACCGCTCCGCCGATGCCGGCGCGAACTGGTCTTTTTCAAGCCAGGGTCTGCAAGCGGCGGAAACCAAACAACTCCTGTTCATCACAGATTCACTCCAGGTTGCCGCCACGCACAACGGCCTGTGGCGGAGCGCGGACGCCGGCGATACCTGGACGCGCCTGCTGGCAGACACCAGCAGCCAATTCGTATATGCCAATCATCCGATTGCCTATTGCAGCCCCGACAGCCTCGTCGTTGCCATGGGATCGGAAATCTGGCGTACGACCGACGGCGGCCAAAATTTCACCAAAATAACCCCGCCGGGTGGTATCCCCCGCGGCAATGTCTTTGCCGGGCGCGGCGGCCGGCTTTGGACGACCGACACCGCAGGCATCATGCACTCGGATGATTTTGGATTGACGTGGCAGCCCGTGTTGGCTGGAAAAAGCCTTTGGGAAATACTGGAACTGCCGGGGGATATCCTCATCGCGTTGGTCACAGAAATCAATAACACCAACGAACGGTCGCTCCGCCGCAGCTTCGACGGCGGCGCAAACTGGGAAACGCTGAATCTGCCTTTTCAGGTAGCCACTTTTGATACCGATCTGAACCTCGGCGCGGATGGCATCCTTCGTACGATTGCCTGGACGGGGCACTATCTGGCAGTCGCCGCAACCGCCGATGCCGGCGATAACTGGACGCTCGCGGGCATACCGGATATCTACGCAATCAGCGATCTGACTACCAATGCGCTGGGACATATTTTTGTGCGGGGCGAGGAGGATATATTGGCGTCTGTGGATGGCGGCGCTTCCTGGTATGCCTTGCCGCGTTATGAAGATAGCCCAGGGCCCTTATTCGGTTTGGAGGTTTCGCCGGGCGGATGGTTGTACGCGCTTTCCTCCGGCGGGCCTGTTTATCGCACGGCGCAAAGTACCGTCAACGGCGGCTATATCCGCGGCGCCCTCCGCCGGGATGCGGACGCCGACTGCAGTACCCCCGACGCCCAGGAACCCCTCAAAAACTGGGCGCTGGAAGTAAACGGCGCCCAAAATTATACGCTCAGCAGCTCGGCTTCCGGACAATACGCCGTTTTCGTTGATACGGGCGCTTACGAGGTACGCGCCCGCGTACCGCAAAACCTGTGGTGGAGTGTATGCGACAGCCTTATGCAGGTGCAGGTGGACAGTGCCGCGATGGTGGATGGGGTAGATTTTGTGGGCGTGGCGCAGTCCGATTGTCCGCTCATGACGGTGGACGCTGCCGTCCCGCGCCTGCGCCGCTGTTTTGATAACACCGTCTATATCCAGTACTGCAATTCCGGCGCCGAAACGGCCGACAGCGCCCGGGTAGATATCGAACTGGATCCCTACCTCTCCCTGGTCGGCGCAGAATTACCGTTTACCAATCTGGGCGGCAATTTTTACCGATTCCAACTCGGCCCTGTTGCCTCGGGCGATTGCGGGCAGTTTATCCTCACGGTCTATGTGGACTGCGACTCCACCGTACTCGGCCAAACGCACTGTATTACCGCCTACGGCTTTCCCGACACCCTGTGTAACCCCGTGCCCGGCTGGTCGGGCGCTACCATCGAAGCCGCCGCCGAATGCCAGGACACCCTTGTGCGCCTGCGCCTGCGCAATACCGGCACGGACGCCTCCAACGTCCTGCATTACATCATCATCGAAGACGATGTGGTGCTTTTTCAAGGGAAAAACCAGTACGATGTGAACGAAGAGCTCGTGATGGAGTACGCCCCCAACGGCAGTACCTGGCGCATTGAATCGCAACAGGAATCCAAACACCCCTTTTCCAACCTGGCGCTGGCTTTCCTGGAAGGCTGCGGCGGATTTCAGAGCCTGGGCTTTGTCAACCATTTCAGTACAAACGGCTGGTCGCCGAGTATCAACCGCGTTTGCATCGAAAACGTCGGCTCGTACGATCCCAACGACAAGCAGGGCTTTCCGCTGGGCTACGGCGATGCGGGGCGCATCCGACCCGGACAGGAACTGGAGTACCTGATTCGCTTCCAGAACACGGGCACGGACACGGCCTTCACCGTGGTGATCCGCGACACCCTCTCCGCTTGGCTCGACGCCGCCTCGGTGCGCCCCGGCGCTTCTTCGCACGCCTACACCTGGTCGCTGAGCGGCCCGGGCGTGCTGACGTTCCGGTTCGACAATATCCTGTTGCCCGACAGCAATGTGAACCTGGCGGGCTCGCAGGGATTTGTCTCTTTTGTGATCCAGCAACAGCAGGACGTGCCCTTGGAAACGGAAATTTTCAATTCCGCGGCGATTTATTTTGATTTTAACCCGCCGATCATCACGAATACGACCCGGCACACCGTAGGCATAGACTATATCACCG
>JAUMBL010000203.1:0-6933 GCA_032115775.1 Saprospiraceae bacterium | reverse complement strand
GATGTGCGTTGAACGGCGCCTGCGCGGCATTGGCACTGGCATCACTATCCTGATCAAAAGCGTAAAGGCTGCCCCGATCATCCAGCGCGGCTAGGATCGCCGCGCTATGCCCCCCGCCGCCAAACGTGGCGTCCACGTAGATACCCTCGGGTATTACATGGAGTAGCTCTACTGACTCGCGTAGCAAAACGGGACTATGGTACATAACACTATTATTGTGCCGACCGGCAAGTAGCAACTAAATCCGGCGGCGGGACAGCCTAAAAATCCAGCAACCCGTCATTTTCTCCGCCCATCACCTGGTTGGCGAGGTCGGCGAAATCGTTGGGATTGATCTGGAGCATTTTCTGATAATCGTCGGGCGACCAAATTTCCACCCGGTCTTCCATCGAGACCAGAATGGCATCCGCGTCCAGCCCGGCGTAATCCATCAGGGGTTTGGGGAGTAGTACCCGGTCGGCGGCATCTGTTTCGAGTTGGGAAGCGCCGAGGTAAAAAGAGCGCAGGAACATCCGGTTGCGGTCGTTGAAGCGGTTGAGGCGCCCCAATTTTTCCGTGATCGCGTCCCACACGCTTTTTGGGTACATGGTCAGGCATTTTTCAAACCCGCGGTTTACCACGAAGGTGTAGCTCCCGCCGCCCGTGTCCGGGTTCAACTGGCGCAACAAGGCCGTCGGCAATCGCAGCCGGCCCTTGTTGTCTATCGCTACCTGGTATTCGCCAATAAGGTTCATAAAATGCTTGTTCAGAAGTGGATAGAATATCCCCTTTCAATTTACAGCCACAAATATAAACAACATTACCACATTTTACCACTTTTTGACATTTTTTTAGAGGAAAAAAATTTGGACACGAATGCCTATTTTTACAAAAAATTGAATTTCAGTTATTTATTTAAATTTTAAAAAACCTATTTTCTTTTCCTGCTCAATGAACAAACGGGTAAATTTTTGGGTAAAAAATAAAAAAGCCGCGCAAATACCGGGGTGAATCCGGATTTGCGCAGCCTGATTGGGAAGGAAGTGGGAAAAAGTGGAAATGGTGTGGGGAATGCGCGCAGGCGCTTAAGGTGCGCGCATGCACGCACACGAATAGATGCGTTTTCGGGGGGGGCACAAGTATTTCGCCGCCTCCGGCGGCGAAATAAAATAATGTTTGGTCGCCTGTTTTTTTGATTTTTTTAGAAAAAATCAAAAAAACAGGCGACCAAACAAAATATTTTATTGCCTTACGGATCGCTCACGGACTTATGATACACCCCCGAAATATTTTATTGCTTAAGAACTCTTAATCTCGAAGCGCGGGGCAAATTCATTTGTGTTTAGTGGAGGATGGTCAGATCACCTTGCGCCTTTTGGACGGTTCCGTCCACGAGTTCTAGTTCCATCAACCAGAAATAGACGCCAGGCTGGACGGCGTTGTTTTTTGCACGGCCGTCCCAGAAGACGGCCTCGGCGTCGGGCGCGGCGTTGCGGACTTCGTAGAGCAAGCTGCCCCAGCGGTCGTAAAACTGCAGCAGGCTTACCTTGTGCACGGCCGGGCCGAATCCGGGTCGGAAACGGCGGTTGTAGTCGTTCGCGGCATTCAGGTGGATGGCGTTGGGTGCGAACAGATCCAGCGCGCGCTCCACCTGCAGGCGCAGGTCGTCGGAGGCGGTACAGCCGTTGGTATCGGATACTTGCAGGGTGTAGGCGATGCTGTACAGAGGTTGGACGTAGAAAGAGGGGCAGTTCAGGCAGGGCAGGAAGGCGGTATCGCTCCAGGCGTACTGCAAAGGCGCGAGGCTGGAGCTGAGGATATCAATCCGGATGGAATCGCCGAGGCGGAGCGCAGCGTCCTGCGGGAGTACGACCTGGAGCGGGGGCGGGCTGTAGATGATCAGATCCAGCGAATCTTGGCAGCCGTTTGCGTCCTGCGCCTGGAGGAATCGGGAGCCCGGGGGTAGTTGATCAAATACGGTGGATTGGGTGAACGGGCCGTTGTCCAGGCTAAAGGTCAGGGTCGGGTCGGGCGTGGATATGCGGATGGCGCCGTTGTCCTCGCCGAAACAGCGCACCGAATCGAGCGCCACGGAAAAATTGATCGGCGGCCAGGCCGGCACGTTCACGTTCGCCGTTTCGGTACAGTCATTCGAATCGGTGACAGTGAGGCTGTACGCGCCTGCGCCGATATCCTGCTGGTTGAGCCCCGTGAATCCGGCGGCATTCCAATCGTAAGTAAAGGGCGGCGCGGAGCCGCTCACGTCGGCCTGGATGGCGCCGGTGGTTTCGCCCGCGCAAGTCGGCGTAGCATCCAGCGCGATCAGAATAGGCGGCAGGACGGTGAGGCGGACGGTATGGGTGGAGTCGCAGCCGTTTCGGGCGGCGAAGGTACGCTGATAGACGCCGGACGCATTAACGGGCTGTCCGAAGATCGTCGCGCTTTCGCCGTCGCACAACACCAGGTTTTCCGCCGTGGCGAAGGTATCTTTGGCTGCCACGCTGACGAACACCGTGGAGTCGCAGCCCGTGACAGCCGACAGAAAGAAGGTTTTATTTTCGCCCGGGAGCAGGTCGAACCCGAGCCAAGGCAGGGTAGCGCCCAGGCAGACGGCCGTATCCACCGTCAGCTGGTAGGTGCCGACGGGGGTACCCGTCACCCGCAGCTGCACCGTGGAATCGCAGCCGTGGATGGTTTGCAGGAAGAAGGTGTAGTTACTGTCGGGGGGAACGACCGTTCCGAACCAGTCCACGACCCTGCCGTAGCAAATGGTCGTATCAATGCTATAATTGAAGGTGTCGTGTACGATCACCTGGAGGGTATCCACGCTTTTACAGCCGTTTGCGAAGCCTGCTTCCAGGCGGATGATGCCAGATGCGGGCGGGGAGGCCAGCACCGACGGGCAATTGGCGCAGCTCACGCTTCCGGCCGGCGTCCAGCTGTAATAATCAAAGCCGGTTTCGCCCAGCGCGAAGGTTTCGCCGGCGCAAATGGTCCGGTCGGCGCCCAGGCGGACGAGCGTGGCGGTATCGAGCGTCACCTGCACGGCATCCGATTGCGTGAGCCCGCAGACGTCCGTGACAGTGACGCTGAACTGGCCGGCACCGGCGATGGTGGTATCCGGGCTCGTATCGCCATTTTGCCAGAGGTAGGAGACGAGGTCGTTTCCGGCTGCATTCAAATACAAGGTGGCGTCGCCGCAGAGCGTAGTATCCGGGCCGAGGTTCAGTACAGCCGGATTGTAGGGCAGGAAAAACGCGGCCAGGTTGTTTTCGAATTTACATTCGCCGACAGGGGTCACGGGGAAGTCCTGGAGCACATTGAACGGGGTTGGCACGCTGTGGTCGTCGTTTAGAACCACATACACCGAGTCATTAGCCACCCGAGGGATTCGGTAGGTGCGGGTTTGGCAGCTGTCCGGGTTGAGCGCCCCCCCGAGGGGCAGCGCGGTGATCCAGGGCGCTGCGGTATTTTGCGGGTTACCCTGGTAGAAAGAGATCGGCGTGCCGGCTGGCAGCGAATTGCTGCCATTGTTGCAGATTTGGAGCGTTACGTCTATTGAATCGCCGGCGCACTGGAAATTTTGGAGCGTCAGCGCGCCGTCCGGCGAGGGGAAAGAGGGGTTAAAATATTGGTTGAGGAAGGCATTCATGCGCAGGCTGTCGCCGATGATGTGCGGGTTTTGCTGGAATCGCGGCACGCGCAGGTTATCATTGATATTGGTATTAAAATACGCGTGTTGATTCCAGACCCTTCGGGAGGCGATTCCCGGGGTACCGACGGCTTCGTAGGCCACCACCGTGCCATTGTCGTAGGATCCGTTCAGGCCGCATTCGATCACGATTTCCGTTTGTCCGTCGCCGTCCACGTCGAGCACCAGCGGATTTTCGATATGCGTGAGCGAACGGCATTCATCTTCCCAGCGCACCTGTCCGGTAGCGCCGTCGAGCACTTGGAGAAAGTCTTGTCCGCGGTAGATCACGTCCACCGAGCCGTTTCCGCAGAAATCGAACACGCTGGAGCAGGTAATCGAAGAGGCGTCGTTGGTGCTGCGCGTCCACATCACGTTAAAATCATTATCGAGCGCATACAGTGTGGGGAACTCCACGAAGCTTACCTCCAGTTCGCCGTCGCCGTCCAGATCCGCCACATTGGCCCGCGAAGCGCCCTCCTGCCAGTTGGTGAAAAGTTGGAATTCACGCATGACCGTGGGGGTTTGGATATCCCAAACATAGATGGTGTTTTGGCTGCCTTTTTTTCCTTGTACGATGGCGTCGAGGTCGCCGTCGCGGTCAAAGTCGGCCACCGAGGTAAATCCGTCCGTATAAGGCGCCGGCAGCGACACGACCGGCGTGATATTTCCGGTATTGAGGTTGACGGAATAGACGCGATTCCCTGCGACGATTTCTAGCCCGTCGCAATCCGGGCAGAAGCCGGTCGGGAGGGCATCTATGGCGACCGGCATCGCGAAGGAGAAATTATTGGCAACCCTGGCCGGGTGTTCGCCGGCCGGGTTCGCGGCGCCGCCTGAGGCGATGAGTTGGCCGTTTTGACCGCTGAATATTTGATTTCCGATCAGGATTTCCGGTTGGCCGTTGTGATCGAAATCTGCGATACTGGGTACGGAGAATCGGTAGCGGGCGCCGTATCCGACGAGTGCGAAGGAGAAGAATTTGAGTGCGCCGGTGTGTTCATACGCGCGCAGGCGGCGATCATCGCCGACGATGACCAATTCGCCGAAGCCGTCGTTGTCTATATCGGCGATTGCGGGCGCCGTGCCGCCGGCGAAATTTGTAAGCGCGGTGATCGTTGTTTTGGTCTGGCCGGTGGCGCCGTTGATGATGTAGATAAACGGTCCTTCCGTTTGAGCCACCACGATTTCCGGGATACCGTCGGCATCCATATCACCCGCGACGAGCGGCGAGTAGGTGCCGGTGGGCGCTTGTCCTATCCACTGGATGCCGAGTACAATCGAATCGCAGGGCGGCACATACGAGCAGGGGGCATTGCAGGTGGTGTAGTAGAAGCTGTCGCAGGGGCCCGTGCAGGTGCATTCCGGGTCGAAGCAATCAATCAGGCCGTCGCCGTCGTCGTCCAGGCCGTTGGTGCAGTTTTCGGTGGTTTGAGCGGTCAGAAAGGCGGGGATTAAGAGAAAAAGGAACAGCGCCAGGCGCTGTGGGTGGAGCGGGTTGTTTTTTTGTACCATGAATCGGCTTTTGTTTAGTCGGAAAAGAAGCGCGGCCGGGTCGTTCGCGTGAAAAAGCGATCAGCAGGGCGTGCAATCCGGCGCGTATCAAACGATTGAGCAAATATCTTAATTATTCCGGTTAATCAAAAAAATTGCCGCTTACGCCTCTTAGTAGCCCGCTCCGCCGCGGCGGACGGCCCGGCCGAGGCCCTTCAGGGCCCCGAGATCTGCCAATACCAGCCCGCACCTGCATATATTTTGAAAAACAAATAAATTTCCAACAGATATTTCAAATACCCCTCCCCTACCCTATTTTTGAACCCCGAAAAAGATAACCTTTGAAAATGGACTTCCTCTGCATAGCGGACACTAAGATAAGGTTAATCAGCCAATTTTAGTGATTTTTCATAGAAGGCTTCCCATGGCGTTAATCCATTCAAGGCAGAATGAATTCTACGTGTGTTATACCACCCTTCTATATATTTGAAAACCAAAGAATTGAGATTGATTTCCTTAATGGTACCCAATTTATGCAATTCTTCGGTTTTCATGGATTTAAAAAATGATTCAGCGATGGCATTGTCCCAACAATTTCCTTTCCTTGACATACTTTGCGTGATGTGATATTCCCCCAAAACTGCGCGAAACTCATCACATACATATTGAATGCCCCGGTCAGAGTGAAACATCAGGCTGTCTGGAGGTGGTACTCCGCGTCTGTAGATCGCCTGTTTGAGAGCCTCTACGACTGTAGGTTGCGCCTGCAAGGTTTGGCTGATCGTCCACCCAACTATTGCTCTGTCTGCCAGATCCAGTATCACTGTCAGATAGCGCCATCCTTTATCCGTAGGAATGTATGTGATGTCGCTTACCCACACCGTATTAACTTTTTTGACATCGAATTTACGGTTCAACAGGTTTTGTGATACCTTCAGTCCATGCTCGGAATCTGTTGTGTGAACAAACTTGGCCCTGGGCCTGGCTACCAATTTCAAAGCTTGCATTCTACGGGCAATAGTAGCTACTGAAACCCTGGTTTGAATGCGCTTTTTATTGAGTTCACCGCACACATGAGGACTTCCGTAGCTGCGTTTACTTTGCTCGAAAATCACCTTGATTTCCTCATCCAATTTCAATGAACGCTGCTTGGACTGACTGATATTCATCCACTTGTAAAATCCGCTCCGACTAACCCCAAGTGTTCTGGACATCAACTCAACAGGAAAACGAGTCACGTAACGCTTCATAAAAGCGTATTTTTCCTGTCGGGTGACGAGAAGATGCCCAAGGCCTTTTTTAATATCTCTTTTTCCAGTTCAACCTCTCTCAACAGTTTCTTCAAACGGGCAATTTCATGCTCCTCAGGGCTCATAATCTTATTCCCGTTGCCTGGAAAAGATGCGTCTTCATACTTCAGGTATTGACGACGCCACTTGTAAATACTGTTGGAGTGAATCTTGTACTGCTCGGCCAAAGACTCAATAGAAATATCTTCTGCCATGGATTGGTTTACAATCTCAAGTTTCTGCTCTTTGGTGAATTTTCTTCTGATGATTGACATGTTGATTCGTTTTGAAAAGTAATGATACAGCTTTTTTTAATCTTAACTGTATGTCCACTTTTCTGAGAAGGTCCAGACCCCTTTCTGACCTCCAATGCCCCCTTCTGACCAATGACCAATGCCCCTTTTCTTTAGTTCCATATTTGATAGCCTCTGAAACTATTTCCATCAAAAAGTATCAGTTTCTCTTCTTCGGCATCCACTC
>JAUMBL010000202.1:16134-21881 GCA_032115775.1 Saprospiraceae bacterium | reverse complement strand
CGTACAAGCCATAATTTGCCTGGGAACCAGATTATTTCTGTTCTCATACAGCGATTTGTTGTAGTAGTCTAGCGCAAGATTCAGTTTGCCTTGATACAACTGAGCATTTCCGAGCAGGCTGTACGTAATAATGCGGAGAGAATCGCTGCCCGGCGGTTGCACTGCCATAATTTCCCGCAGCAGGATCTTGAGCGTCGAATCGGCCTTTACGGGCGCGTTCGGCAACGATACTGAAATTGCTTGCAGTCGTGCTTTGTAATCCGATTGCGAGAAGCCGGACAGATTTCCGAGCAGGAATAAAAACAGAAAAATATTTTTTTTATATCTTAAATCCACGCGTTGAGGGTATTGCCGAGTAGGTAGAAGATTTTCTGCCGCCCCCTCCAAAAGTTATTTCAGAAGATTTTTTGTTTGCGGATGCGCTTGAAGGGATGCCTGGATGCTCCTCCAAGCGCAAAAAAATCGCTCATTTCCGGCAGAAAAACAAACTGCTGCAAGATTCGGGATATTCGGCAAGCATCTTTACAAATCTTGGAATAATTTTTTTCGTAACTACTTAACCGGCTCGCTGTCTGGCCCCAAAAGTCCCATTTTCCGCCATACTTCGCAATTTTTTTTGACCGTAGCGCTACTACGGCCTGCAAAAAATCGCTTCGTCTGGCAAAAAATGGATCCTTTTTTGTCTCAGACGCGACCGGCTAAGTAGTTACCTGCTGGGCAAAATAGCTGCCGATGGCCGGCTGCCCGACGGTCATGTTCGTACGCGTTTTGTTCGTGTAGGCATTGCTGACGTTGCCGTAGTTAAAAAATGCGGTGGACTTGATGTAGTCGTTGTCGCTAAACGTCTCGCAGTTCGGGCTGGATTGCGCCCGCGCTGTCTGGCTGTTCATCGTCAACAACATTACCCACAACAGGAGTGGGATGATGTGTTTTATATTTTTCATTGTTGAAAAGTTAAATGCTGAATGGCAAAAAATGGATGGTTGACTAGGGTGGTTTTTTCAGAAAAAAAGCCTGATTTCGCGATTGTATTCATAAAATATGTACTTTATTTATGAATATAATCTCGAAAACATTATTTTTGCATTTCAATTTTTTGTAAAAAACAGAGCACCATGCAGATACCCAGACTCTTACTCCAAATCGTCGAATCCAAAATTGGTGAAGGAAAAGCCATCATCATCATGGGCCCACGGCAGGCTGGCAAATCCACGTTGCTCCACGAACTCGCCAGAACGACCGACCGCAAGCACATTTTTTTGGATTGCGACGAACCCGACATCCGCCAGATTTTGACCAACACCACCTCGACGGCTTTGAAAAATCTCATCGGTGAGGCGACTCTGGTTTTGATTGACGAAGCCCAGCGGGTTAAAAACATCGGTTTGACCTTGAAACTATTTACCGACCGAATCCCCGGGGTGCAAGTCGTGGTCACAGGCTCTTCCTCCTTTGAACTGTCGAATGAAATCAACGAGCCGCTCACCGGTCGCAAATTCGAGTACCTGATGCTGCCCCTCGCCACCGCCGAAATGATACGCCATCACGGCGCGTTGGACGAAAAACGGCTCCTGCCCACGCGCTTGATTTTTGGGATGTACCCCGAAATCGTCAGCAAACCGGGCAGAGCGGTCGAATTGCTCAAAGGCTTGGCGACCAGTTATTTGTACAAAGACATTTTCACGTTTTACGATGTGCGAAAACCCGAAATCCTGGAACAATTGCTCAGGGCACTGGCGCTGCAAGTGGGCAGCGAGGTGTCGTACCACGAACTGGCACAAACCCTCCGAACCGACCAGAGCACCATCCAACGCTATCTCGATTTGCTCGAAAAATCGTTCGTCGTGTTCCGTTTGCCCGCGTTCAGCCGCAACCTTCGCAACGAACTGACCAAAACCCGCAAGGTTTTTTTCTACGACAACGGCATCCGAAACGCCATCCTCGGCAACTATTCCTTGCTGCCCTCGCGTACCGATGCCGGCGCGTTGTGGGAGAATTTTTTGGTCGGCGAACGGTTGAAATGGCTGCAAACCCATCGTTCGCACACCCAGACCTATTTTTGGAGAACCACCGAAGCCCGCGAAATTGATTACCTCGAAACCTTCGATGGTCAAATCCATGCTTATGAATTCAAGTGGAACCCCGTAAGCAAGGTCTCGTTTCCAAAACCCTTTTTGAATGCCTACCCCGAAGCTCAAACCCAAATCGTCCATCCAGAAAACTATCTGGACTTTTTGAAATAGGCCCACGTGGCGGCTTTTTTCCTAAAAAAACAATCTTGTCAAAGAACTTTTCTTCTTGTCTGAACTCAAAAAAATCATCCGAAACCGCCCCAGAGGGTGACGGTACTGCTCGGCGGCGAAAATTTGACGGCATTGTCCAGCAGGTTACGGAGCATGGTTTGCGCGGTGCAGCGCGTTTACATAATATTCCGACCGCGTTACTCATCGTGGAGGACAATCTCTCTTTTGCACTCGAGCTGCAGATGCTGTTAGATAGCCTGAACTACCAAATCATCGGGCGGGCTGACCACTCCGCCGCTACCTTGGAAATGATTTACAGCCTGCACCCGACCTTATTCTGATGGACATGGCAATCAGTCGGGTCTCGATATCGGCCGAGCCGTGGCACACCTCGACATCCCCATTTTGTATATCACAGCGCTGCAGGGCGTTACCTACGAGCAGGCAAGGGGGTATGGGGCTTCCGCAACATTCGGAGATCCCGCAGAATACGCGAAATTCGCAGAATCAGCGTATTCCGCGAATTCCGCGGGATCTCATCCCCTTATTCCCCCACGATCATCTTCCGCGTCTGCGTGCCGAAAGGCGTCGTGAGCTCGTATAGCAGCAGCCCCCGATCGGCGTTCGACTCCAGCTGGAAATCCACCGCCTGGTAGCCGGCCGGATAGTTGGCAGCGCGCTCGAAGAGCAGTCGGCCGGTAAGATCGAACACGCGCAAGCGGGCGTGCATCGGCTCGCCCAACACGAAACCGATCGTCGTGCGGTCGTGGAACGGATTGGGCTGGTTCTGCAGCAGCAGGACGGCCGGTTGTTCGCCCTCGTCCTCGGATGCCCGCGACGAAGCGGCCGTCGGGCGGGCGCGCTGGATAAACTGCAGCTCCACAGCCAGCGGCGACAAGTCCGTGTGGTAGGCCTCGCGCGGCAGCGCTTCGTCGTCCAGCAAATTCAGCACCTCACTCAAACGCACGTTGTCCTCGAGCGCGCTGAAGGTAATATTCAACAACACATGGCCATCTTGGATATTCAGGCCTTGCACAACACTCCAGACTGCCCGGATTTCTCCGTTTTCGAGGTCATAGAGCCCAAAGTGCTCCGGTACAAACGGCGAAGTAGCCGGGGTAGTCAGGTTAATAAATTCCAACTTGGAATTATCAAAACCCAAAACGAACTGCAAAGCGGCAATATCGGTGAAATTCAACACTCGAACCGCAACCGCCGTTTCTTCTCCCGCCTTCAGTACGCGATCGTTGGCAATCAGCATGAAGGGGGCGGCCTCCGAGGGCCGCGTGGTTGGATTTGCATGCGTTACGGACACGTCGCCGAGTTTGACGCCAATAAAATGTTGGTTTTCTGTGTCTTGGGTCAGGTTTGTATAGGACCGATGCTGTGGAATATTCCAGAATGTACTTCCTGCAGCAGGCGTTGGGAAATACGGTGGCGCCGGGAAGATATGGTTGCTGGCCACAAAGCGCCAGGAGGAGTCAAACAGCAGGAGTGCAGCCTGGTTGTTCCGCAGCGCTTGCGAAAGGATCGAGGCATCCGTTGAGTTGATCGTTTTACTGCGATTCACGTCTGCTGCGATCAGATCAAAAGGATCGGTAAAGGGCAATACACCTACGATGTGTTGCTGAAGGCGCGTCACATCCGCGGTCGTAACGCCATTTATCTTGTTGCTCAGTTTTCGCGGCCGAATGGTAACGGTGTGCGAGACAAAGCCGCTGGTATTGATCCCGAATGTAAATTGGCCATCGGCGCCGGAAGTAAGCGCGCCGGCCTGACTACCCGTCATGCGGACATCGGCTGAACCCACGCCGACCTGCGATGGCAGGCTTTTTGAATGCAAAAGCCTGCCACTGATGGTAAAGCAAGTAACGGTTATCTGGATTACGTGGGTCAAGAATGTGGTATTACCGCAGAGATCGGTGATTGAATAGGTACGTGTGAGCGTAAAAGTTGGTTTCGCACCGGTCAAGGTGCTGGTGCAAGCAACCGTCAAACTGCCATCCGGCGTGCAGGCATCGTAGATATTCAGGTCGGCATCGGCATCCAAAGCTTTCAAGGCGGCCACGGTCGCAGCCGGGCCGGTGGTGTCCGATACATTGCACAAAGTCAGGGTCGCAGGGTCTAGGTCGCCAGCAATGGCGGGCGGCGTAGTATCCTCGACATAGATGCTGTGCGCCACTGTAGCCGTATTGCCCCTCGAGTCTGTGATCGTGTAGGTTCTTGTGATGACGATGGGGCAGGCGCCAGTATTTGCGTCACTGTGGGCTACTGCCAGGGCGTCGCTGCTGGCACAATTATCGGAAATGACGAGGTCTTCAGCCAGCGCCTTCAAGGCTGCTACTGTCGTGACAGCAGCCGGTGCAGCGGCGATCGCACAGCCCTCGACTGTAATGGGCGTAAGCGCGCCGGTGATGGTCGGTGCGTCATTGTCGTTCACCGTGATCACCACCTGGCAGGTGGCGCTATTCGCCGGCGTGGCGTCGTCCGTGACCGTGTAGGTGACCGTGACCGTCGCGCCATCGCCCGAGACGTTGAACGTGCCAGCGGGGACAGACTGGCTTTCGTTCAGGTCGCCGGCCAGCGTGCAGTTATCCGTCGGCGACAGATCGGATACATAATTCGGAATCGTGATGGTACAGTTGGCGCCGGCGTTTGTAAAGATGGTGGTTGTCGCAGCCGGGCAGGTAACCGTTGGCGCAGCATCGTCGTTTACCGTGATGATCACCTGACAGGTCGCGCTGTTGGCAGGCATTGCATCATCCGTGACGGTATAGGTTACCGTGACCGTCGCGCCGACGCCGGAGACGCCGAATGCGCCGGCGGGGACAGACTGGCTTTCGTTGAGGTCGCCAGCCAGGGTACAGTTATCCGTCGGCGACAGATTCGATACATAGTTTGGAATCGTGATGGTACAGTTGGTTCCGGCAGTTGCATAGATCGTCTCCGCAGCAGGCGGACAGGCGACCGTGGGGGCGTCGTCGTCTTTTACCGTAAAAGTTATGACGCAAGAAGCCGTATTCGCCGGCATCGCCGCATCCGTTACGGTGACCGTGACGGGAATCGTATGGCCATCCGAAACACCGTTGTTGGCGCCTGCTGGAATACTTTGCGTTATCGGGGTAGGCGCCAGGCTACAATTATCGGCAGCGTCTGTTACCAGCGCCACGAGATCGGGAATGTTTACCGCGCAGTTAACGTCTCCGGTGGTGTTTAGCGTCAAATTCGCCGGCGTCGGGCAGCTGAAAGTCGGTGCGTCATTGTCGTTCACCGTGATCACCACCTGGCAGGTGGCGCTATTCGCCGGCGTGGCGTCGTCCGTGACCGTGTAGGTGACCGTGACCGTCGCGCCGTCGCCCGAGACGTTGAACGTGCCGGCGGGGACAGACTGGCTTTCGTTCAGGTCGCCGGCCAGCGTGCAGTTATCCGTCGGCGACAGATCGGATACATAATTCGGAATCGTGATGGTACAGTTGGCGCCGGCGTTTGTAAAGATGGTGGTTG
>JAUMBL010000202.1:0-16034 GCA_032115775.1 Saprospiraceae bacterium | reverse complement strand
AGTTATCCGTCGGCGACAGATTCGATACATAGTTTGGAATCGTGATGGTACAGTTGGTTCCGGCAGTTGCATAGATCGTCTCCGCAGCAGGCGGACAGGCGACCGTGGGGGCGTCGTCGTCTTTTACGGTAATCGATACCGTGCACCTTGTCGAGTTCGCCGAGATATCCGTTGCGGCGTACACGACCGGTATTACATTGCCGAGGTTAAACACGGGAAAAGTCCCCGGTGGAATGCTTTGGAACTCGGATATGGTAACGGAACAGGCATCCGTTGGCACGAGCAGGGAAATATAATCAGGAATCGTTGTTTGGCAGGTGGCGCCCGCCACGGTATAGGCAATTGCCGACGCCGGAGGGCAGCTGACGGTCGGGGCGGAATCCGCAATTACCGTGGCCGAGGCCACGCCAGTGCATTGCACGCTGTTTGTCACCGTCACAGTATAGACTCCGGGCAGCGTCACCCCGATACTCGCGGAAGTTTGCCCCGTACTCCACAGATACGTACCGCCACCCGATGCGGTGAGGACGGCAGTCGGCGACAGGCAGACCGTAGCGCCGTTGTTGACAGCGGGCGAAAAACTTTCAACGGGGTTATCGGTTACCACGACTTCCAGATTGACCTCGCCGGTCAGGTTGTCCGGATTACGCACCTGAATCGTCACCAGATATCGGTTGTCGGCGTTTGCATCAGCGGGCGTTTCAAAATTTGGGATAAAATTATTCCAATTCAGTTTTCCCGTAATGGAATCAAGGCTAAACCTGCTCTGATCTGCTCCGCCGGAAATACCGTACCGCAGACTGTTCCCCGCTGTGTAGTTGGGATCATACGCCTCGGCATCATAGACCACCGGGCAGGTATTTTCCTGAAAATTCACCGAAGACGCCGAGGTGATGGCCGGGTTTGGCGAATAAAACATCGTGTAAATCCCCGCGGCCGTGTCGCGCCGGGCGCTGAGCGCGGCATACGGGCAATCCCAAACCACATAATTGACAGACAGGTTGCCCAGCCAGTTTGGCTGATTAATAGCAAAAGTCACCACTCCCGAAGAATTGATCGCGGGGGTAAGCGGACATAACTGCAACAGATAAGGCGCTCCGGAGGTGCCTGCGGCGCCTCCTGCAACAAACGGAAGATTGGCTGCCGGCGTGTATAGGTACTGTCGGTCGGCGTCATAAAATTTAAACGTAATATTCCCGGAACCCAGGTTAGCCAGCGTGAGGTTATATAGTACGTTTGGCGCAACGCCGCTTGGGCCGGCTTTTCCGACGAGTACGCCGCCCCGAAAAGCGGCCAGTTCGGCCCCGCCGCCCGCCAGTTGCAGATCATCGAATACCGGCCGCACGACGATCGTCATGGAACCGGCGCCCGGCGAAGGCGCCGACCAGGCGGGCGCAGCATCCGCGCCACTGAACGGGGTGATGAAGTAATCAAAAGCACGGCATGGCCCGGTAAACGTGAGCGATTCGTCCAAGTCGTAGGCAACAAACTGCTGTCCCACGTTGACCTGCTGAGGCGGAATCGCTCCGAGTACTGGCGGATTGTAAAAGGGTTGTACCGTGAACTTCGGCGTAGTCG
Source organism: Saprospiraceae bacterium (assembly GCA_032115775.1). GTDB lineage: Bacteria > Bacteroidota > Bacteroidia > Chitinophagales > Saprospiraceae > M3007. The sequence goes on along the minus strand of JAUMBL010000202.1, from coordinate 14,456 downwards.
CTGCATTTTTCATATTGGCCGTCTGTTCCGTGGCGATTAACCGCACCGTGTCCGTGCCGGTCCAGGTACCTGAGACAGGGGTTACGGTCAGTACAGACCCACTGATCGAGACTGTCAGGTTGGCGCCTGGAACGGCCGAATAGACTACCGGATCCCCATCGTCGCTCACCAAATAATTGGCCAGATCAATCGTTTCAAACGGAATGCCCACCAGCGTGGTATCCATCAGAATTTCTTCCAGCCCGGGCGGCAAGTCCGTCGTATTATCCACCGGAATCCAGAAAGGCAATGGTAACGTGCCCACGATTGCATGAGGCTGGAAAGTTCGCACCTCCAGCGAAGTGTACACTGCATCATTCGGTTGATAATAGACCTTGAAACGCAGGGTTTCCCCGCTCGATTGATTGGAATAAACGGTGATAAAATAGTACGCAACCCCGGAAACATCCACCGGTGTAGCGACTCCGCGCAGTTCATTTCCGACAAAAACCCCCACGATATTACCCGCCGCATTCGTGGGCACGCCCAAGTACGACGCGCGGGCGACGATATTCATACTGTACTGATACGCGCCGGGATCTACCGACCAGCCCGGCGGCGCGACAGCAAGCGGAATCGCGCGAACAAACCCCGTCGAAAGCAGGAGCATCAGCGCAATCAGACGCCAGGGTTTAAAGTTACATACCAATAAGCTAGTGGGCTTCATACGCTCCTTCTTGAGACACGCTGATCGTTAGTTTATCGTTGAAGCAGTACTTTTTGGACTGCCAAACCGCTATCCGATCTTAATTTTATAAAATAGAAACCCGGTTGAAGCTTATTCCCGTTGTGCGCGGCGCCATTCCATTCCACAACATTTAACCCGGACTGGCCCGTACCATCAAACCAGGACACCGCCTTCCCGCTCAGATCCGTGATCGTCACCGCAATCGGAGAAGATTTCGGCAGGATGAAACGGATTTCGGTGGACTCGCTGAATGGGTTGGGTCGGACGTCAAGGCGCAAATCGCCCGCTAACGCTTCGGCGCTGGAGAGCCCGTTGTACGTCAACTGGAACGGATTTTCAACAGCCCCCTGGTGGTTGTCGCCGCTGAAATACACCGACTCGTTCAGATTGGCAATGATTCCATTGTCCCCGTTGTACAGTTTGAAGTTGATGATCTCGCCATTCTCGTTCGAATAATAGGTCAGGAAAAACAGGTAGCAACCCAGGGGGGCAACATAGATCGCCTGCGCCACGCCGCGCAGCTCGGCGCCCGCGAAGGCTCCGAGTTCCATCTGCGCGCCCGTCTGGTTCTGACCGTTGGCACTGATCATCGCGATCATTGTGGCGCTTCGCTCATACTTCGAGGGGTCTATCGTCCAGAATGCCGGCGTTTCCTCCCCGCGGTTCATCACAACCGGGTCGGGCGCTCGGAAACCCTGCGGCGGATAGGTGAGTTGCGCGTTGGTGACCCCGGTTCGCGTCAGCTTGAGCTGATAACCCAGCGGCGGAGCCATAAATTCGAGATTCCCCAGCCATCCGGTATAGACCGCGTTATCAATATATTGTGCAAATCCCAGCCTGCTCTTAATCAAATCGCCCGACTGCACCACGCCGTCATTTTTTAGTTTCGAAAGCGCGCTATTCACAGGCAGCGCATACAAAGGCAGATAGCCGATCCAGTTCCAGCCTGTTTTGACATAGACGGACGTTGTATCCGGCAGGATGAGCCCCAGCATCTGCAGGGTATCCGCCTGATCGGCCCGGTACTGATACATCTGCCGGTTGTCGAGCGCGCTCAGGCTGCCGATCCAGGATCCACTGTACGAGGCAAATTGCGTCTGGCTCTTGATCAGGTCGTTGTCCGGGTCGCTCAGGGTGCTAAGCGCCGGATTGATTGCAGGATCGGGGAAGGCCAGGTTGAAGGACACCCAGTTCCAGCCAGTCGCAAGCGGAATCTCGCGCAGCACCAGGCTGTTCGTTGTCGCCGTTACCGGATTGTTGGCGTCTCCGGTGATTCCATCCACGACAAACTGGTAGCTTTCCGAAACCGTACCATACAGAGTGCAAGCGGAAGCATCCCATACCTGTAAGCTGATCGGTTTGTTCAAATCGGATGTAGAGCCATACACGGTCAGATACACCAGATACACCGGATTCGGCGTGCTCACCTGCGGCACATATTGCACTTTGGCATGACCGCGCAATTCGCCGTCTATAAATGCGGCCAAAACATCCTCCTCATCCTGAGAAATTGCGCCTTCTACTTGCAGTCTGACCACCAGATTCATGCTGTTCTCAAACGTATACAGATCTACGTCCCAGTCGGGCGGACTGCAGATTACCCGCACGCCGAGCGGAATACGCTCGGCGCCGCCCATGAAGGCCAGCGGAGGCGCCACGCCCGACAGTGCGCGCAGCGTCACCGAGTCGCGCCAGTATCCAAAAGCCAGCGAGGAGTCGGCGGTAATCGTGACTGGCCGAATTTCGTTGGGCGCCAGCGTGCCTGCATCAGGCGAGATGTGCACCCAATCGGGGTAGTCCAGAATGCTAAACGGAACCGGATATCCCGCCCGATTGTGGATATTTGCCACCACCGTGCGAATATTTTCGATGGGTTTGGTCATTCCGATCGAATCCGTCAGCCAGGAAATCTCGTTTCGATTCACATAAATTTCCGGCACCTGGTTCAACCATCTCAGGGCCTGCGGGCCCGTTGTGTTGCCCGCCATATCCTCCAGGTTTTTCAGTTCAACCCGCAGGATCTTGTTTTCAATGAATTCGTTTTGGATCGTGGGCGTTATGGTGATTTTATTTGCGTACGCGGTTACCAATACAGGAATCAGCTGATTGGTTGATGCGTCGAACACGTCTATTTTACCCAGATTATTGGATGTAGGCGGCAAAAACTTGCTGGTATTGATATTTTTATCAAACGTGAAAGAAATTTCATCCCCGGCCTGATAGACCCCGTCGGCGGGCTCCATGCTCACGATGGAAGGCGGCTGCCGTTCTATCCGGATATCCACGATTTTCGAAATTCCCGGTTTGTCGGCGGCGCTTCCGGTACATTCGGCCACCGAGCGAATCTCGTAGTCGCCATCAGGCAAGCCGGCCGTTTCCCAGAAAAATTGGGTAAAGCCGTCTTGCAACACTGGCGGTTTCGGATCGGACAGCGCCTCAAAACCGACCCAGTTAGGGTTATATCGTTCCCCAAAGGTGATCCAGGCGCCATCGCCGTTTTTGCGCCGGTACTGCGTTCGCGCCAGTTTAAAAAGCGATTCGTCCAGATCGTACGCTGCGACCGTGATCTGCTGTTCCGTATTGGGCGACTGCAAGATGACAGAATTCTGCTCCGGCGACGCGATGGACACTTCGCTGCACGGTCTAATAAAATGCACGCTGATATACTGCGCCGAATACGCAATCGCATCGTCATCGGGGAGAATACCCAGCGCGTTGGCTCGAATATCTTCACACTCCGTAAAGAGTACCACCTCGAGGCTGTCGTATTCGTATTCCACGGGGCCGCGCTCCAGCGTGAGCGTGACCGGGATCACCATGGAGGTATCCACATTATTCGTTGTATCAAATGGAATGGCATAAAGGATGTTCTGAATCAATGGCGCACCGTTTACTTTTATGATTGCACCGTGCGGATTCGACTCCGGACCTGCCGTGAAAGCATACGTTCGGGTATGCAGCGTCTGACTATTGTTGGTAAAATTAAACAGGAACACCGCCGGTTCGTTGGAAGGCACATTGAGCACTGTCGGGGTACTGCCATCGCGGAAAGCCAGCCGGCAGCCGTCCATGTGCGCCGTACCGGGTTCCCAGGGGCAAGAAGACTGGCCCGATTTGGTGATAAAAGTGGGCGTGTGATACTGCGGATCCCAGGCAACATCCACGGAAAAGGCGTCTTCAATATCATTATCCGCAAATACATACCCCACAGTTCTGGAGAAGGTATTAGTCGAATCGCCTTCTGCCGTTGTTCGGGTGAAATCATCTTTTGAATCAACCTTCAGGTTGAATCCAATTCCCAACGCTTCAAAACCGAACTCGGCGCCAACCCCGATGCTGCCCCCCAAGATATTTTCCAGGCTTTCCGCCTGAGTGCTGTCTATCGTCGAACTGTATTCATACACCACGCCGGCATCGAAGGAATAATTCCCGATAAATCCTTCGTTGGCCGTAATCGTGGCCTTGTTGTCGTCTATAAAACCCTGCCAGGACTGATAGGACATCCGGACCAGGTTGATGCTGTCCTGGTATGCAGCGGAAACAACGGAATCCGATAAGAACAATTGTTTTTGCGCAGCATAGTAATCCTCCATATCCTTCAAATAGGGGATCACACTGTTATTGAGCATCCACTCGGAATATATATAGGTGGTCGCGCCGCCGGGTTTGGTATTGATAACCCGCTGCGTATTGATCAGGCAGGAATCCGTGTTGTAATTGATCACGGTTGCAAATCCAAAAATCAGGTTGATAGCGGTACCCATATATACATCCCCCCCCTGGCTGCTGCCGACGATCATTTCATCGTCGCTGGTAGAGATTCGCTCCGACAGGGTGATGCATACTTCGGTCGTATTTTCCTGGTTGCTTCCAAATTTAATCGAACCCGACGCTGTCGGCCCGGCCTCTCCGCCTATCGTTTCGAGAACGCCCACGCCCAGCGGCGCCAACACCAGGGTGACATCCGGCGCGAGATCAGTTTCTAATTCAAAGCCCGTTTCGTTGATGGCCTCCAGGCTCCACTTTGAGGTGGTACAGATGGTCGTGCCGGACTCTACAAAGGAGTAACTGCCATCGCCGGGGGGATCCCGAAGAATCATCGTGGGCAGGGTAGGCGTGATGGAGGTAAACGTACTTTCCCGGTTCACAATCCCCTCGATCACCGCTTCCCGCGAAATACTGTGGCTTTGGCCCTCCTTGGATTTTCCGATAATTTGAATCAGTTTGGTATAAGGCGTAGTCGGCGCCGGCTCGCCTACCCGGAATTTGTACTTCAGCCGGTGCAACTGGTTATCCCGGCCCAGCACGGTATCCAATATTTCGCCGGCGAGCAGATTAATAAATCGGAAATTGGCGGTGTCCAGCACGCAGACGCCATCGTCCGTCTCCATGCCGTTGTTGTCGTATTCCGGTTCGTATTGCTCCACCAGTTCGACTTCAATCTGTGTCAACTCGCCCGATTCCAGCACAATCACCTCACATCCGGGAAGCGGCTCCAGCCCGCCGACCAGTTTTACTTCCGGTTTGGCGTAGTAAATGAAGTCAATCACTGTATCCTGTAAACTCAAGTCTATCGAACTACCGCCTTGGGATTGATAATATGCCTTAATTTCCGGATCGGAATGCTCCACCACGGCGATCGTGAAATCGGACAAAGCCGGCACATCGGTGAATTCATATTTACCATCCTGCGTGAACAGGGTATCCGTCATTTCATAGCAACCATTGATAGATTGCAACTTCACCACGCAGCGCGTTCCCTGTCCCTGACCCGGCGGATACTTCAACACCGATTTCCGACAGTCGCCCCCGGCTACCTGACCGGTCACGGAACGGGTGGTGTTATCCACAAAAACAATTCCGGTAATCGGCGTGGTAATTTTATTAATCTGCCAAAAAGCGGGCGTAAACATGTGGTCTGAAAACACAGGCGTCAGCGTGGCCGATTTACCGGGTTCCAGATCGAGGGAAAACCTGCCAGTTGAATCCGTGTAAATTCGGGGCGTATAGCTGCTCCCATTCACTAAAATTTCCACGCTCGCCGCAAAGCAGTCGGAATTCTTATACCGCACGAACCCGGTCACATTTAGCAGCGATTTATCGGTAAAATCCGTCTGATCCACCGAGGTAACGCTCGGATTGAGGGTCAGCAATCGGGTGGCAGGCACAAAATCATGTGGTTTGGTATCCGGGAATTTCACAAAATTGCTCCATTTGCAATTATAGGCCGTACCAAAACTCAACGGAAGCGATCCGGCATTGTTCAGTATATCGCCATCGCCGTCGTTCAAGGAATAATACACCCGAAGCCCGGCCTCCTGCATATCTCTGGGCAACAACGAATGGTTGCGAATGGTGCTCGTATCCAGTACCGAATTGTATAGCACGAACTCATCTAACAGCCCATTGAAAAAATTGGCGTAATTCGCTGAATTATCGAATCCACCCGAGCCGGAATACTCTGCGCCTAAAATCCAACGGGTGGTAGTATCAGACCAGTTTCCCAGCACGCCTGGAAAAACCAGGGAGCTGGATAAGTCTCCGTTGAGGTAGGTCTTTACAGCGCGCGTACCCGGGCCGGTGCTGTCAATGGTCAGGGCAACGTGTGTATAGCCGGCGGGTATCTGGCCTAAAACTGCCTGTGCGCCTGAGGCAAGCTGTATAACCAGATCGCTGACAATAGGATTCGACAGATTTTCCTGTAGTGTCAGCGAGACCTGGTTCGCATCTTTTCGTTTGGAAAAAAGCGTCTGGACACCGGCCTCCGGCCCATCCGTATAAACCCAGACCTCCAGCGTTGCTTTGGGTGTGATTGCAAAGTCCGGAAGCACGGCGTAAGACTTGCTATTTCTTAGAAACTGCAGCGCCCAGTCCATGTAGAAAAACTTAGAGGCCCGGGCAGTGAAGGTCGTCCCGGTGCCGTAACTGGCACTCTCGATGGAATAAAACCCGGAGTTATTGGACAAGGCGGCCGTATAGACCGTTGGTATATCAGTGCGTGCGTTATCCGCCGGATCATAGGTCGCGGTGGAAAAGTCGGCGCCGCAGAAGTACAATTTGATGCGGTTTACGATGTCAAACGATTTGTCGCCCAGTTCCTCGTCGAACTTCCAATAATATTTCAAATCGGCCGTATTGGCCGTCCCGGTGGTGGTCATAACCGATACCAGGCTCACCTCATCCAGCCGGCGATCATAGATTCTGAGTTCATCCAGGTAGCCGCGCCACTCGCTGCTCCCACTGCCGCTGTCGCCAATAAATAAAAAATTGCTTTTTACCACCGGTACGTTGACTTTGCGCAAGGATGCCAATTCGCCGTTCAGGTACACGCGAATAGCGTTATCGGAATGCGTGATGGCAATATGCTGCCATTCCATCTCTGCTCCGGTTGCATAGGCGATTTTAGGGGATGCTTCCTCCAGCCCCAGAAAAACCTGTATGCCATCGCCATACCCTCTTACAATCAGCGGATAATCAGCAAACTCCAGTACATTTCCGGTTAATGCACCAATATTTTTGATCCAAAAAGCAACGGAGTAATCCTGAGTCCCTGTAAGCGGGAAAAAATCGTTCCCGGAGCTGGTATCCACCACCACGCCGCCGCCGGGATCCGGGTCGCCGTCCAAAACCATCGAGAAGCCCTGCAGGGGGGTCAGCGAAACCAGGGCGTCGGTCACCGGATTCCCGCCGCTGGTGGAAACCCATCCGGTAACGGTTCCGTTCGGCACCATAAATCCGACCGACTCGTTGGCGCTGCCATCGCCGTAATCATTTACTGCCCGAACAGAATACAAATAGGCCCGACCCGGGATTACATTAAAGTCGTTGTAGTTAAATGTGCCGGGATCCATCAAGGCCAGGTAGATCCCGTCCCGGTACAACTTATAGCCCACCGTGGCCAGTGCACCCAGCGGATTCGGCGTCCAGCTCACCTGAATGCGATCGAGAAATTCGCCTTGGGAAGCCGAGACTGCGACTGGCAGCGGCGGCACCAAAAATTGAGACCAGGCGCCGGCTACCATGATATTCGTAGTGCTCAGCGAGATTTCCACGATCGGCTGTCCTACGCTGCCGCTTATCCTATATTTTGTATTGTACGCGTTGTTGGTGTAGCCGTAGTTCAAGTAGGCTTCACTCACGAAATCGTTTTCCGCCGGCGGGAGGCAGGTGGACGACTGGCTGAAAACGCCGGCGCTTGTCGCGAAGGTGGCCAGGAGGACGCAAAAAGTTCTTATGATCATTTTTACTGATTTTCCCATGTTGAAATAAGCGCGTATGCCAGGCGAAGCGCGCGCAAAAAAATGAAAGTGCGCGGAAGGGAATTTCCAGCCATACTCCGAGCCGTCTCTTTGGAAATCAATCCCAAGACTACCCTTTTCGTGCTGGAAAAATCCTTCAACGTGTGCTGAGCGATAGCGATCGTTGACTCTGTTCTCAGTTGTTAATCCGGATATAGATCCAATAATTCATATTCACGGGTCGGGTTTCCGTACCGGCGCTGTTTATCGCGTGGCCGTGTGCGCCGGCGCTGCTGGTATTGGTTTGCCCGATAATATCCTTATTGTTACTTGCAATGGTATTGTCGGACGAATTATTATTGCCTCCCGGGCTTCTGCGAGCATAACTATGTCTGTGATCTCCTACGCTTTGAAGCGTATGTACGTGCGTTAACAGCGAGGCATTTTGTACCACACCAATGGGGGTGGCGGCGGTGCGCTCCGGATCTTGATTGCTACTGTTTTTGGGTTTCCAGGACTCCGTACCGCTGATCGCCTCAAAATCCTGCGTCCGGATAAACTGGCCGCCGGCATTCGGGAGCGTTGCAACGCCGTATTGCTGCCGCAGCACATCCGTAGTTGACAAGGTGCGACCATCCAGGGGAATCCAGCAATCGCCATTGACCTCCTTAAATTTATCCGGCGGCAGAATGGAGTACTTGACATCGCCTACGGCTCCGGAGCACACCACCGTCTGCGTGTTCGACACAAAAAACGAATAGGGCGAATAAGTAAATTGGGTGCGGGGCACCAGATCTTTCGTTCCTACCCGGACGTTCAGGTACACCGGCCCCGAAAAATTTTTCGGATTCATCGGCGTCACCGAGCCCAGGTTGTGTGAATACACGCCGCCGGCGACACTCAGGGTGACCGTCTCCGACCATTGGTTGGCGGGCGTATTGGGATCGGTGGCGCCGATCTTCAGCAATTTATCCGTATTGGCTGTGCCGCTGAGGGAGCTCCAAAAGGAGAAGGTAAAATCATAATCGCCATCCTCCACAGGTTCCCCGGACGACTTCTTCAGGACTCCCTGATAGTTGATGTAGGCATTTTGATTTTGTGCGATAAGTGGCCGGCCGGTGCATATAATTCCCGGAATCAGGAAATATTGCAGCAAGGTCACGAGATGTCGGTAATTTTTCATTATTTGAATTGTTTCGTGTTGAAACCAAAAAATTGAATACCAGGGCGCGTTGGGAATTTGCGCGCTAACCCGTCAATTAATCCGGACATAAACCCATAGATTCAAATTGGACGGGCGGGTTTCGCTGGTACTACCCCCATCGGAGTTCGCGTTTATGTTGTGGTTGTGTCCGCCGGCGTACGAGCTGTAGCTGGTACCTATAATGCTTTTATCGGTGTTGATTAGATCGTTATCCCCGTTAATGATTCCTCCGTTGCCCCGCCGATTTACACTATGGTTGTGCGCGCCGTCATCTGCCACCGTATGCACGTGCGATTTAAACGCGCTGTTTTGTACGGAGCCAATTGCCGTGGATGCCGTGCGATCGGGATCTCTGTCGCTGTTGTTTTTCGGTTTCCAGTACTCAGAGCCACTGATGATAGCGAAATCTTGTGCGCGGAGAAACAAACCGCCCGCGTTGGGAAGCATCGTAATACCTTGTTGGTACAAAGCATCCGTGGAGGACAAGGTTCGGCCATCCAGCGGAACCCAGCAGTCGCCATTGGCATCCTTGAACTGATCCGGCGGCAAAATGGAATACTTTACATCGCCGACGGCGCCGGAACAAACAACCGTCCGGGCATTGTAAACAAAAAAAGAATAGGGAGAATACGTAAATTCCGTTCGGGGCAGCTGGTCTTTTCCACCCACCCGGATATTCAAATAAACCGGGCCGGTGAAATTATTCGGATTCAGGGGGGTAACGGAACCCAGATTGTGCGAATAGACCCCGCCGGTCACCGTCAGGGTAACAGTCTCCGACCACTGGTTATCCGGGTCGCTGTTGTCCGTAGCGCCGGTTTTTAGTAGTTTGTCATCATTCAAGGTACCGGAAGGCGTACTCCAGAACGAAAACGTAAAGTCGTAATCGCCGTCCGACACCGGTTCGCCCGATACCTTTTTCAAGATACCCTGAAAACTGATATAGGGTGTTTGGTTCTGCGTGAAGGCCAGGCAGCCCCAACATACAAAGCCTAGGATCAGGAGATAATGCCGCGCGATTTTGAGGTATTGATAATGTATCATGACTTAATAGTTTGATATGGAAGCCCAAATGATCCGTTTAAAACAGGTAAAATTGCCGCCTTACTTTATCCGGATATACACCCAGAGATTCAGGTTGACCGGGCGGGTTTCGTTGGCATTTCCCCCGTCCGAGTTGGCATTCATGGTGTGCGTATGCGTCCCGTCTGTGGAAGTCGTGCTTGAGCCAACTAGAGAATTATTGGTACTTTTACCCGAATTGTCGCCATTAGTCCCATCATTCTCAATACTTGCAGCGGCTCGCCGGTCAAAATGGTGTTGGTGGGCGCCGGCCAAGTTCGTGGCATGCGTGTGCGCCTGGAAGTCGCTATTTTGCAGCGTGCCGGGCGCCGTCGCAGCGCTGCGCTCCGGATCTGCATCGGAGCTGTTTAGTGTGTTCCAGCGTTCGCTGGGGGTTTGCGATGCGACCCAACTAATACCGTTTGTGCTGGTCATGACCCGATTTCCCGCTCCGGAATTGGCTGCGGCGACAAAGCGGCCGTTGCCAAACGCGACGCTGCCCCAGAAGTTATCCGCTGAAGAAGTTCGAGACGTCCAGGTGATGCCGTCCGGGCTGGTCATCACACGGTTTTCTGTACCGCTGATTGCCACCGCTGCAAACAAGCCGTTGCCGTACGCCACACTGCTCCAGCTATTATCCGCCGCAGAAGTTTGAACCGTCCACGTAGTTCCGTTCGGGCTGGTCATCACGCGGTTGCCAACACCGTCGGTTGACACCGCCACAAACAGGCCGTTGCCGTACGTTACGCTGCTCCAACTGTTATTTACCTGGGTAGTTCGAATCGTCCAGGTGATGCCGTCCGGACTGGTCATCACGCGGTTGCCAACACCATTGGTTGACACCGCCACAAACAGGCCGTTACCAAACGTGACACTGGCCCAAGCGTTAGTGGCCGCGGAAGTTCGAATCGTCCAATTGATGCCGTCCGGACTGGTCATTACGCGGTTTCCTATACCGGAGTTGGCTACGGCTACGAACAGTCCGTTGCCGTACGTGACGCTGAGCCAATTGTTATTCGCTGCGGAAGTTCTACTCGTCCAGTTGATTCCATTCGGACTGGTCATCACGCGATTTCCCGTTCCGGAGTTGGAGACCGCCACAAACAGGCCGTTGCCATACGCGACACTGGTCCAGCTGTTATCTGCCGCGGAGGTTCGATTTGTCCAGTTGATTCCATTCGGGCTGGTCATCACCCGATTTCCCGTTCCGGTATTCGCTACGGCGACCCACAGGCCGTTGCCGTACGCCAAGCTGGTCCAGTTATTTTCAGTAAAGGTGGATGCGGCAAAATCCTGCGTACGGATGAATGTTCCGCCGGCGTTGGGAAGCGTCGTAACACCTTGCTGGTATAAAGCATCCGTGGAAGATATACTTCTGCCGTCGAGCGGCACCCAGCAATCCCCGTTCACGTCTTTAAATTTATCCGGCGGCAACAGCGAATACTTGATGTCGCCCACAGCGCCCGAACAAACTGCCTGATACGCTTTGCTGACAAACAAGGCGTAGGGAGAGTAGCCAAGCCCGGCGCGGGGTACCAAATCCCACCCTTGGAAATTGATATTCAGAAATACCGGTTCCAGAAAATTTTGTGGATTCAGGGGGGTAACAGAACCCAAATAGTGGGTATATATCCCCCCACGCACCTGCAGGGTGACCGTCTCCGACCATTGGTTTGAGGGGGTGTTGTAGTCCGTCGCGCCAATTTTCAATAATTTATCGGTATTGGCCGTTCCGTTTAAAGAACTCCACAACGTGAAATTAAACGTGTACTCCCCATCCGCCACCGGCGCGCCGGACGCGCTTTTCACGATCCCCTGAAATACGATCGTCGCATCCTGCGCCAACAGGCCATTTTGAAAAATGAAAATACCGAGCAGCAGCAGGTATTTCCCCGGAAAATCAGAGAACTGGATATGTTTCATATTATGAGTTTGTACGCCGGTTTTAGCAATTTGTATCCTTGTTTGAATTCCAATTCGCGCCGGCGGCGGCGCTTTGTATTGCGGTTACTTTGCACTCCAAAGTTAGCATCATGATCAGGAGAAAGGCACTATAACAAAAATGATACAATGCGGTGCAAAAATTACATGCAACTGATTTTCAATTTTTTACAAAAAAAAAATCCAGTTTCTATAGCACTTTTGTAACACGTGCACGCAGCGATTTTACCGGCCCCGCTTCTGCAGGACGGTCATTCCGTTGAAAAAACCAGCATAAATCGGCGTGCAGTTGCGCGTCCTACGGACGCGCGGCGTCCGTAGGACGCGCGGCTTGGTCATACTATTCGCGATCTTAGGGTGGGGCGAGCCGGATCAATATCAAAGCTATCCAGGCGTCCTGAAGCAGCACGTATTACAAAGGCTCGCCCTGATCCAGACTAAAAATAATCTGTTCAAAATCATCGCCCGCGCCCAAGCCCATTTTTTCCATGATCCGGTACTTCTTTATATAAATACTGCGGGGCTCGATATGGAGCAGCCGGGAAATCTCCTTGGTCACGAGATTCATTCGAATAAGCGAGCAAAACTGCACATCAGCCAGTGAGAGTTTGGGATATTGCGTAACCAGCGCGGAAGTGAACCCAGGGTACACTTTACTGAAATGAGACATCAGCATTTCGATGCTTGCCTGTTCCTGCTTACTTTTTTCAAACTGCGCCAATATCTCTTCCCTTCGGCTTTGCTGCTGTTCCTGCACCAGGCGCGCGAGCTGCGCTTGCAATTGGCGGTTTTCAAACTCGATTTTGAGCCGTTTGCGCCAAACAATGAATTTTTCCTGCTTGACGTAATTGAAATAATAACTCAAATGGTGCTCCGGAATATTTATCTGCAATGCCAGACGCGAAAGCGTCCAATCTGCTTCCAAGTACAACGCTCGTTGGACACAGTCCTCGATGGCCGCCTCTATTTCCCGCAGATAATCCGCAGAAAAATATTGCGCATTGCGCGCGCCGGTAGCTTCTGACTCCGCCGCTTCCGATCCAGGAATTTCTGCTGTGTCCGCCGCCGGTCGTTTTTTTCTAAAAAGCGCAGGCATGACAGGCAGACCGTACAATATGCCCGGAAAAGCGATCAGCGCGACATTCAGTCCAAAAAAACCAATCGCGGCAAGAACATGAAACGGATCGGTCAAAGCCAAAAATTCGCTTTTGGATGGCGCGTGAAACAAAACCCAGGAATAGACAATCCGCGTTATCACCAGCAGGGAAAACAACGAACAAAAGATTAACAACCAAGCGCGTATCAGGCGCCGATGTTCCCACCCCTGCAGCCGACCTGATAACTTACCCCAGTGTTGGTACAAAAGCCGCCACAGCAACAATGCGTAAATCGCTGCCTGGACAGCCTTCAACAGGTTGTTCGCCAGCGTCGAAAATAATTTATTCGGCCGAATGCCGGCCGCACTGATCCAGTCGTCGCTCATAATCATCCGCGCCAATTCCCTCCTCTCCTCCACGCCCGATGAGAGGAAAAATGGAAGCGCACCGGCCATCACAATGATCAAGGGCAGGAAATGAAAGGTATCCCGCCAGTGAAACTGGTTTCTGTCCAAGAGCATTCCCCGCACATATAAATAGGCAAACGGGCCGATCAGGTAATACAACGTCGGAAATCCGACACCAAAAACAGTCAACAACGCCTCGTTTTTTGAGTACGCGAAGATCAGTTGCAGATAAATGTTAAAAGAAGAAAAAAACAGAAAGCCCGCCAAATAGCGGTTTATACCACGGTATCCGTCGTAAATCAATATCAACAGGGATAAAAACATCCCGGTGTAGGTCATGTATAAGACGAGGGAACTCAATGGCGGCTGTTTTACAACCGCAAAAGTAACTAAAAATTGGGGAATTTGGATTGGGGATTGGGGATTGCGGATTTAAAACGCCAGCGGGTTATTCCCTTCAATCGCTGAAAGAAATAACCCGCCGGCGCCCTAAATCCGCAATCCCCAATCCCCAATCCGAATTCCCCAATCAATACCCGTTCATCTTCCGGGTCTGCGTTCCATGCTTTGTCGTCAGTTCAACCATCAATATGCCCGGTACTTTTCGTTCATCCAACCGTAACTCCACCGCCTGGTAGCCGGCGGGATACTGCGCAGCGCGCTCGAAGAGCAGTCGGCCGGTAAGATCGAATACGCGCAAGCGGGCGTGCATCGGCTCGCCCAACACGAAACCGATCGTCGTGCGGTCGTGGAAGGGATTGGGCTGGTTCTGCAGCAGCA
>JAUMBL010000201.1:0-21658 GCA_032115775.1 Saprospiraceae bacterium | reverse complement strand
CGGCATTTATACGGCAAATATACGGCATTTGATAAAATTAGCTTAAATTTGCCCGAAAATAACCGGATTTCCCATGCGTATTCTGGAAGAAATAGCAAAAACAAGTATTGACCTGCTCCTGCGTGAACCTTTTTACGCGCACCTGCTGAGCAGTATCAATAAAGAAGTGACCGGACCCGGACATCCGGTGGACACGCTGGCGGTCGGAATGGGACGAAACGGTTTTACCCTGTACATTCACGCCGATTTTTGGGACACGGCGCTGAAAGATCCGCTCCACCGACAAGGCGTGCTGAAACACGAAATGCTGCACCTGGTATTCCGACACCTGCTGGTGGACGAGCCGCTACTCGACCGCCGCCTGCTGAATGTAGCCTTCGATTTGGTGGTCAATCAATATATTGATCGAAGGCATTTGCCGGAGGACAGTATTTTTACCGATTCATTCCCCGACCTGCAACTACCCGCCGGACAAACCTGGTATTTCTACTATAAAAAACTGGAGGCGGTGAAAAACGCAGCCGGCGGCGAATTCGCGGGGACGCCCAGCGCAGAGATGCTGCAGCAAATTCAATCGGATTCTCACGGGCTCGAACGCCACCAACCCTGGCGAGAAATCCGATCGCGATCCGAACAAGAAAAAAGCGTGCTGGAAATTCATCAGGACAGCCTGCTGCGCAGCGCGCACCAACGCACCAGCGCCTCGGCGTGGGGCGCCTTGCCGGGCGAAGTCCGCGAAATGCTCGACACGCTGTACCGCCGCCAAGCCTCGGAATGGAACTGGCGGGTGCTGCTGCGCCTGTTCGCCGCCGGCGCCGCCCGCACCCGACTGCAGAACACCATCCGCCGACCGTCTAAACGATACGGCGTCAACCCAGGCATCAAAATCCGCCGGCAACACCGGCTGCTGATCGCCCTGGATACCTCCGGCAGTATCGGAACGCCCGAACTGCAACATTTCTTCCAGGAGGTGTACGCAATCTGGCGCGCTGGCGCCGTCGTGGAAATCGTGGAGTGCGACACCAAAATCTACCGCCGCTATCCTTATCGCGGCGTAGCGCCCGAACTCGTGCAAGGACGGGGCGGCACCAGCTTTCGCGAACCGCTCGAACTCGCCAACCAGGATCACCCCGACGGAATGATCTATTTCACCGACGGCTTCGCAGATACGCCGGCACTGCGCCCACGCATCCCTATTCTCTGGCTCATCACGCCGCAAGGTATCGAACCCAACTCCGCTCCCTGGCAGGCACTGCCCGGAAAAAAATTGAAAATGACCGGACAGACGCCGTAATCAAACGCTATTTCAGAACAGCGCGCATCCACCTCCCAAAAATAATAACCGGTTAGCCTAACTCCAAAGGGGAGACATGATTCTAACCCGATTAACGTGTTGCCATTAAAACCCCGAAGGGGTGACATTATTCTAGCCCGATTAATGTTTGGCCGTAGGAACCCTGAAGGGGTGACATTATTCTAAAATAAATGATATTTGCAGATAGTTTCTAAACAGTACGGTTACGGTATGCACAGCCCGCTCGATATTGAAGCATTAAATTACGAGATTCACACGGAGAGCGCTTTCCTGGAACGGCTCAAAACCGAAGCAGCCCGTGTGATCGTAGGCCAGGAATACATGATCGAACGGCTGCTGCTGGGGCTGCTGACTAAAGGCCATATTCTGTTGGAAGGACTTCCCGGACTAGCAAAAACGCTGGCTATAAAAACGCTGGCGCAAGCGGTGGACGCGCAGTTCCAGCGTATTCAGTTTACGCCCGACTTGCTGCCCTCCGATGTGCTCGGCACCATGATCTACAACCCCGCAACCTCGGATTTTTCAGTACGAAAAGGTCCCATCTTCGCCAATTTCGTGCTGGCCGATGAAATCAACCGCGCGCCGGCCAAAGTGCAAAGCGCCCTGCTGGAAGCTATGCAAGAACGACAGGTGACCATCGGCCGCGAAACGTTCATCCTGGAAGAGCCTTTTCTGGTGCTCGCTACCCAAAACCCAATCGAACAGGAAGGCACCTATCCCCTGCCCGAAGCGCAAGCCGACCGGTTTTTGCTGAAAATCAAAATCGGCTACCCCAATAAAGAAGAGGAACGCGCAATCATCCGCCGCAACCTGAACAACGAATCGATCCGAATCCAACAGGTCGCCTCGTCCGCCGAACTCTTGCGCGCCCGCAACGTGCTGCAGAAAATATATATAGACGAAAAAATCGAGCGCTATATCCTAGACCTCGTCTTCGCTACCCGATACCCCGCCGACGCCGGCCTCGCCAAGCTAAAACCGCTGATCAATTTCGGCGCTTCCCCGCGCGCCGGCATCGCCCTCGCGCAAGCAGCCCGCGCCCTGGCTTTCCTGCGCCGCCGCGGGTATGTCGTGCCGGAGGACGTCCGGGCAGTCGCCCATGACGCCCTGCGCCACCGCATCGGACTAAGCTACGAAGCGGAAGCAGAACAAATTACCTCGGAAGATCTTATTGACGCCGTGCTCAACACCGTGCAAGTACCATAAAATACTGTAACATGATCCGCATTCTTATTTTCACGCTGCTCGCACTCGCCGCATCCTGCGCCCCCCAACGAAACAAGGCCGGCGGCAGAACGCAAACCAGCCTGCCGCTCGACAAAATCAAACTGCCACCCGGATTCCAGATTCAACTTTGGGCCGAAAATGTCAAAAACGCCCGCTCGCTCTGCCTGAGCCCGTCCGGCACACTCTTCGTGGGCACCCGCGACGCAGGAAATGTGTATGCCCTGAAAGATACCGACGGCGACTTCAAGGCCGACCAACGCTATACGCTCGCAACCGGACTCAATATGCCCAACGGGGTCGCTTTTAAAAACGGCAGCCTGTATGTCGCAGAAGTAAACCGGATTCTCCGCTTCGACAATATCGAAAAAAACCTGGCCAACCCGGGAACGCCGGTGGTGGTGTACGACCAATACCCTACCGAAACGCACCACGGCTGGAAATATATCGCGTTTGGACCCGACGGCAAACTGTACGTCCCGGTAGGAGCGCCCTGTAACATCTGCGAACGCGACAATCCCATTTTTAGCAGCCTCACCCGCCTGGATGTGGAGCAGCCAAAGCCCGAACCGGTCGTGGTACAACACGGAATCCGCAACACCGTCGGATTTACCTGGCATCCCGTCAATAAGGAATTGTGGTTCACCGACAACGGCCGGGATATGATGGGCGATGATATGCCGGGCTGCGAACTTAACCACGCCACCCGGGAAGGCCAACATTTCGGATTCCCCTACTGCCATCAAGGTAATACGCCCGACCCCAAGTTCGGCGAAAAACGCCCCTGCGCCGATTTCGTGCCCCCGGCTCAGATTCTCAACGCGCACGTCGCGCCGCTCGGATTGGAATTTTACCAAGGCAATCAATTCCCGGAAACCTACCGCCGCCAAATCATCCTGGCCGAACACGGCTCCTGGAACCGCACCCAAAAAAGCGGCTACAAACTCAGCCTGGTGCGCCTTAACGAACAAGGAGCCTGCATCAGCTATGAAACGTTCGCCGGCGGCTGGCTCCAACCCGACGAATCGGTCTGGGGCCGACCAGTTGATCTGGAACACCTGCCCGACGGCTCGCTGCTTGTCTCCGACGACTATGCAGACGCGATTTATCGGATTGTGTACAGAGGGCGATAGCACCGTGTCCTGCCAAGAAATATTTTCGTAAATGGTTAGCCAAACCCCAAAGGGGTGACGTTATTCTAGCGGATGCCGGTTACGTATTTTTGGGTTTGCAGAACGGATATTTTAGAATAATATCAGCCATCCGGTCTCAGGCTACGTTGTTACATATATTCTATTGAAACAGCCGCTGTTCCAGCGTCACTTTCCCGTTTTCCAGCCGCAACACCCCGCGCGGACAAACCTCCGCGCAGATTCCGCAGCCCACGCAACTCGCACGGCGAATGTCTTGGCCTTGTTGGGCATACCATTTAACGTCTATGCCCATTTCACAATTCGCCGAACAATTTCCGCAGGAAATGCACTGTCCGCCGTTGGTCGTAATGCGAAACCGGGAAAAGTGTTTTTGCAAAATACCCAGAATGGCGGCAAGCGGACAACCAAAACGACACCAAACCCGATTCCCGAAAATCGGATAGAATCCCGTACCGATCACCCCGGAAAACACGGAACCAATCAGAAAAGCGTACGTTTTAGAAAAAATTGCCGCGTAGGAACCCAGCAGGGCGCCTTTTTGCCAGGAGTTGATCCACAACACGGCTGTCGTAAACACAATAAAGGCTAACACCCCGTATATCAACCGGCGCTCCAAACGCCAGGCGCGGGAAGATTTATCGGACAGCGCGCGAAACGGATCGCCCGCCGTCTCTGCCAACGCGCCGCACCCGCAAACCCAGGAGCAATACCAACGCTTGCCGAAAAACCACGTCAGCACGGGTACCGCGATAAAACTCATCAAAACGCCCCAAAAAACCAGAAAAATACCGAGATGGGTGTAGTTTTTTGTGAGCCAATGCACCGTGCCTGGAAACAGGTACTCATATTTAAGCGGCCAGAAATACGTGAAATAAAATTCCGGCTGGTTCATCAAAAGCATCCAAGCCGGTATCAAAAAGCTGAAAATCAGCTGGAAAAACATCACGGACAGGGTCCGAAGTACCTGATACCGGTTGTGCCGGTATTTGAACAGGAACTTGACGCCCATCAGCAAAACCGCCAATGTGTAGCAAGCGCCATACACAAACCACTGGTCGGAAGGTCGCCCACGCAAGCTCCGACTCAACGGATCGAACAATTCGATCAGGCCGCTCAGCATCGCCGGAAACCAGTATAAACACCCATAAAAACCGGTTAGGAACACACCTAATACCCACCCGGCAATTCCACGGTTGTTCAAGGCTCGAAATAGCGCGCGCTCGTCCCGCATACCCGAAGGCATTCCCCGGCGCAACTCCCAAAAATACCATAGCGCGCCGCCTGAAATCAACCCCAACGACAGCGTCAAAGATGCGGCAGGCGACCAGACGCTACCGGCCGCCCAGACGACAAGGAAAAATAACAACCCTAGGCCGACAAGCGCTAGAGCAATTTTTTGTCGGATACCGACCCCCGCAGGATGCGGATTGGCAAACGAAAGACTGTGCATAGGCTATGTTAAACATGCGTAACTGGTTAGCCAAACCCCAAAGGGGTGACATTATTATGCCGGCTACGTATTTTGGGCTTGCGAGTGGAACGGATATTTTGAAATAATGTCAGCCATTCGGCCTCACCCTAACCAGTTACAAACTTGTTTTTATGCGCGCAGCGCATTATGCATCCAGCAACTGCCCAGCATGCGCCTCCGTATCTACCTTGGTAATAATGCGCTCGATCGCCCCTTTTTCATCAATTACAAAGGTGGTGCGGTGAATCCCGTCGTATGTGCGACCCATGAATTTTTTGGGTCCCCAAACGCCGTAGGCCGATGAAACTGCGTGATCCTCATCGGCCAACAGGCTGAACGGCAGCGTATATTTGTCTTGGAATTTTTGATGCTTTTTGGCAGAATCCGGGCTCACACCGAGGATTTCATAGCCCCGAGCCTGGAACTGCGCATAACTGTCGCGCAGGCTGCACGCCTCCGCCGTACAACCGGGCGTGTCGTCTTTTGGATAAAAGTAAAGCACCAGCTTTTTGCCTTGATAGTCAGACAAACGCATCGTGGCGCCTTTTTCATTCGGCGCTGAAAATTCAGGCGCTTGATCGCCCTCCTTCAAGTGGAACATAACGTTAGAGATTTTTATGTTGGAAAATATGCGTGAATAGACGCAGAGGCGCCCAAAACAGGTTTTTTTTCCTCTGATTTACCTTTTTTAAACAGCGGTTCCAGCGAAAAGTTTACTTCCGACAGAAGAGCAAAGAGGCCGTTTCATACGTCCTTTGGCGA
Organism: Saprospiraceae bacterium; assembly: GCA_032115775.1. Taxonomy (GTDB): domain Bacteria; phylum Bacteroidota; class Bacteroidia; order Chitinophagales; family Saprospiraceae; genus M3007. Next base: position 15,732 of record JAUMBL010000201.1, on the reverse strand, counting down.
CTGAAAATGCCTAAAGACGCATAAAACGGCCTCTGATCTGCGTATGATACGCGCAGGTTATTTTGTCACAATCACCTTGGCAGTATGCGTTTGCGTACCGGCGCGCAGGTACACGATATACACGCCGTTAGACAGTTCAGGCGTCTGGATACGTAGGCGGTTGTCACCCGCGGTTGCCTGCAGCTGATTCTGCATGACGATACGGCCGGTCAGGTCGGTGAGCAGCATCTCGACCTGCATATCCTTGGTGGCTTGGAAGTTCAGGTTAAAGAATTCCTGCGCGGGATTCGGGCCAACCTGCAGGTTGGAGATACCGGCGTTTTCCACTTCGCTGAATACCGTAACGGTGTTGTTGCGGTCGGGCGCGGGCGCGCCAAAGTTCTGCAGACAGCCGGTGACCACCACGTCGTCTATATATACCTGGTCGTCGTCGGCGGACGCATCGGCGCGGAAGCGGAGGCGGGTGTTCGTCGTGAAGGGGCCGGGAATCACCACGGTGACGTTATAGCGGGTACCATTGACGAATTGCGCGCCCGCGTTGAGGTCGGCCACCGTGGTGTAAGAAGATCCGCCGTTCGTGGATACTTGCAGCCAGAAGTCTTCGCCATTTTCGAAGCTCACCGTAATGAAAGAGAACGTGACAGTCAGTTCGTCGTAGGAAGCCCAGTTTTGGCTCGTGGTCGTCATCACGGAGGTGCCCGTATTATCGCGCAGTTGGATACTCCAGGTGGGCGAGTTCGCGTAAGCGGCGTTGCTGATGCGAGCGCAGTCCGTGCCGCCGTCCGTCCAGGTACCCCAGCCGGAATCAAAATTATCGCTGGTGATATTCGCGTAGGAGCAACCGCCGCCGCCGCCGCCGCATTCATTCAGGCAGGCTGCGTTGTACACTTCATTGCGGATGCGATCCCCCGGTTGCGAGCCGAAACCGTTATTGAAATTGATACCGACGCCATTTACCAGGTGGCAGTAGCTCATTACCGTGCCGCCGTTGGTCGGCAGGGGTGCGGTACAGCCTTCGCTATACCCTGCCGTGGGACCGCAGCCGTCAATGGCGGTGTTGTTGCCATTCCAGGAGCAGGCGTGGGTGTGCGGAGAGCCGAGGTTATGGCCGATTTCGTGCGTGATAACCTCGATCGTCCAGGAGTAGGTCGGCACATTTTGATACGTCGCATTGATGCTGCTATAGCCTACGCCATAGTAGGCGTTGCAAAGCACGTCGAGGTAGGCTACGCCGCCGAGGCCGTTGATGCCCACCAAGTGGGCGAGGTCGCCGTTGTACGAGCCGTTTTTCGCATTGCGGAACTGCGTGAGGTAGTTGCTGGCGCTCGGTCCGGTATAGGGGTCAACAATGTCCCATACCAGCAGGTCGTGCAATACGACATTCACGGTTTCATTGGTGTACAACGCCGATACCTGGCTAAATACGCCCGTCATGTACGATACGACATTAGCCACGCTGCCTTTATTTTGGAAAAGCGTGAAATCTGTTTCTACATACATCCGCACACAGTTGGTGGGGCCGGCGCGATCCGTCACGCCGGAGGCTGCCTCGCCGATCCGGTGGAGCTCGTCGTCGGTGAAACAAGTAAAGCCGCTGTCGCCCTGCAAATCGGCAGTCGCGTACAAGACGTGCTTTTTTTCGCGATTCCCAGGGATTGCGCCGATTACATACTGCGCATCGGCGGTAGAGATCGTGCCGATCACCTCATTTTCAAATACACTGACCGCGACCAGCGATTCTTGGTCACCCTGAACAATTCCCCAGAAGTGTACCCCCCGGTCGAAGCTACCGAGCGCTTCGCCCGTACTGGCAACATGCACCTGGAAGGCGTCCGAGAAATTCTTAGCCGGCACGAGATCCAGCGTCAGCACATCGCCGTTGGCCATCGGCAGCGTCAGCGTGACCGGATTGCCGGCCAGGGCGCGTACCGCCTGTATCTTGGCGGCATCCCAGGACAGGATCGTGCCGGTGCGGAGTGCAAGGCCAATTTCAGGCGCGGCGTTCAGCGGGTCTGCTTTTTCGGCAAACAGGGCTAATTTTTGAAAATCGCTCCCGGCGTCCGCGACCATCTGCGGTATCGGTTTCAGATTTTGGGCGGCTGCCAGAAAGGCAACCAATAGAAAAGGAAGGAGCAGGATTTTTTTCATAATAGATAGAATATGAAGAAGGTTGATGAAACTACTATTCTAAGAGTCGAATCGCATTTTGCAATTGGAGACTTGGATACCTAGCGATCGCACATTTCAGCGCTTTTCCCCGTAAGCTAGGTCGCCCGCATCGCCCAATCCCGGCACGATATAGGATTTGGCGGTGAGTTCCTCATCCACCGCGCCGACCCAGATATGCGCCTTCGGATGCCGGCGGCGCACCGCTTCGAGGCCGGCGGCGCTGGCAATGACGGCGGCGATATGGATTGTAGCGGGCGCTCCGAACACCAGCAGCCGATCCAGTACCAGATTCAGGGAGGAGCCGGTGGCCAGCATAGGGTCACAGAGAATCAGCACTGAATCATCAAGGTCGGCCGAGCTGATGTAGTCCACCTGGATGTCGAGCGAACCGTCCTTGTGTTCCTTGCGGTAGGCGGAGATAAAGGCGTTGTCGGCGGCGTCGAAGAAATTTAACATCCCGTTGTGGAAAGGGAGTCCGGCGCGCAGGATAGTGGCCAGCACGATCCGCTGGGCGGGCGTGGTATGGATGGCGATGCCCAGTGGGGTTTCCACCTCGACGGGTTCATACGCGAGCGTTTGGCTAATTTCGTAGGCTAAAATTTCGCCGATTCGCTCCATGTTGCGCCGGAAGCGCAGGCGATCTTTTTGCAATTCGACGCTGCGCAATTCCGATAAAAATCGGTTGGCGATCGTATTTTTTTCTGCGAGAATAAAGGTCATGCATCAACGGATTTTATTGTTCCTGTTTACTTGGACGCTTTTTTGTCAAAAAATGGCGTTTTTAGGCTTAAAAGCGACCAAACAAACAATCACAAGTTATTTACCGTGGCAATGTTTGAACTTTTTGCCGCTGCCACAAGGACACAGATCATTGCGACCGGTGATCTTCTCTTTTACGATCGGTTGCACCCGTTGCGCGGCGCCTTCGCGGCCGGCAGATTGGGCGGCGCGCTGGGCGGCCTCCTGGGTTTCGGTCATTGAAGACTGATTGTTCGCGCGGATTCGGTTGCGCATGGCGGCTTCCTGGGCGCGGCGGGCATTTTCGGCCTGTTGCGCCCGGTGCGTACTGTCTTCATCGGGCAACACCAGCGTACCTTTTAACAAGAAGGCGGTGACGCTCGAATTGATATGGCCGACCAGTCCCTCGAAGAGATTGTACGCCTCCATTTTATAGATGACGAGCGGGTCTTTTTGTTCAAAAGAAGCGCCTTGCACCGATTCCTTCAGGTCGTCCACATTCCGGAGGTGCTCCTTCCAGGCGTCGTCAATAATCGCGAGGGTAGCTACTTTTTCAATATCCTGCATGATGCTTTTACCTTCTGTCCGGATAGCCTCTTCCATATCGGCGCTGATATTGAGGGCGAGGCGGCCATCGGAGAAGGGCACCATAATCCGTCGGTAGCGCTGGCCTTCGCGGGCATGCACATCCCGGATGATCGGCAGCAAACGTTCAGCCACTTGTCGGCGTTTATGCGCGTAGATTTCCAGCACCTGTTCCTGATAGTTTTCTGCCAGGGCTGCCGAGGGCGTTGTCTTGAATTTTTCGGGCGGGAAGACCGGGTCAATTCCGATGGTACGCAGGCTGTCCATCCGGAAAGTCTCGAAATCGCCGGTTTCGCGGTGGACGTGCGCCAGCTCCGAGGTAATCGCCAGGAAGGCGCTGTTGATATCCAAGGCAAGCCGGTCGCCAAACAGGGCGTTCCGGCGTTTTTTATAAATTGCTTCGCGTTGGATATTCATCACATCATCATACTCCAGCAAGCGTTTCCGGATACCGAAGTTGTTTTCCTCCACTTTTTTCTGCGCGCGTTCGATGGATTTGGTGACCATGGAATGCTGGATGACATCGCCTTCTTTATGGCCCATTTTATCCATCAGCGAAGCGATTCGGTCGCTTTGGAACAAGCGCATCAGGTTGTCTTCCAGCGACACATAAAATTGCGAGCTGCCGGGGTCGCCCTGGCGACCGGCGCGGCCGCGCAGCTGGCGATCCACGCGGCGACTGTCGTGGCGTTCCGTGCCGATGATGGCGAGGCCGCCGGCGTCTTTGACGCCCGGCCCCAGTTTGATATCGGTACCGCGGCCGGCCATGTTGGTGGCGATGGTTACGGCGCCGGCTTTACCGGCTTCCGCCACTACTTCTGCCTCGCGCTGGTGTTGCTTGGCATTCAGAACGTTGTGGTCAATGCCTTTCAGTTTGAGCATCCGGCTGAGCAATTCGGAGATCTCCACCGAAGTGGTGCCCACGAGCACAGGCCGGCTGGCGTTGCGCAGCGCGACAATTTCCTCGATGACGGCATTGTACTTTTCGCGGGCGGTTTTGTACACCAAATCGTCCTTATCCTGCCGCACGATTGACCGGTTGGTGGGGATCACCGTCACGTCGAGCTTATAGATATCCCACAATTCCTGCGCCTCGGTTTCGGCCGTGCCGGTCATACCCGCCAGTTTGTGGTACATCCGGAAGTAATTTTGCAGCGTAACCGTAGCGTAGGTTTGGGTTATTTCGCCCACTTTCACACTTTCTTTTGCTTCGAGCGCCTGATGCAGTCCGTCGGAATACCGCCGACCTTCCATGACGCGCCCCGTCTGTTCGTCCACGATCTTGACCTCCCCTTCTACGACGATATATTCGTTGTCTTTTTCAAACAACGTATAAGCCTTCAGCAACTGTTGGATGGCGTGCACACGGCGGCTTTTGACGCCAAAATCCTGTGCCAGCAATTCCTTTGCTTCTGTTTTTTCTTCTTTGTTCAGGTTGGCGTCCTGATCAATTTTAACCAATTCCGTGCCGATATCCGGCATAATAAAGAAATTGGCGTCATTGTTGAACCGGGCGAGGAATTCGATGCCCTTATCCGTCAGTTCTACCTGGCGGTTTTTTTCATCAATGGTAAACAGCAATTCGCGATCCACCTCCGGCATGCGCTTGTTGTTCTCCTGCATATAATAGTCTTCGGTTTTTTGCAGGAGTACCTTGATGCCCTCTTCGCTGAGGTACTTGATAAGCGGGCGGTTGCGAGGCATGGCGCGGTGCGCACGGAGCAGAGCCATAGCGCCGCCGCCTTCTTCCGTGCCGGTGGCGCCTTCGCCAATCAGTTTGCGGGCTTGCGCCAAGAATTGCGCGGCGAGTTTGCTTTGTTCCTCGAACAGCCGCTTGACCGTCGGATTGAGATCCACGTATTCCTGGTCTTCGGCCCCGCGCGTAACCGGGCCGGAGATGATCAGCGGCGTCCGAGCGTCGTCGATCAGGACGGAATCCACCTCGTCCACGATCGCGTAGTGGTGTTTGCGCTGGACGAGTTCATCCGGGCTAATCACCATATTATCGCGGAGGTAGTCGAAGCCGAACTCTGCATTCGTACCGAAAATGATATCGCATTGATATGCGCGGATACGTTCCGGGCTGTGCGGGCGGTATTTATCAATACAATCTACCGACAGCAGGAGAAACTCGTACATCGGGCCTACCCACTCTTGGTCGCGACGCGCCAGGTAGTCATTGACGGTGACCACGTGCACGCCTTGGCCGCTTAGGCCGTTGAGGTAGGCCGGAAGCGTAGCCACCAGCGTTTTACCCTCGCCGGTTGCCATCTCCGCTACTTTGCCGGTATGTAGCACGATACCCCCGAAGAGTTGCACGTCATAGTGCACCATATTCCAGGCGACCTCGCCGCCGGCGGCTTTCCACGAATTTTTCCAGATCGCCTGGTCGCCCTCGATGCGCACATACGATTTATTGGCAGCGGCCAGGGTGCGGTCGTGGGCGGTCGCGCTGACCGTCAATTCCGTATTTTGGGAAAAACGGCGGCCGGCTTCTTTAACCACGGCAAATGCTTCCGGCAGAATATCCATCAGGATATCCTCCAGCGCCTTGTCGCGTTGTTTTTGCAGCGCGTCCACCTCTTTGAAAAGCGTATCTTTTTCGTAAAAATCTTCCGTTTCGACCGCCTGCTGGCGGACGCTGGCAATTTCAGTGTCTATATCCTGCAGATACGCCGCGATCCGGTTTCGGAATTCGTTCGTTTTTTCGCGCAGGGCGTCGTTTGAAAGGTTTTTGTACGATTCGAAGTGTTGGTTGATCTCAGCGACGGTCGCCTGGTACTTTGCCAGGTCGCGTTCCTGCTTTGTTCCCAATATTTTTTTAAGAAATCCAAGCATATCATTAGCGCTAAAAAGTCAAGAATAAAATGGATTGGCGGGTGTGTTCAAAAGGCGCCGGGAACGGGCAAAGATACGACTTTATGCTGCGCGCGTGGGAAATCATTGCACATTTCATTCCAACCCAGGAAAACATGACAGAATGGCAGCAACCGATCGAAGACGTCCAGGACAACACTACGTTTACTAAACCTTCGAGGTTTAGTAAACGTTCGGAAGGGCAACGCCGGCAAGAAACGCGCAATTGACAAGCCGGAAATCGGATTAAACAAATATTCGCTAAATCAAACAGGCCGCCATTAAACCGGAATAGTACGCCGCTTGTTAAAAAAGCGTAACTTCGCTGCTGAAGATAAACAAAATGATACGTCCGATCTGGCATACACTGGATTTCGACGCGGATCGCGCCTTGGAAATCGCCCGATCGCTGGAAATCGCACCCCTTTTTGGTCAGTTGCTGGCCCAAAGGGGTATAATGTACGAGGCGGAAGCGCGGGAGTTTCTGCAGCCGGATTTGAGCCGCCTGCACGACCCTTTCCTAATGCGCGACATGGATCGCGCGGTAGAACGCCTGGAACGGGCCATTCAAACGGGCGAACGGATATTATTGTACGGCGATTACGATGTGGACGGCACAACCAGCGTAGCGCTGATGTATTCTTTTTTGTCCGTATTTTACAAAAACATTGATTATTACCTCCCAGATCGGGACAAAGAGGGGTACGGCATCAGTCGGGAAGGCGTAGCGTACGCCCGCCAAAATGGCTGTTCCCTGGTCATTGCCATGGATTGCGGCATCAAGGCGCACGGCACGATCGCGGGCGCGGCGGCGTACGGCATCGATTTTATCGTGTGCGACCACCACGTCCCGGAAGGCGCCCTGCCACCCGCCTACGCCAACCTCGATCCCAAACGATCCGACTGCCCCTACCCGTACAAGGAACTCAGCGGCTGTGGAATCGCATTCAAACTCGCCCAGGCATTCGCGCACCGCCACCACACCCCAGTGGAACACCTGAATTACCTGCTCGACCTGGTGGCGGTCAGCATCGCCTGCGATATCGTGCCGATGACCGGCGAAAACCGTATTCTGGCGCATCATGGACTGAAAAAATTCAATCAGGATCCGCGCGTGGGCTTCTGGGCGCTCGTGCAGCGCAGCAACCGCCACTACCCCCTGACCATCAACGATATCATCTTCGGCGTCGGCCCGCTGATCAATGCCGCCGGCCGGCTCGGCGACGCCCGGGAGGCGGTCAAATTGCTGCTCTCCGCCGACAAGCAAAGCGCGCTCGACAACGCCGGCGCGCTGGTGGAAATCAATCGCCAACGCCGGGAAGTGGATTTTGCCACCGCAGAGGAGGCGCGCCGGCGATTTTTGGCGCTGCCGGACTGGACGACGCGCAAAAGCATCGTGCTTTACGAACCGGAATGGCACAAGGGTATCATCGGAATCGCCGCTAGCCGCATGGCCGAAAGCTTCCACCGCCCGACCGTCATCCTGGCGCAAAGCGACGACCACGTAGTCGGTTCAGCCCGCTCGGTGCCGGGTTTCGATCTGTACGATGCCCTGCAGCGCTGCGAATCGCTGTTTTACTCCTTCGGCGGGCACGCGCACGCAGCTGGTATGCAAATGCCGCCGGAAAATGTGGAGGCGTTCACGCAACAATTCGAAGAACTCGTGCAAAACCGCCTCTCTCCAGAGGCCGAACGACCGATACTGGCCATCAATGCGGAATTGCCATTGCACCAGGTCACGCCCGCATTTTGGCGCATGCTCAAACAATTCGCACCCTTCGGGCCGCACAACCTGGCGCCCGTATTTATCGCCCGAAATATCGTGGATACCGGCCGAAGCCGCCTGCTGGAGAACAACCACGTGCGATTTGCCATCCAACAAAAAGGCAGCTCGAAAATCTGGACGGGCATCGGGTTCGGTATCGCCGATACGTTCAACGCGCTGCGCCACGAACCCTTCGACATGGCCTTCAGCCTGCAGGAAGGCTACTGGCGCGGAGAAAAAATCCTGTCGCTGTCGGTGAAGGATATCAAACCGTGTTAGGGGTTGTGAAATAAGTCCATCGATTCTCTTCAAGAAAAAGAATATTTCGAGCGGCTGTCTTTTTTTGATTTTTTCTGAGAAAAAATCAAAAAAAGACAGCCGCTCGCTATTTTATTTCGCCGCCGGAGGCGGCGAAATACCTATGGAAAGCGCTACACAATCTGCGGAAACCCAGGCAAAAACGCATATTCCCGCGCCACATAGTCCATCCGGCAACAAAACGTCGCCGGCCCGTTGGAAATCGCCAGGAAAGGCACCTGAAGGCGCAGGTTGTAGGCTGCAGCCTGTTCGAACGTTTTTTGGGAGAGCGCCACTTTGGGCGATTTACATTCCACCAGGAGCCAGGGCTGCATCGCCCGGTCAAAGACCACGATATCACAGCGCTTTTTCATGCCATGTAGTTCGATGCCAATTTCTACCCGGATACGGGCGGGCGGATAGCGCATTTCCTGGATCAGATACTGCAGTAGCAACTGCCGCAGGTGTTCTTCTGGGGTCATGGCCACATTTTTTTTGCGTATCGGATCGAACACCGCGAAGCCGCGTGCTGTGGATTGGATGCGCAGCATCGGTTGGAAGACGGTGTAATCTATTTGTAAAAGCATGTCCCGGAGCGGTATCAAACCAGGATGTGGCGCATTAACATTCTACCAGGCCGACGGAAAACTGCAGCGCTAAGCCGCCATCCGCCGTTTCCTTGTATTTATGGTGCATATCGTCGGCCGTTTCCTTCATCGTGCGGATGACGGTATCGAGGCTGACCTTGGCATTGGCGGGATCGCTTTCTAGTGCGATATGCGCTGCCGTGATCGCCTTGATCGCGCCCATGGTATTGCGCTCGATACAGGGAATTTGCACCAGTCCGCCGATCGGATCGCAGGTCATACCTAGGTGATGTTCCATGGCAATCTCTGCGGCCATCAGGGCTTGTTCGGCTGTTCCGCCAAGGCATTCGGTGAACGCGCCCGCGGCCATGGCGGAGGACACGCCGATTTCGGCCTGGCAGCCGCCCATCGCGGCGGAGATCGTGGCGCCCTTTTTGAACAGGCTGCCCAGTTCGCCGGCTGTCAGCAGGAACTTCACGATATCGCTTTCGTTCTTGTACTCCTTACAGAAAGTAGTGAAATGCATCAGGACGGCTGGTATGACGCCGGCGGCGCCGTTTGTCGGCGCGGTGACTACCCGGCTAAACGCGGCGTTCTCTTCATTGACGGACAGCGCGAAGCAGCTTACCCACTTCAGGATATGGCGGAAGTCGTGGCTACCTTGCCGAATCTGCTGCTGCCATTCATCGGCGTTCCGGTAATGGCTGTCCGCCGGGCGGAGTTTTCGGTTGATATCGGCGGCGCGGCGCACCACATCGAGGCCGCCCGGCAGAATCCCGTCGGTATGGCAGCCCTTAAAGATACAATCCTTCATGACCTGCCAAATATTAAGCAGGTCGCGGTGAATCTGATCCGGCGCGCGCCAAGTCAGTTCATTCTTGAACACCACTTCCGAGATAGAAAGTCCTTGTTCGCGGCAGTACCGGCTTAATTCCTCCCCGCGGTCAATCGGGAAGGGTAGCTCGATATGGTTGCCTGTATTTTCTTCGCCTTCCTTGACGACGAAGCCTCCGCCTATGGAGTAATATGTTTGGCTTACGCCTGCGCCGTTTCGCAGAAAAGCACGGAACGTCAGTCCGTTGGCGTGATACGGGAGCGTTTGATCGTAATAAAACAACAGATCCCGTTCCGGATGGAATGCGATGCGTTTGATACCCGCCAAATTGATGGATTGCGTTTCGCGAATATAATCGACCGCCGGATGTACCTTGTCCACCGGGATGGTCACCGGATCGTGGCCGTCCAAGCCGAGGAGCACGGCCAAGTCGGTGCCGTGACCCTTTCCAGTCTTGGCCAGCGAGCCGTACAACTCGATCTGTACGGCTTCGATAGCGTCGAATTCCCCTTCTTTTTGCAGATCGCGCAGGAACCGCTGTGCGGCTCGCCAAGGCCCCATTGTATGCGAGCTGGAGGGGCCGATACCAATTTTAAAAATGTCGAATACACTAATACGTTCCATAGACGAGTACTTTTTGGCAATATTTTTGGCAGCGGGTCAGAATTTCCCTGCTGCAGCAAAAATACGGGCATTTTCTGTCTGTCGAAACGTTTTTATTCAGATATCGAATGAACGAATGCCTGTTTTTTTATTTTAAAAGCATAATCATATAAAATCAAAAAAAGGCATTCGTTCAAAATATTTTTCGGATCTAAAGGCCGTACAAAGAATTTTTATCGCCCCCTTTTTGACACGCTCGGCAAAGTAATTGCGAAAAATTGCGAATTCCCTCGGATTATTCCTCGCCGACACCGTCCTCGCCGTCCTCGGCAAGTACAGCCGCGGATTTGCCGCCGCCGACCTGTTGGCGGGTCGGACCTGCCAGGATTTTCTCCTTCACTTTTTGCTCGAGTTCCAGTGCCATTTCCGGGTTATCGAGCAGGAATTGTTTGGCGGCGTCGCGTCCCTGGGCAATTTTTGCGCCATTGTAGCTATACCATGCGCCGCTTTTTTGGATCACCTCTAAGTCGGTACCCAGATCCACGATTTCGCCGGCTTTGGATACCCCTTCACCATAAATAATATCGAAGGTTGCGACGCGGAAAGGCGGCGCAAGTTTGTTTTTCACCACTTTGACCTTTACCTGGTTACCGACCACGTTGCCTTCTTTATCCTTCAATGCCGCGCCGCTTTTGCGGATATCCAGGCGCACCGAGGCGTAAAACTTGAGTGCATTACCGCCCGTCGTCGTTTCCGGATTGCCGAACATGACGCCGATTTTTTCGCGCAATTGGTTGATAAAAATGCAGCAACAGCCCGTTTTGCCGATAGCAGACACCAATTTGCGCATCGCCTGGCTCATCAGGCGCGCTTGCAGGCCCACCTTGGAATCGCCCATTTCGCCTTCGATTTCGGAGCGCGGTACCAGGGCGGCCACCGAATCCACCACGACGATATCCACAGCGCCGGATCGGATCAGATTCTCCGTGATTTCCAGCGCCTGTTCGCCGTTATCCGGCTGGCTGATCAGCAGGTTGTTGACGTCCACGCCGAGGCCTTCGGCGTAAAAGCGGTCGAAGGCGTGTTCCGCATCAATAATCGCGGCGATACCGCCTTTTTTCTGGCACTCGGCGATCGCGTGGATCGCAAGCGTCGTTTTACCCGACGATTCCGGGCCGTAGATCTCGATGATCCGACCCTTGGGATATCCGCCGCAGCCGAGCGCGATGTCCAGTCCCAGCGAGCCGGAGGGGATGACCTCCACTTCGATGGCCTGCCGGTCGCCCAGGCGCATAATAGTACCTTTCCCGTACGTCTTATCCAGACGGTCTATCGTCGCTTGCAGGGTTTTGAGTTTCGCTTCTTTTTCGTTTGACATGACTATTGAAATTTATTGGTGGGGAATCAGGGACAAAAATAAACAAAATGTTTTTATTAAAAATTATTTTTCACAAATTTTTTAAAAAAAAATGTTTTCCGTCAAGCGCGGGCTCCGGATTTGAACATATTTATTTAAACTGTAAATATACAGGTTACGGCTATTTTGCAGATTCAACGTCCGTAAATCGCTTCGATTCGGCGAATTTCCGTTTCGATCAGCGCTTTTCCTTCGGCGCTCATGGGAGTCAGCGGGAGGCGCAGTTCCCGGGAGCAGATGCCCTGCGTCTCGAGGGCGGCTTTGACGCTTGCAGGGTTGCCTTCGAGAAAAAGGAGCCGGTAGAGTTCGAGCAGATCGAAGTTGCGTTGTTGCGCGACGACGAATTCATGGCGGAGGGCGGCGCGCACCATATCCGAGAAGGGACGGGGAGCCGCATTCGCTGCTACGGAGATAACCCCTTCTCCGCCGGCGGCGATGACGGGCAGCGTCATGGCGTCGTCGCCGCTGAGCACCAGGAAATGCGCCGGTTTGTGGCGCAGGATTTGCATGATCTGGTAGATATCGTTGCCGGCCTCTTTGATGCCGATGAATTTTTCATGGGCATGCGCCAGGCGCAGCGTGGTTTCCGCCGTCATATTCGACGCCGAGCGGCTGGGCACGTTATAGAGGATGATGGGCTTGGGGGAGACTTCTGCCAGGGCCATATAATGCTGGTAGATGCCTTCCTGGCTGGGACGGTTGTAGGCGGGATTGCTGGAAAGCAGCGCATCAATGCCGTCGAAATGGAATCGGCGGATTTTTTCGACCAGCGCCGCCGTGTTATTGCCGCCGAATAGCCCAGCCACAATCGGCAATCGGCTCCGATTGACGCGGATCACGAAATCGAGTATTTGGCGGTTTTCGGTATCGGTGGTGGCGACAGACTCACCGGTTGTGCCAAGCGGCACAAGAAATTCGACCCCGCCGGCGATCACCTGCTCGACGAGGCGTTCCAGCGCAGCCCAGTCAACGGCGTTGCCGGAAAAAGGCGTGACGAGGGCGACGCCGGTACCTTTGAGACGCTGAAGCAACTCCATATTCCGGGATATTGATGGTGACTACTTAGTCGGATCGCTTCCAGTTAAGTAGCTCCTGTTGATAAATTATACGCGCCTACTTTTTCTTCTTTCCGGATTTTTCGGGTTCGATTCGTTCGTATTTTCCCATAGCGCCGTATTTATCTATTCGGACGGCGATGCGTTCATCGGGATCTTGTTTGACGATTTTGTCCAGTTCGCCTTTGATATGTTTTTTGAGCGTTTTCGCCATTTCCTCCGGCGCATTGTGCGCGCCGCCGAGCGGTTCGCGGACGATGCCGTCTATGAGGCCGAAATCCAGCATGTGGTCGGCGTCCAGTTTCAGGGCTTCTGCCGCCCGTTCTTTGAAATCCCAGGAGTGCCAGAGGATCGAGGAGCAGGATTCCGGAGAGATCACTGAGTACCAGGTATATTCGAGCATAAACACCTTATCGCCCAGGCCGATGCCCAACGCGCCGCCGGAGGCGCCTTCGCCGATGATATAGCAGAGCACGGGTACGCGCAGTTGAGCCATTTCGAAAAGATTACGGGCGATGGCTTCTGCTTGTCCGCGCTGTTCGGCCTCAAGGCCTGGGAAAGCGCCGGGCGTATCAATGAGGGTGACGACGGGGAAGCCGAAGCGTTCGGCCAGTTTCATGAGCCGGAGCGCTTTGCGGTATCCTTCCGGATTGGCCATACCGAAGTTGCGGTATTGGCGCATTTTGGTATTCACCCCTTTTTGGTGGCCGATGAACATAACCGTCTGTCCGTCCAGGTTTGCGAGGCCGCCCACGATGGCGTGGTCGTCGCCCCCGCAGCGGTCGCCGTGCAATTCAATGAATTTCTTGCACATCGTTTCCATATAGAATAATGTGTAGGGGCGTTCCGGATGGCGCGACAGTTGGACTTTTTGCCAACCGCTGAGTTGGGCGTAGATATCCTTCCGCTTGGCTATGATCTTTTTTTCCAATTCGCGGATCATATCAGATACGTCCACCTCGCCCTGGGTACCCACGTCTTTGAGTTTCTCCAGTTGTTCATACAGTACTTCCAGGGGTTTTTCAAAATCCATGAAGATCATAGCGGCACGGGTATGATTGGTGAAAAAAGACTACAAAGGTACTTCTTTATTTAGAAGTAAAAACTGCGTAAATAGATTTAGCAATGCGCGGGGCTGGGATTCGGGTTCAAAATTTAACCCATTTTTGCCGGCTATTCCCGCTTTCAATCACTTTTTCGATAAATCGCATACCGCGGACGCCGTCGCGGACGCTTGGGAAATCCAGCATCGGATCAGGCGTTTCGCCGGCGGCATGCGCACGAAGCGCACGCGCAAAATTGCGGTAAATATTCGCGAAGGCCTCCAGGTACCCTTCCGGGTGGCCGGCGGGGATGCGCGTATGTGCCTGCGCTTCGGGATAAAGTGAGCCTACGCCGGTTCGATAGACCTGCGTGGGGCGATCGAGCCACTTAACCAGCAGTGTATTGGGCTCCATTTGCCGCCATTCCAATCCGCCTTTTTCTCCATATACGCGGATATTGAGGTTATTTTCTTCCCCGGCGGCGATTTGGCTGGCATGCAAAATCCCCTTCGCGCCATTTTCGAATCGCAGGAGCACATTGCCGTCGTCGTCAAGCCGGCGGCCTGGCACGAAGGCGCTGATATCGGCGCAGAGTTCGGTGATTTGCAGTCCGGTGATATACTCGGCGAGGTTTTCGGCATGCGTACCGATATCGCCCATGGCGCCGGCAATACCGCTGCGGGCGGGATCGGTGCGCCAGTCGGCCTGCTTCTGGCCGCTTTGTTCCAAGGGGGTGCTGAGCCAGCCCTGGGGATATTCCACCACCACCTTGCGGATGGGGCCGAGTTCGCCGTGTCGGATCATTTGTCGCGCCTGTTTCACCATGGGATAGCCCGTGTAGTTATGGGTGAGGGCGAACACCAGACCGCTTTGCGCCACCAATTTTTCCAGTGCGATAGCCTCTTTCATATTGAAAGACAGGGGCTTATCGCAAATTACCGGAAATCCGTTCTGCAGTGCCAGTTTGGCAGGCGCGAAGTGCAAGTGATTCGGCGTGACGATCGAGACAAAGTGCATGCGCTTGTCGGGATGCAGCTTTTTTTCGCGGCGGATCATCTCCTCAAAGTGTTCGTAACAGCGATCGGGCGCCAGGCCCAGTTCGGCGCCCGAAACGCGGGATTTTTCCGGATTGCTGCTGAAAGCGCCGCAAACCAGTTCGATTTCGCCGTCCATGGCCGCGGCGATTCGGTGTACGCCGCCGATGAAGGCGCCGATTCCGCCGCCTACCATGCCCATACGCAGTTTATTTTTCATACGCGATAATACGATTTTGTGCGCTCAAACATCGGAATTATTTCTTTACGCGGTCGCGTCTGAGCACAAAAAGGAGCCATTTTTGCCGGAACGCGCGCCGATTATTTTATTTCCGCTTCGATTTTGACGCGCCCAGCGAAAGGATATTTGCAAAAAGTCGGTACGCGCCCGGCACGCCGGCCGGAAGTTCCCGGAAAAAAGACAGCGCCGTATAGACGTAATAGCCTTTGCCGTAGGGGGCGATCAACAGGGCGCCGTCGGCGGGTTTTTCGCCGGGATCGTTGCAGGAAAGCGGCGCCGCGAAACGTTCGTCCCACTCGCCCGGGAAATACAATCCGCGCTCCTGCTCCCAGCCCTCGAAATCGGCGGCGGTGATTTTGTTCGGCGTGTTCAGCACCGGGTGTTCGGGCAGTCGGAAGCGCACTTCCGCCTGCTCGTCGGTCACGCGGGTACGGGATAGCTTCATGGGATACGGCGCTAATTGCTCGACGGCAAGGTCGAAATTGTTGTTGTACTGAACCACGAGGA
>JAUMBL010000200.1:0-8305 GCA_032115775.1 Saprospiraceae bacterium | reverse complement strand
TTGCGATCCGTCCGAACCTATACATCGCCGTGGGCATCAGCGGCGCGATTCAGCATTTGGCCGGGGTGAACAACTCAAAAGTGATTGTGGTAATCAATAAGGATCCGGAAGCGCCGTTTTTTAAAGCAGCAGACTATGGCGTCGAGGGCGATTTATTCGAAATCGTACCCAAATTGACCGAAGCGGTACGCCGTTTCAAAGCAAAAAATTAGAAACTGTTTATGAAACGCATCGAGTTAGATATTGTCGCCCTGTCGCACAGCGTCACGCAATCGCATAACTACGCGGTGGTACTGGGTGAGCGCCGCGGACAGCGCAGGTTGCCGATCGTAATTGGTAGCTTCGAGGCGCAGGCGATCGCAGTGGCCATGGAGCGCATGGCGCCCAATCGGCCTTTAACGCATGATTTGTTTAAAAATGCGCTGGATACCTTCGGCGTGGACCTCAAAGAGGTGGTCATCAACAATCTTTTAGACGGAATTTTTTATGCCCGGCTGGTGTGCGTAAAAAACGGCGAATTGTTTGAGATAGACTCCCGTACCTCCGACGCGATTGCGATGGCGGTGCGGTTTGAGTGTCCGATTTATACCTACGATTTTATCCTTGAGGCCGCCGGCGTAATTCTGGAAGATCAAGAGGAGAATGAATCGGCGCTCACGCACGCCCCCGCCAACGCGCCCGCGAATGAGCGGCTGGAAGACTACGCCCTCGACGCCCTGCAACGTCGCCTGCAAGAAGTGCTGGATATGGAAGACTATGAAATGGCCGCCAGGATTCGGGATGAAATCAAGCGGCGGGAAGCGAAGGACTAAGCGCATCCCGGCCGATGCACCGCGAATCGGGCGCCTTCCCCTTTAGTAGGGTTGGGTAATAAGTCCCTTAAGTCTTTTCGAAGAAAAATAATATTTCGAGCGGTTGTCTTGTTTTGATTAAAATCAAAACAAGACAACCGCTCATTATTTTATTTCGCCGCAGGAGGCGGCGAAATATGTTTACACAAGCCCATTATTGTGGCAAAAAGCGCCTTCAGTTATTTGACCAATTCAAACGTGTACTGAAGCACCTCAAACTTCGGCATGCCGTTCGGTTCCGAATTTTTAAAAATCACCCGAATTTCGATAGTTTCTGAGGCGTCCTTTTCTTTGCTGTCGAACGTGGCGTCTATGCGTCCTTTTTGTCCAGGCGCGAGGACTCCCCGCGGGAAGTCGGTGGTGGTGCACTCGCAGGCGTCCACGATATCAATTTGGATCGGTTCGCCGGAGGTATTGGTGAATTCAAAAAACATTTCCCGCGTTTCGCCTTTTTTCACGGGTCCGAGCGCGATGCTTTTTTTGTCCCACTCGACGAAGGGCGCGGCGTTTTTCGAAACGGGCTGCTGCGCTTTTTGCGGGGTGTTGCAGGCCAGCAGGATGGCAATCGGCAGGAAGTAAAAAATCAGGTTTTTCATATCTGTCGTTTATTTTTGCTTCAGCTCAATTTTTTCCCTTTCATGGCTTCCCGGATGGTAAAATCCATGGCCGCGTGCGCCAGGGGCGTGGTATAGGCGTTCAGGGCTTCGATGCCGGACAAAATAACGTCTTTATCGGCGCCTGCTGCTGCTTCGCGGAGTGATTTTAACAAAACATTGACGTTGGCCTTCTCCACCTCGCTGAGCATCGCGTCATTTTGGCGCAAGAAGCGTTCGCCGGAAAGGATCAGGTTGTTGGCTTCGTTGCGGGCTTCGAGCAGCGCGCGGGCGGCCATATCTTCCTTTGCGCGCGCGATGCTGTCGAGCAGCATGCGGGCCATATCTTCCTCGCTGATCCCGTAGGTGGAGCGGATTTCAATTTCTTGTTCTACGTTGGAGCGCAGTTCCCGGGCGCGGACCGTGAGGATGCCGTCGGCATTGAGCAGGAAACGGATATCAATTTTCGGCAGGCCTGCCGGCATGGGCGGGATTTCTTTTAGGATAAATTCGCCGAGTTTTCGGTTGTGTTCCACGAGGTCGCGCTCGCCCTGATACACGGCGATTTTCAGGTTTTTTTGGCCGTCCACGCTCGTGGTGTACTGGCGACCGGCGCCGGCGGGCACTTTGGTATTGCGGGGGATGATCACGTCCATCAGGCCGCCCACCGTTTCGATCCCGAGGGAGAGGGGCGTGACGTCCAGCAACAGCAGGTCGCGCTGATTGCCGGCCAGAATATCCGCCTGGATCGCGGCGCCGAGGGCGACCACCTCGTCGGGGTTTAGTTGATCGAACGCGGGTTTTCCGAAAAAGGCTTCTACTGCGGCCTTGACAGCCTGTACGCGGGTACTGCCGCCCACCAGGACGATTTTATCGAGGGCTGCTGCTGCGAGGCCGGCATCCTGCAGTACCTGTCGGCAGCAGTCGAGGCTGCGTTGGATCAGCGGTTGGATCAGCGATTCGAATGTTTCTTTGGTCAATTCGACCGGTTTTCCGGCGAGCGTTCCGGTGAAGCGGTCTTGATCGGACATTATTTTTTTTGCTTCCTCCGCGAGCAGGCGGATTTGCTGCGCCAGTTCCTGGTTTTCGCGCAACGCATCGGCGTCCAATCCGAGTATCGGCATCCAGTGCTGCATGATCGCCCGGTCGAAATCGTCGCCGCCAAGAAAGGTATCGCCGTTGGTAGCCAGCACCTCGAAAATGCCGTCTTCTATTTGTAAAATGGAGATATCGAACGTCCCGCCGCCCAGGTCATACACGGCGATTTTTTCGCGTTGCGCGCGATCGAGCCCGATGCCGTAAGCGAGTGCGGCGGCGGTCGGTTCATTGACGATGCGGAGCACATCCAGTCCGGCCAGTTTGCCGGCGTCGCGTGTGGCCTGCCGCTGACTGTCGTTAAAATAAGCCGGCACGGTGATGACCGCTTTGGAGACCGGTATGCCGAGGTTATTTTCGATCCTGGATTTGAGTTCTGCTAAAATATGCGCGCTCAGTTCGACCGGGGTGTAGAATTTATCCTGTACTTTGATTTTCACCAGCGCGTCCGGGTCGTCGTCCAGGATGGTGTAGCCGAAAAAACCTTCCATCTGATGCACATCGCGGTAGGATTTGCCCATTAGGCGTTTTACGGAATAAATCGTGTTGCGCGGGTCGGCGGCGATTTTTTTTCGGGCTTCTTCGCCGACCACGATGCGCTGTTCCGGCGCAAAATGCACGATGGAGGGCACCAGCGCGCTTTTGCCCGCTTCATCCCGCACGCAGACCGGATGGCCTGCTTTCATGTACGCGACCAAGCTGTTCGTTGTTCCCAGATCAATCCCGACAATGACCTCCCGGTTTTTCTCCACCGTTCCGTCTTTCATACTAATCGCTATCGTTGCCATAAAGAGTTATTTCCCGTTTTGTCAAAAAGGATGCAAAACTACAACAACCGGCGAAAAAATTAGTTTGCGGGCGACCGATTTACCTGCCGATTGCGCGAATACGCAAAAAGAATCGCACATTTGCATTTATTTATTAATCCAGTTACCCTTCTCCTCATGCGTGAATTTTTCGCCGCTCGCCCCAACCGCCTCTGGATGCTTTTGTCCGGTTTTTTTGTGGCAAACGCCATCGTCGCCGAATTTATGGGCGTTAAACTATTTTCGCTGGAAAAAACACTGGGTTGGGCGGAAGCAAACTGGACGATCCTGGGGCGTTCCAACCTGTCTTTCACCCTGACGGCCGGCGTGCTGCTCTGGCCGGTCGTGTTTGTTATGACGGATATCATCAACGAATACTACGGCCGCCGGGGCGTTCGGCGTTTATCCTACCTCACCGCCGGCCTGATTGCCTACGGTTTCGGCATGTTATACTTAGCGATGCAGCTGGAACCGGCGGAATTTTGGCGCACGGCGCACATCAAGCCGGGCTGGACACTCGCGCAGCAGGACGCGATGCGGGCCCAGGTGGCGGATTTTAACGGCGCGTACAATGCGGTATTCGGCCAAAGTATGTGGATTATCGTCGGTTCCCTGCTTGCCTTTTTAGTGGCGCAGATCGTGGACGTCGGGGTGTTTCACCAAATCAAAAAGCGTACAGGCGAGCGGATGATTTGGCTGCGCGCAACAGGGAGTACCTTGGTTTCGCAGTTTCTGGACAGTTTTGTGGTCGTTTTTATTGCCCTGTACATCGGCCAGCAGATACCCTTTGCGCAGGTATTGGCCATTTCCATCATCAATTATTGTTACAAGGGCGTCATGGCGCTGGTACTCACGCCGGTGATTTACCTGGTACACGGCGCGATCGAGCGGTTTTTAGGCGCGGAGTTGGCGGCGGAAATGAAAAAGGCGGCGCAGGAGTAGGGTAGAGCAGTTTCTTATCGGTTGCGGAGCGCCTGGAGGATCGCGTCCGCTACGGCTTCCGGTGTTTTGTCCGTGGTGTCAATCACCAGGTCAAAATTGGCCATATTGCCGCAGTCTGCGCCGTATTTTTTCAAAAAACGCGCATTTTCACTATTTTTCCTAGCCTGAATTTTTTCCACGGCTTCCTCCAGACTGCCGTACTGTTCGGAATTACGGCCGGGATCGGCGAGGATGCGTTGGGCGGCGACCGCTACGTCCACGGCCAGATAGACCTTGAGCGAAGCGGGGATAAAAAACCAGGCCAGGCGGCTATCCACGACAAAGCCGTCCGGGTCTTCGTTCAGGCTGAGAAACACCGAATCAATTTTCTTATCAATTTCCGGATCCGAATCCGCCCGCCGGTTCATTTCAAGCGTATCCAGACCCATGGCCTGCGCCAGTTGGCGTTGGATATTGCCGGTGGAGAGGTAGTGAAAGCCGGTTTGGGCGCAGAGGATGCGGGAGACGGCGCTTTTTCCGCTTCCGAGATCGCCGGTGATGGAAATTTTATTCATTGTAGCCATTAATCGCCGCAAAAGTAGGATTATTTCGTTTTGTTTTTTGTTTTGGCCTAATTTAGCAGCCGAAAATGCAATCCGGCCTCGCCGATTGCGCAAGTACTTCGACACCTATGCAAATCACGCGGCAAAAATTGGCGAACTGGGGGAATTACCCGCAAAGGGTGGCGGAGGTCGCCACGCCCGAACAGCCGGCAGAGGCTGCGGAATACGTCTTGCGCGCGCCGAGCCTGATTGCGCGCGGCAACGGCAAATGTTACGGCGACGCCGCCCTGGGCGATCGGGTGTTGTCCACCCTGCAATTAAACCGCATCCTGCATTTTGACCCCGAAGAGGGGGTTGTGGCATGCGAAGCGGGGGTGTTGTTGCGCGACCTGATTCCCCTGATCGTACCGGCGGGCTGGTTTTTTCACGTCACGCCGGGCATCAAGCATATCACCGTGGGCGGCGCGATTGCGAGCGACGTGCACGGGAAAAATCACCCGTTGAAGGGTTGTTTTTCGGAATGGCTCGAATCTTTTGATCTGCTGCAGGCCGACGGGCAGGTGGCGACGTGCTCCAAGACGGAGCGCCCCGATTTGTTTTGGCAGACCTGCGGCGGGATGGGCTGGACGGGCGTGATCCTGCGCGCCCGTTTTCGGCTGGCGCCCTTGCGGTCGGTTTGGATGGAGCAGACTACCGTGCGCGTCGGCGGACTGGACGCGTTGTTCGACGCTTTTACCGCGCATGCCGGGACGCCCTACGCGGCCGCCTGGGTGGACTGCCTGGCCGGCGGTGCGCGCCAAGGTCGGGGCGTGGCGTACTTTGCCCGACACCAGGAATCGGAATCCTCGGCGCCCTTGCAGTACCCGGAGAAAAAGCCCGTCAATGTGCCCTTCTTTGCGCCCTCTTGGCTGCTAAATCCCCGGACGATCGGCGTTCACAACGCCCTGCTTTTTGCCCGCGGGCGGGCCGGAACTGCGCCGGTATCCCTGGATCGCTATTTTTATCCCTTGGACGCCATCCGGAATTGGAACCGGCTGTACGGGCGGCGCGGGTTTATCCAGTATCAGTTCTGCTTACCGGAGGCGGAGAGTAGGGTTGGTATTCAGCGCGTACTCGATTGCATTCGGCAGCACGGCGAACCGCCCTTCTTGTCGGTATTAAAACGGCATGGCGCGCGGCGGCCCGAGGCGGTGCACAGTTTTCCGGACAAGGGATTTTCGCTGGCGCTGGATTTCCCGATGTCCGACCGCGTTTTTGAGTTGGTGCGGGCATTGGATCGGCTGGTGTGGGCGCATGGCGGGAAAATCTATTTAGCGAAAGACGCCTGTTCCGCCCCCGAGATGGGGCGCGTGCATCCGGAGGATTTTGGCGATCCCAAATTCGTGTCGGCGCTCCGGCAGCGGATCGAGACAGCCCATCGGAACGGCGGGTAGCCTATCCGATGCGCACGCCCGTCATGGTCAGCGAGCCGCCCACTGCCTGGTCGTTGAAAAAGCGCGCTTCCTCCTTCGGCTCCTGTAAACCAAGCGTATAAAGCAGCGGATAATAGTGATCCGGCGTAGGGATTGCCAGTTTGGCGGCGCTGCCCAGCGTTTCGTATTGGATCAGCGGCTGGTGCTTGCGCGAGCGGATATGCGTTTTGAACGTTTCATTCATCTCCAGCGCCCAGTCAAATCCGTAGGCGCCGGCATTGAGTTTATCCCAAGCGACCATGCGTAAGTTGTGCACCATATTCCCGCTGCCGACGAGGAGCACACCTTTGCGGCGCAGGGCGGCGAGCGCCTGGCCGAGTTCGTAGTGCCACTGGGGCGATTGGTGGTAGTCAATGCTCAGTTGCAGCACCGGGATATCCGCGTCCGGGTAGAGATGCCGCACGACCGTCCAGGCGCCGTGATCCAGTCCCCATTCGTGGTCCAGGCCGACCGTCGTTTTTTGGATTGTATTCCGCACCGTTTCGGCCATCGTCGGGCTGCCCGGCGCCGGGTATTGCACGGCGAACAATTCATCCGGGAAGCCCCCAAAATCGTGGATTGTGCGCGGCTTATCCATGGCCGTGATGAAAGTGCCGCGGGTGAGCCAGTGCGCAGAGATCACCAGCACCACTTCCGGACGGGGAATTTCCCGGCCTATCGCCTGCCATTCCCGGGAGAAGGCATTGTCTTCGATCCCGTTCATCGGCGATCCGTGGCCGATGAACAGCGCCGGCATGGGTTTGCCTTGCACCGGCAGTTCGTCGGTGAGTTTTTTAAGCGATCCGAGTGACATCATTGCGAAAGAGGCGGATAGGTATTGTAAGAAACGTTTGCGGTGCATGAGGCGATCCGATGATTTTTTTGAAAAGTTCCTTGATACTTTTAGAAGAAAAATAATATCTTGATTAGTTGTCTTTTTTGGATTTTTATTATAAAAAAAATCCAAAAAAGACAACTAATCGCTATTCTATTTCGCCGCTGGAGGCGGCGAAATACTATTTACACAATCCCTTTACGACTACGCTTTGTTTGGGTTTTAACCCTGAAAACCGCCCAGCGCGGTGTAGGGGTTGAAACCCCGGAAAATGTGTCGCGTCGTGTTCCCGGCGATAAATCGCCGGGTTAGTGATTGCTATCTCGCACATTTCGGTACTACGATCTGATCTAAAAACCGGCACAAAATTAATTGTCTATACAATTATTTTCAAGCCTGTTAACAAATCAATAGGTATTTTGGCAGAAAAAAACCAGAATAGCGTAATTTTACACTATAAAAAAAACTCCATGGTGCGTATAGGCCTACTTTCCGACACCCACGGATTCCTCGACGAGCGGGTATTTCACTATTTTGCCGAATGCGACGAAGTGTGGCATGCCGGCGATTTCGGTACCTTGGAGGTGGTGGATCGGCTGCGGGCGTTCAAGCCCTTGCGCGGGGTGTACGGCAACATAGACGACGCGCGGATTCGGGCGGAATTTCCGGAAGATCTGCGGTTTGACTGCGCCGGCGTGCCGGTATTCATGACCCATATCGGCGGGTATCCCGGTCGGTACAACGCGCGGGTGCGGGCGCTTCTGGAGGCGGATCCGCCCACTGGCGGCTTATTCATTTGCGGGCACTCGCACATCCTCAAGATCATGCCGGACAGGAAACTGGATTTTTTGCACATCAATCCGGGCGCTTGCGGCAATCAGGGATGGCACCAGGTGCGGACGCTGGTAAGGCTCACGTTGGCGGCGGGCGGCATCGGCGGCGTGGAGGTGATTGAATTGGGGCGTCGGGGTTGAAGCAGTTGACTTGTGACAACTTATCGGGCTCGCCGGCTGGTATCAAAAGGCTCATTTTCCGCCCTACTGCGCGACTTTTCCGGGGTTGTGCAACAAGTTCAGTGATCCCCCGTGACGAAAATAAATATTTTGTTCAGGCGCCGGAGGCGGCGAAATACGGATCCTGTTTTTTCACAGCCGCGACCGGCCGAGTACTTCCTGTTATCGAATAATGGC
>JAUMBL010000199.1:0-3307 GCA_032115775.1 Saprospiraceae bacterium | reverse complement strand
GGGGATCGCGGATTTTCCAACTGTTGAACGTGCCGGTCACGTAAACTGGCCGGTCGTCATCGTTTGGCGTGTATAATTCGAGCGTAAGCATGGGTCAAACAAACAGAAGAAACCGGACAAATGTTGCAAATTATTCTATCACCAGAACACACTCTACGCGCGCGCCGATCAACACCGCCTCCGGACGATCAAGCCGCACGCGCACTTCGCGGACGCGCCGGTCTTCCAAATCGCCCGGCTGGTCGGAAAACAGGGATTTTTTGCGTAAATACGGGGAGGTCATCACTACCACGCCGGTACTCAGGGTATCTTGTTTGCCCTGGGGGCGAATAAATGCTTTTTGACCCACCTGCACTTTTTCCGCAAATAACTCGTCTATTTCGGTGAGTGCAATCAGGGGGCCTGCCGGCGCAAAATCGCCGATCGGTTTGCCCGGCTCGAGAAAAGCGCCTTGCTTGGTATCCAGCGATAACAAGGCGCCGGCCAATGGCGCGCGAATGGTTTTTTCCGCCATCAGAGTCTGATAATAAGCGATATCCGCCTGCAGCTCCTGCAGGCGCGCCTGCTGCTGCCGCACCGCCGCCTGCCGGCCTTCCGCCTCGCGGCGCAGGCTGTTTACCTGAAACCGGCTGTTGTCCAGTTCTTTCTGTGTCAGGGCTTTCCCGGCAAAGAGCGCCTCGTCCCGCGACAAATCGGCCTCGGCTTTTTTGATCTGCGTCTCGAGCAATTTCAGGTTTTCAACAGCCACCTGCACCGCCGCTTGTTGGGCAGCAATTTTGGACTCCGCTTGCCGCAACTGGGCGCTCTCCACCCGGGCGTCCAATACGAGGAGGGGCTGCCCGGCTTGCACCGGCCGGCCTATCTCGGCGCGGATTTCGCGCACGATGCCGCCGCGCTCCGCCGCCAAGGCAACGATCCGACCCGCAGGCTCGATGATGGCAATACCCAATACGGCGCGGACGTCGGCCAGGACGGTACTGTCGGCAAGCACCGCGGAGCCGGGAGCGGTTTTTTCACCGCCGGATTTACAGGCGACCAGCAAGAGCGGCGCATACAAGAGAAATAAAAAATAACGCATCATAAACGACAAGATGGCAAGATTCATTCAAAGTGATCAATTTCCCGGACCATACCGTTTTCTACCTCGATAATCCGGTGGGCGTACTGCTTGAGCCGCGGATCGTGGGTGACGACGGCCACCGACTTCCCCGCGTCGGCCAGCAAACGCAATTCGTCCATGACGATGCTGAACGAATTTTTATCCAGAGCCGCTGTCGGCTCGTCGCACAAAATAATCTTCGGATTGGTCACCAAAGCCCGGGCAATAGCAATCCGCTGTTGCTGGCCGCCGGAAAGCGCACGGGGCAGATTGCGGCGACGATCGGTCATGCCCACCATCTCCAACGCGTGCGCCACCCGCTTTTTTACCTCCGCGCCGGAAACGCCCTGTAAGCGCAAGGGCATGGCAACATTCTCCTCCGCCGTCAAGGGTGCCAATAGGTTAAAATTTTGAAAAACAAAACCGATGGAATGTAGCCGAAGATGTGCCAAATCGCGCTCCCGCATCTGGTTGACGTGCCGTCCGTCCACGTACAAATCGCCCGAAGACGGATAAATCACGCAGCCCAACAGCGAAAGCAAAGTGGTTTTTCCGCTACCGGAAGGACCAATGATCAGCAACAACTCGCCCGCGTGCAATTGCATAGTCGTGGGCTGTAAGGCAACAATCGTCTGATCGCCCGTTTGATATTCCTTGGAAACACTGCGTAATTCAGCCAGCATGAAACTGTATTGTGCGCAAATGTACGAAGCCTGATTTTCGCAAACGGAAGAAATGTACGCGCCGAATACAATTAAAAGCCGTTTCTACAGTTATTTTTGCGCAATAAAAAATACACTATGCACGCACGCTTATCTTTCCTGCTGATCCTCCTGCTCTCCGGCGCCGCCCTCAAGGGCCAGGGTATTGATTTTTTTCACGGCAGCTGGGCGGAAGCGCTCGAAAAAGCCAAATCCGAACAGAAACTTATTTTCGTGGACGCCTACGCGGTCTGGTGCGGCCCCTGCAAACGCATGGCGGCAAACGTGTTCCCCGACCCGAAGGTGGGCGAGTTTTTCAATGCCAATTTTGTCTGTATGAAAATTGATATGGAAAAACCGGAAAACGCCGAATTTGCCTCCAAATACCCGGTCTCGGCTTATCCAACGCTGATGTTTATTGATAAAGACGGGAAAATTACAATCAAACAGGTCGGCGCCCAACAGGTGGAAGGCTTGCTCGAATTGGGCAAAAAAGCGCTGGGTTCCATGGATAAAATCGAAGACATGGACGCCGCCTACGCCGAAGGCAACCGCGATCCGAAGTTTCTCTTCGATTATGTAAAAGCGCTCAACCGAGCCGCCAAACCCTCGCTGAAAATCACCAACGAATACCTGGCGACGCAAAAAGACCTCAGCACGGAATTTAATCGCAGATTCTTGTACGAGGGCGCCACGGAGTCCGACAGCCGGGTCTTCGACCTGCTGCTGCAACAACGCACAGGCGTAGCCGCACTGTTTGGACAGGAAGCGCTCGATAACCGAATCGAGCAGGCCTGCCGGAAAACGGTGAAAAAAGCCATCGAATTCCGCAGCGAAACCCTGCTCGCCGAAGCAAAAGAAAAAATGAAAGCCGGACGACCCACCCGCGCCGAATCATTCAACTTCGAGGCGGATATGGCCTATTTCAGCGCAATCAAAGACAGTAAAAAATACCTGAAGGCCGCCGGCGGATTCCAAAAAGCAACGGTCAAAAACAGCGCCGCAGGCCTCCACCGACTGGTGCAGGAAATGCTGCGCGCCTTCCCGGACGATGCCAACCTGCTCAGCCAGGCAGCAGGATACGAAAAAACCGCCGCGGAAAACGGCGGTTTGCCCGAATACTATCTCACGCTGGCCGATATCTATAAACGCCAGGGAAAACGCGAGGACGCACTCAAAACCGCCCGAAAGGGCCTGGAGGTAATCGGCGATAAACCGGACGGCAGCAAAATGATGCTGGAAAATTTTATCAAAGGCCTGCAATAAGAGGCTGTCTTATTAAGCCATCTCCTGCACCACCTCCTTTACCTCCGGCACCATACGCTTCAACATACCCTCGATACCAGCTTTCAAGGTGACGGTGGAGGAGGGACAACCCGAGCAGGAGCCCTGCATGGTTACATATACAACGCCCTTGTCGTAAGCCTTGAACTCGATGTTGCCGCCGTCCATTTCCACGGCCGGCTTGACGTACGTATCAATCAATTCTTTGATCTTGAGTGCTAAC
>JAUMBL010000198.1:0-38866 GCA_032115775.1 Saprospiraceae bacterium | reverse complement strand
AGGATGAGGTAATTGCTTCGTTTTTGGAGGAGCGCAAAGGTAGTGGTTTTTTAGCAGCTTTTAGTTCGGAATTTTCAGCGGATTAATGCTAATTTGTCAAAATTATTACTAACCTTTTTGTTTTTTTTAATTGTAAATTTATCTTTTTCGTATAAGGTTTAAATTATTTTACGCCAAATAAAATAAAGTAAATAGGTTTGCATGAAAAATTTTTAAAACAAAGAGTCGTTTTTTCACTCGGAGCCGGGAAAAATGCCCTGCATCCGCTAACATTCAGCTATGGAAGCCGCTATCACTGCCATCGGATCGTATGTGCCTGCGCACGTTATAGACAACCGGTATTTTGAAACAATTATTGATACCGACGACGCGTGGATTCGCAGCCGGACGGGGATTTCCGAGCGGCGATTTGCCCGGCCGGACGAGTTTACATCGGATTTGTGCGTGGCCGCGATCCGGAACCTGGAAGCCAATTATGGCAAAACGACCGAAGATGTGGATTTTATCCTGGTAGCAACCGTGACGCCCGACCAGCCGATGCCCTCGGTGGCAAGTCAAATCCAGTATAAACTCGGCTTGCGCCACACCGGCGCGCTCGACGTCAACGCGGCCTGTGCCGGATTTTCGTACGCCCTGGTGTTGGCGCGCGGACTCATCGCCGCCGGCACGCACAAAAAAATATTGGTGCTGGGTGCGGAAACGTTGTCTAAAATCACCGATTACACCGACCGCACCTCTTGTATCCTGTTTGGCGACGGCGCGGGCGCCGTATTGGTGGAAGCGGTGGAAAAAGGCGGATTTTTGGGTGCGCTTACAGGCTCGGAAGGTAGTGGCGGACAGGATTTGTACCTTAGCTACGTTAAAGACGAGGTAAACGGCGAGCCGATCGAGCCGAATGGAAAAATCCACCAAAACGGCCGCAAGGTATTCAAATGGGCGGTCTCGCAAATGCCGGTGTATATCCGCGAAATTGCGCGGCGCAGCGGCATTACATTGGATCAGGTGGACTGGCTTGTGCCGCACAGCGCCAATATGCGCATCTTGGAGGCAGTCGCTGAGCAGTTGGATTTTCCGATGGAAAAAATATTGGAGAGCCTGGTTTATTACGGCAATACTTCTTCGGCGACGATTCCGCTCGCCCTGCACCTTGGCGTGCAAGCCGGCAAAATCAAGCCGGGCGATACCGTATTGCTGATCGGGTTTGGGGGCGGCCTGACCTATGCCGGGATGGCGTTGCGGTGGACGGCCGTGCCTGCAGACAGCGCATCCTGAAATTACCGCTTCCGAATTTCAAAATAATAGACAGTGGCCACGAAAACCGCCATCAGCAGCACCCGTGCGGCCCATACAACCGCCGGCCAGTCGCTCGCCGCCTGCGCCGCCAGCAGCCCGGCGCCCCATAGTCCGTACGCGCACAATACGTAAGCGCCCATGCGGCGCAAGGGATACGGCACCGGATAGTGACGCCGCCCGGTGTTCCAGGTGGCGAAGCACATGAATCCGTAGCAAAGCACCGTTACGTATGCTGCGCCGGTATAGCCAAAAGCCGGAATCAGCAACAAGTTGAAGACAATAGTAAGCGCCGCGCCCGCCACGGAAATCAGCGCGCCCAGTCCGGTGCGGTCGCGCAAGCGGTACCAAATCGAAAAATTGTAATAGACGCCGAGCAGCAGGTTGGCGGTGAGCAGCACCGGTACGACGTGCAGTCCGTCCCAGTATTTTTCATCAATAAAATATTTGACGACATCCAGAAACAGCAGGATTGCCAGCATGCCGGCCGCCGAGCTGATCGTAAACCATTTCGTGACCTCCGCCTGGGTGCGCTGCGCGTCCGTTGCCTGTGCATTTCGGAAAAAAAACGGCTCCGCCGCATATCGGTACGCTTGTGTAAACAAAGTGATGAGCGCGGCCAGTTTATAATTGGCGCCAAAAATACCCACCTGCGCCAGATTTTCGGTCGGATTACCTGGCAGGAGGTATTTCAACATCGAGCGACTGAACATCTCATCCACAATACCGGCGAGGCTCACGATAATCAGCGGCGCTGCGTACCCCAGCATTTGTTTCCACAGGTTGAAATCGAAGCTTCGGCGCAGTTGTCGGAACTGCGGCGCCAGCAGCAGCAGCGTGACCAGGCTTGCAATCAAATTCGACAGAAAGATATAGCCAACGCCCAGGCCGGGCGTCCAGACGTGCTGCACCCAGTCAATCCCCTGCCGAGCCGCCCAGGGGCAAAACACCAACCAGAACAGGTTCATACCGATATAGACCCCGATATTCGTCAGTTTGACGGCTACAAAGCGCCGGGGGCGCTGTTCTAATCGCAGGCGCGCGAAAGGCAGTTCCGCCAAACAATCGAACGCGAGGATCAGTGCGAACCAGCGCACGTACTCCGGATGTTCGGGATAAGCTAGGGCGGAAGCGATCGGCTGGGCGTAGAGCAGCAGCAAACCGGCAATCAGCGCGGTGCTTACAAGCAGCGAATACAGACCGGTTGCATAGGCCCGCTCCCGGTCGGCCTCCGGCGTGCCGAAGCGGAAAAAAGCCGATTCCACGCGATACGAAAACAGCACCATGATGAAGGCGGAGGTCGCGTACAGATCAATCACTGCCCCGTACTCATGGGTGGTGGCCAGCACCCGTGTGTAGAAAGGCACGAGGAGCATATTCAGCAATCGGCCTACGATGCTGCTTAATCCGTATAGCGCCGTTTCGCCGGCTAGTTTCCTAATCAAAGACATAATGATACTACTGCGCGGCAAGTCGGCCCAATCAATATTCTTTCGTTCATTTCAATATTAATTTCGACTTTTACCGCGATCCGTTCCAATGCGTCGCGAATTTCTGATTAATATTTCATTTCTGCTCTTTATCAACCTGTTGATAAAGCCGTTTTTTATTTTTGGGATAGACCTGACGGTACAGAACCAAGTGGGCGAGGCCTACGGCGCGTATTTCGCTTTGCTCAATTTTAGTTATATATTTCAGATAATTAGCGATTTAGGCATTCAGAATTTCAACAATCGCCATGTAAGTCGGCATCCGGCGACGCTACAGAAATATTTTCCCAATTTACTGGCGCTCAAGTTGCTATTAAGCGGTTTGTACATCGTGATTTCGATGCTTTTTGCCTGGTTTGCGCTGGGGTACGAAGCTGCGCTCCTGCCGCTTTTGCTGGTTTTATTGGTAAATCAGGCCTTGGTGCAGGGTATTTTATTTTTGCGTACGAACATTTCCGGGCTGGGGTATTTTTGGTTGGACAGCTTGTTGTCGTCGCTGGACAAGTTGTTGATGCTCTTTTTTTGCGGTTTGTTGTTGTGGGGGGGGCTGTTGGCCGGTCCGGTCACGGTGGTGCAATTTGCCTTGGCGCAGACCCTGGCGTTGCTCTGTACGGTTGCGTTGGTATGGGTGATTTTGCGAAAAAAGGTCGCACTTACTTTTCGTCCGGCATGGTTTCGGAACCTTCGGCGGGGTCGGGCGGCGCTGATTGCGCTGTTGAAGAACAGTTTTCCTTTTGCTTTGGTGACCCTGTTGATGTCGGCTTATACCCGGCTTGACGGTATTTTATTGGAGCGCTTGTTGCCCGACGGGCGGGCGCACGCCGAGGTGTATGCGGGGGCGTACCGTTTGCTGGATGCCGCCAACATGCTGGGGTATTTATTTGCGAGTTTGTTATTGCCCATGTTTGCGCAGTTGCTTCGGCGCGGCGCGCCGGTGCGCCCGTTGGTGTCTGTGGGTTTTCGCCTCATTTGGGCGGGCAGTATTTGCGTAGCGGTCTGCATTTTTTTTGCACGGCGGGACTTGGTTGAGCTCATGATGCCCTTGCGCGCTTCGGCATATCGCTGGGATACCCTTGGTATTTTGATTTGGACCTTCGTGCCGGTCGGCGCTACGTATATTTTCAGCACCCTGCTTACGGCCGACGGTCGGCTGATGCAGATGAATCGCTATTTTCTTCTGGGCATTGTGTTAAACGTCGGTTTGAATCTGTTTTTGACCCCTCGCTTGCAGGCGGTTGGCGCCGCCTGGGCCACCTTGGGTACCCAGAGCTTCGTTGCAGTGTCTATGATGGGTTTGTGTTTGCGGCACTACGACGTGCGCCCTTCCTGGCGCGGCTTGGCGCGGGTTGGGGCTTATGCGGGGTTGAGTTTGTCAGGCGGTTGGCTGTTGTTTTACCATACGGCGCTTCCCTGGTTTGCGCAGGCCGGCGCGCTTGCGCTGGTTTGCGCCGTACTTGCATTTGGGCTTGGGCTGATCAAAATGGGCGAATGGCGGGATACGGAGAAGGTCTTGTAGGGATAGAGAATAATGTCACCCCTTCGGGGTTTTGACGCCAAAACGCCAACCTAGAATAATGTCACTCTTTCGAGGTTTTAAAGAGAATTCCAGACGTGCGCTAATCTACGATCAGCGCTGCGCGGTCTAAGGCCTGCTGGCGGATTCCGGCCGGCAGTTCCCTGAATTCATATTGTTGGTTGCGCAGTTGCGGTTGAAACCCGGCTTCGCGAATCGCGTCCTGGATACCCTGCGCGGTGAAGCGGAATCGCGCGCCGGCGGCGGACACCACATTTTCTTCGATCATGATGCTGCCGAAGTCGTTGGCGCCGCCGTGGAGCGTTACCTGGGCTACCTGCTTACCGACCGTGAGCCAGGACGACTGAATGTTCGTGACATTGGGCAGCATGATGCGGCTCATCGCGATCATGCGGGCGTATTCGTCGCCTGTGACTGCGTTGCGGGCGCGTTTAATTTTTTTGAGAATCGTATCTTCGTCTTGAAACGGCCAGGGTATGAACGCCAGAAATCCTTTGGCATCGGCGGGTTTTTCCGATTGCACCTGCCGCAGGGCGGCAAAGTGTTCCATGCGTTCGAGGTTGGTTTCGATATGGCCGAACATCATCGTCGCCGAGGTTGTGATGCGCAATTGGTGTGCTGCGCGCATGACATTCAGCCACTCTTCGCCGCCGCATTTGCCTTTAGAGATCAGGCGGCGCACCCGGTCTGAAAGAATTTCTGCGCCGGCGCCCGGCAGCGAGTCCAGTCCGGCGGCATGCAATTCTTTGAGCACGTCGTAGTGCGTCATGCCTTCCAGTTTGGCGATATGCGCTACTTCCGGAGGGCCTAGGGCGTGGAGTTTGAGGTTGGGGTAAAGTTCCTTGAGCTTTCGGAACAGATCCGTATAAAAGCGCAGACCCAGATCCGGGTGATGGCCGCCCTGGAGCAGCAGTTGTTCGCCGCCGAGGGCGAACGTTTCTTCAATTTTTACTTTATATTCTTCGATCGAGGTGATATATGCCTCCTCGTGTCCCGGTCGGCGGTAGAAATTACAGAACTTGCAATTGGCGATACACACGTTGGTGGTATTCGAATTGCGGTCAATGATCCAGGTGACCACATTTCCGGGCACGTGTCGTTGTCGCAGGGCGGCGCCGACGTACATCAGTTCGGCGGTGGCGGCATTTTCGAAAAGGAACACCCCTTCTTCGGGGCTGAGCCATTCGAGGCGCAAGGCGCGCTGGAGGAGATCAGAGACGTGCATATAGTCGAGGATATCGCGTTGCAATTATGCTGCGAAACAACGAGATGGCGCATTTGGTTGGCGAGAAGGGGGAATAAATGCGGGTTGGCGCGTTGTCAGCTTAAAAAGTCCCATTTTTCGCCATACTTCGTATTTTTTTGATCGTAGTGCTGCTACGGCCTGTAAAAAATTGCTTGTTCTGGCGAAAAATGGATCCTTTTTTACATCATCCACGACCGGCTAAGCGCATGCTTCAGAACCAGTCATCGCGCACCACGCTCAAGAAGAACGATACGCGACCTCGTGATATCCTTTTTCGTGCGGCCCCAAAAACAGCCGGGCGTATATCCGGAACACGGCCAGGCCGTCGAGCATTAGGCTCAGTGCGATCAGGAGCGTGAGCCCAAACTGATGCTCGTGCACATGACCGAGAATCAAATCCTCGCCGATGAAGGTCGGTGTGATCGGAAAACCCGCCAAGCCCATGCAGGCAATCAGAAACAGGTTGGAAAGTTTCGGATATTCGTAGGCGTGTCCGTGAAAGCGGTTTAGTATCAAGGATTCGTTTTTGCGCCGCAGGCGGTGGAACGCGAAATAGCCCAGCGCCGCCGAAACCAGGATGCCGCTCAGGTACATATAAATTTGCCCCCAGTCAAACTGCTCGTTGAAGGCGATCGCCAAGGCGGTGAATAGCTGGCTCATAATCACGAGGAACCAGGCATTGGGCGCCTCGTTGCGTTTAACAAACGCTTTTAGGATGAGCAGAAAGCTGATCAACGCTGCTCCGGTGGGCAAAAATTCCAGTACCTGGAGGGGAATTGAACTTCGGTGAAATGCGAAATATAGTCCGGTGATGTACAAGGGCACGAAAAAATACAGCACGTTTTTAAGGTGGATAAACTCCAACATATTGCCCGCAATTTTCAGGGGTTTCCACAAAAACCGGTACATGAAGGTATCCAAATTCCATTCTTTGACGCTCAAGATATACACGCCCTTCTGCAGCCGCCCGAAAAAATTGTCTTTGATATCGTGTTGCGGGGGAATGAAGTTGAAAAACTGATCGTGGATCAGATAACTCAATACGGAGGGCGAAACCAGCAACTGATAGGTTCGGAGGAACGCATTGCCGGCAAAGTGTGCTAAAGCCAGGGTGTGCCAGCCCAGGGCTACCTCGGCAAACATCAGTCCGATTTGCGCAATGGACGCGTAGGCAATTTGGGTTTTGACGGTTGATTGCACGCGCGCGATCAGGGTAGCGACGATCCCCGTGAAGAGTCCGAAAGCAAGGACGATCGCCTTTATCCACCAGTTATCGCCCCAGAGAGGGTAGGTGCGCAGCAACAAAAAGACGCCGATATGCACCGACAGCGAGCCGTAGAATATGGCGCTGGACGTGGTGGGGCCTTCCATGGCCCGGGGCAGCCAGGAGGAAAAAGGCAGTTGAGCCGATTTCACCAGGGCGACCACCAAAAACAGTCCGGGGATCACCAGCGTGTAGGGCCATTCGCGGATGATGGGCGCTCCTTGTGCAAACAGCGTTTTCCACTCGGCGAAAGACGCGCTTTTCCCAAATTGATGGTGGCAAACCCAGATCGCCAGCAGCAGAAAAATATCGGCTACCCGATAAATAGACACCACCTTGAGCGCATTTTTCACGGGCAGGTAGCGGTCGCGATAAAAAGCGATCAGGAAAAACGAGGTAATTCCGATGATCTCCCAGCCGATAAACAGCGTTTCCAAATTTCCGGCAAATACGATAAAGCTCAGTCCCAGGTAGAAAAAGAGCACATTGTTAAAAAATCGTTTGAAGCCCGGTTCTCGATGAATATAATAGCGGCTGAAAATCAGCACCAGGAAGGTGAGCGCAACGGCGACCCAGAAATAGCCGAAGGTGTTGCCGTCGAAAAAGTAATCTAGCGAAAAATTCGCATCGGCGGTTTGGTAAAACACCAAGCCCTCGCCGTGGATATCCTTCCGACCCTCCAACAGCCAGTGGACGGTAAATACCAGGAAAAACAGGGCGTGTAGGCTGATGGTGGCGAGCGCCGACCAAAAAATAAAACGCTCCTGCTTCCGCGGCGCTGCAAGGTTGACCAGAAATCCCGCGAGCGGGATCAGCAAAGCATAAGGCAGTAGTTCGTTCATGGCTTTTTCATGATATGTACCGGGAGGTTTTCTCGGGTGGCGTGAACAATATGGTTGGTTTCCATTTCTTTGGCGGTTTCGATCAGGCGGTGGATGTCGTGTGCCCGCGCGACCTCATTTTTCAGCGGCGCGTATTCCTCGAAGGCGCCGTCCCGGAAGCGGTAGAACCGGTTGTTATCCGGGTGGATGGCTGCGAGGTGTACCCAGTCTTTAATAAACCACTCGTATAAATCCGGCTGAGATTGGATAGTTTTCAACACGACCTCCGGGTAGTGTTCTACCAGGATCAGCAGGCGAATCGGGTCGTGCACCTCAATCATCTGCAGGGGGAGTCCGGGTCGCAGATCCCCGTCGGAGCTGTTGGCGACGCCGATGAGACCCATCACATTGTGTGGAAGTTTGGTGCCTGCGCCGAGTTTTTGATTATCAATACGCGAGAAGTAGTACTCCAGGTTGATGCCGCCGCAAACCGGGGGCAGCGGTTTCATAACGCCGAGCAGTAGTTTGCCGTCGGGGTCGGTGCGGTAATCGTAGGAGTTCATGAACGCCCGGCGGTCGAGGAAAAGATTTTTGGTGAGGTTGCGATGCCCGACGAAGCAGAGCGCGTTGGTGCCGTGGCCGAGTTCCGGCCGCGGTTCAAAATACGACACCGAGCGTTTGCGGATGGCCTCCCGCACTTTCTTGATATCCTTTCGGGTATTGATCGAGGCAAAGCGGCGCGAGCGCTCTTTGGCGTTCAGATCGAGGGCTTCTTCGAATGCGACTTTATTTTTTTGATGCGTGGCGGCGTTTGCCGGGGAAAGGATGTGTTCGTCGTAAAACGCGATCTCGTCGCCGGCGGTGTCGTGCAGGGCGCCGATAAACTGCGTGGTATCGGGGATGTGCAAGTCGCGGTCGTGGAGGATTGTGCGCACCTGGGGGTGGTTGGCCATGGCGGCAAATACGCGGGCATTGACGGAACCGGGGCGCCCGCTGCAGGCGCCGCAGTCGTGTGCGCCGTGGTGGGGGTTGTTGGCGCTGCTGGAGCCGTGGGCTACCATATAGACGATCGGCGCGAACTGTCGGTTCATCCCGATGCCGCGCAACACGCCCTCCACCCTATCGGCCATTTCCGGGCAGGTGAATCCTATTTGAAGGCCGTTTTCGAGTTGATTGGGGTCGTTGTTTTCAATTATCAACTCGGCATCCAGGTGCATGTGTGCAAAGGCATTGGAGATTGCGGGGCTCATGGTGGGATTGAAAAGATCCTTCACCAGTTTGAAAGCCGCCACGCCGCCCAACGAGAGGCTCATAAAAAAGCCTCTGAAAAAAGTGTGTGATTTTTTTGTGTGCAGGAGTTCGTGCTTGCGTTTAACGCTCGATTCTTTTTCTTTGATCAAATACTTGGGCGTGACCGGCGCCGGGCACAGTTTTTCATAAAACTGGCTGTTGGCCGGGTGGAAGAAAAATTCCACGCCGAAAAAGCCGGGCGCGCCCAGCGTCTCGCAGCGCGGATCTACGGATTCGATGTGCCGGCGGATGGAGCATTCGCGCTCGTCTATGCAAAATACGGCTTGGAAACTTTTTTCGTCGGGCGTTTCTTCTTGCGCTGCGGCCCGCGCCAATTTCAAGCCCGAAAGCACCTCGTCGTAGTAGCTCCACTCGAAGGCGTCCTGCCAGATCATCAGTGCTTCGTGCCACGCCGTAAGTTCAATCGGTTCGAACAGATTCGTTGGTTTGATTGGGCGGATATGCGCGAGCGGCGCCCAGCCTTCGCCGAGTTCCGTATCGAGGGCGTCCAGCTCGAGCAGGAGTTCGAAGAAAATCAATTCCCGAAGTGCGATTTTTTTAGGATATAGGATCGTATCGGGTCGGTCTTCGATTGCGGCGACCATCCCTGACCAGCCGCGGTGGCTGAATTGCTGGTCGAACAGATACTGTTCGTACAGCGCCTCGTCGCCTACGAGCAGTTCGAGCAGGGTTTCGACCGAGGTCTGTTCGTCGAACAGGAATCGGCGGGCGCGCTGGGTTTTAAAAAAACTGCTCAAGCCGTTTTGTTCCATGTTTCGAAGTCCCGGGAGCAAGCCGTTTTCCACGAACGGAAAATGCCAGAGCGCGATTCCCTGGTCTAGATAGCTGCAAAGTACCCGGAACAGCAGCGGTTGCACCAGGTTGTCGAGGTCAATTTTATACACCGCTTTCCAGTAGGCGCGGAGGCGGCCGATGCGGGGCGGCGTCCAGTATTCCGCCACTTCGTACAGCGCCTTGTTGAGCCAGATTGGGGCGTCGTGCAGGCCTTTGCGATCAATCGTTACCTTTTCGAGGATTTCCGGACGAATACGGCCGCCGGCATACAGATTCCGGTATTCAGTGATGCTGAACGTGGCTTGGTGTCCGAAAATAGCGGAAGAAGTAAAGATCGCCTCGTAAAAAGGCATTTCCTGGAATGCATGCAGGGTATTGTGGTGGATAAAATCTTTCAGCGGCGTTTGCGAAGGCAAATAATGCTTCAGGTGATGTATTGTTGCTTCCAGATCAAAACCACTTGTGGTATTTGTCATATAGATTTTGTTTGCTTTTAGGTAACTACTTAGCCGGTCGCGTCTGAGACAAAAAAGGATCCATTTTTTGCCAGACGAAGCGATTTTTTGCAGGCCGTAGCAGCGCTACGGTCAAAAAAAATTGCGAAGTATGGCGGAAAATGGGACTTTTTGGGCCAGGCAGCGAGCCGGCTAAGTAGTTACGCTTTTAGTTAAAAAAGACTTGGTATTGCAGCAAAAAGGCGCTTTTGCGGCCGTCCAAGCTGCCGTCGATCTGATAGACCGGGCGGTTCTGCCAGGCGGTTGTCAGTTTGGAGGTATGGCCTTTCAGCAGCCAACTGATGCCCAGGTCGAAAAAATCCATTGGTTTATTCAGGCGCTCATACTTGGCGTGCTGCCAGGCGATGTACGGCAGCAGGCTGATTTTTCCGAGGGTATTATCGGGAAATTTATAGCCTGCCTGGGCGAACAGCACCGTGCCGGTACCCACGAGCGGGAAGGCGTTGCCGCCGCCGTTGAGGATGCCCGGGTTATTGTCGCCATTCGCCGGGTTCATCACGCCGTTGTTGCGCAGGTAGTTGGGTCCGAAATCCAGGTACGTCAGGGCGGCGTACGCGCTGAGCGCGGCGCCTTTGCGGCCGATTGGTGCGTCGTAGTAGGCATCCACATTGGCCTGCACCATGTTGCGCTCCAGCGTATCTGTGGGCGTTACGCCGTTCAGATACCACATTGCCCGCGGCTGGTACACGAGGCCGGCGCCCAGATTCATTACGGTTTTCTTGCCCAGGTACGTACCGGTAGTATAAGGCGTCAGGTTGGATTCCTGGTCTTTAAACTGATACATCGCGTAGGCGTTGGTTTCCATAGCGGGCGGGCGGGCGGAGAACGAGGCACTGGAAGTAATCGCCGGATTATAATTTGCCGATTTTTGGATGGCCATTGGTTGCGACAAGGCGATTCGATAGTCCAGTTTACCTAGTTTTCCCTTCGCGTGCACGGATAATTTACGCAAAAACTGATCGGTGACATCAT
The DNA here is from genome assembly GCA_032115775.1 of Saprospiraceae bacterium. Classification (GTDB taxonomy): domain Bacteria; phylum Bacteroidota; class Bacteroidia; order Chitinophagales; family Saprospiraceae; genus M3007. Next base: position 27,649 of record JAUMBL010000198.1, on the reverse strand, counting down.
TGGTGCTTTGCAAGTACAGCGGTGCGTCCACGCCGAGGATGGTACCTACGGAAGGACTGGAGAAGCGCGACAGCCCGCTCCAACCGCTCAACCCGGCGCCAACAGACAGGCGTTGTTTCAGGACGGCATATTCACCGTAGGCATCGTGCACAAAAAACCCCAGTTTGCGATCGCTGATGTTATTGAAATTATTTTCTCCGATTTGTCCATAGATAAAGATCCGATCCGTCAGTTGGCCGATCCACTGCATCCGCATCCGGCGGATACCGATATCCGCCCCGCGGGTTTTGGAGAAACCAAAAATGGTGGTACCCGGGTTGTAATCCTGATAGCGCACCCAGCTTTGCACGGCGAGCGTGATTTTAAAATAATGGCTGCCGTCTTCGTTCAGGTACAATTTACCGTCTTTGAACCCTTGCGCGGAAAGCCCTGCGGTGCAGCACAGCCAGTAAATACCCGCAAGAAGAAAATGTTTGTACGTCATAGTCGGGGTTGGTTACTTTTTACGAGCTGCCAGTTTGTGGTTGGACAAAGGTTTGTGATCATCCAGTCCGAGGATTTTCACCGTGCCGCCTTCGGCCGTGTAATCGCGCTCGAAGTGGTGGAGGTTTTCCATCACGGAGTGATCCACGAGTTTGGTTTTAGAAAGGTCAATTGTCACCTGCATTCCTTGGGGGATTGCTTCCAGTTTATTTTTTAACCCGAGGTAATTGGTGAACAGGGCTGATTTTTCCAACTCCACAAGGTAATGATTTCCCTCGAAGGATACGCTTGCCGGCGCGCTGAACAGGCTGCTGATTGGAGCCCCGTTGATTACATGGATAATTATTTTAAGTGCCATACCCGCCGCAATGCCCACCAGCAGATCTTCGTATAAGGTGAAAAAGATCGTAACGAGGAAAATGACCAATTGCTCCTTGCCGATGTTGAAAATATGCGCGAATTCTCGTGGGTGCGCCAGTTTGATTCCCACGGTGATGAGCATAGCCGCCAGCGCCGTATTGGGAATCATTTCGATATAGCGCGTAGCCATCAGCACAAACGCCAGCATAAAAAAGCCGTGGAAAAAATTAGCCCAGCGCGTTTTAGCGCCGTTGTTTACGTTCGACGAGCTGCGCGCCACCTCCGAAATCATGGGGAGGCCGCCCAGGACAGCTGCCAGGGTATTGCCGATGCCGACGGCCAGCAGGTCTCGGTTGGCGTCCGATTTCCGCTTGTAGGGATCCAGCATATCAATGGCCTTCACGGTGAGCAAGGATTCCAGCGTGCCTACCAGCGCAAACATGATGACATATTTGATAAAAAGTCCGGATTGTGCAATACCCGAAAAATCTACGTTCACTTTGATATTGTCCATTAGATTGCCAATGTGCACCAAGGCATACGGCGGTTCCGTGTGTTGGAAATCCATGAGCAATTCGGCCGGAATGGCCACGAGGAGTACCAGCAGGGGCGCCGGAATTTTTTTCAAAAATGGTTGTTTAACAAGCGGCCAGCCCATCATGATCGCCAGGCTAATTACGCCGATCAGGGTGGCTTTCCAATCAAGCACGGACAGGAAATAAGGTATCTTGGCGATCAGTTCCAGCGGGCCTTGACCTTTGGCGAGTGCGGGATTCACGTCCAGCAAAACCGGTATTTGCTTGGCAATGATGATGATACCGATTGCGGCGAGCATACCGTGGATGGCGGACAAGGGGAAAAAATCGGCCAGGCGGCCTAGTTTAAACAGACCGAACAGGATCTGAATCAATCCGGCGACCACCATGGCGCCCAGGGCGAGTTTCCAGCCGGTTTCACCGCCGCCAAATTCGGTTACTGCGCCGGCCACGATCACGATCAGCCCTGCCGCCGGGCCTTTGATGGTCAGGCGCGATCCGGCAAAAAAACTAACGACCATCCCGCCGATGATGGCTGTGACCAAACCCATCAGGGGCGGAAATTCGGAGGCTTTAGCGATACCAAGGCTGAGCGGCAGCGCCAGCAGGAATACGATCAGTCCAGAGGAGGCATCCTCAGACCAGTATTGTTTTAGGCCTGCCAAACCATCGGCCGGCACGCTATTTTTTTGATGTGTACGCATGAATATAGAAAAGGAAAACGCGTTGAACGGACGTGAAATGCAGGCCGTTTTTGCGGAGAGTGAACCAATAGAAGATGGAAAAGCCGATTTCGGCACGCGCGGTAGGGAGAAAACAGGTAGCCGAAGGCAAATATCCCCGTCTGCGTTAGGCAGTTATTCCGGGGAGCGCACCGCTAAAACGACAATAAAGGATAAAAAAGGGCGGGCGGACGCGTTGCAGCAAACGCGCGTTTGTGTGCCTGGCGCGGGCGGCAGCGGCAGTATAATGAAGCCGGATTAATGCGCGGTGTCCCGGGCAAATCGGCGCGGCCGCCGCTGTTCTCAATCCCATTGGCGCCGCTCCCGCTTCTGCATCATCCGAGCCGCCCGATTCAAGCGTTACCTCATCTTCGATCTCTTCGTCTGCCCCACTTTCGGATGCGTATTCCCAAGACAGGTCGCTGTGTTCTATGCCGGTCAATACCTTACGTGCTTCAGCGTCGGTCAGCTCGGCGACCGCGAAGACAAAAAGCACCACGAGGGCAAAAAGGCATTTACAGTGTTTGAGCATAATCAGGCGCAGGACATTGCCTCGAACAGAATAGGCTGCAAGGTAGCGTGTGGTTGAAATATGATTTTGTTAATACGTCGTTAATTCCCTGTTAAGGATTTCCCGCGAACGCGCAGGTTCTAGTACGGCTTCTAATCCAATCCTTCCGGAAACAGCGCTAAAAACTCGCTCAAAATCATCGCCGTAGCGCCCCATACGATACGGTCGGACACGGAAAAATGGGGGACGTCTTTCAGTGGGACGCCTTCCGCGACGTGTACGTCTCCGCGCTTGCAGTGGGCTTCATCATAAAAGAGCTGCATAGGCGGCCGGATAATATCGGCAACCTCGCCGGGTTGGGGCGTAAAACGCGCCGGTTTTTCCAAGATGCCGACGAAAGGATGCACCAGGTAGTTGCTGACCGGAATGTACAATTCGGTCAGCCGACCGAGGATCCGGATCGCCGAGGGCGGCACGCCGACTTCCTCTTCGGTTTCCCGCAGTGCGGCTTGTTCCAGCGAGGCGTCCTGTATTTCGTGTCGTCCGCCTGGAAAACTCACCTGCCCTGCGTGCCGGTCGCGCGGATTCGCGGTGCGCTGAATCAACACCGTACGCCAGGCGCCTGCTTCCCAGTGCAGCAGGTGCAGCACGCAGGCCGTCCGCGCATGATCCGGCACGCCGTTTATTCGGGCGAGATCCTCGATACGCCGCAAGAAAGCCATGCGGTATTGCGCCTCCGGGCCCGGCAGCGGTCCGGCCAGGCGTTTACTGAGTTCCTCGATGACATCGTACATATATTGCGGCATGGCGTAACCGGACAGGGCGGTTGTTCTTATAGCAGGATGCGCTATAATTTAGCAACCCAGTCGGCAATTTTTCCCAGATCGGCCTTCGGCACGGTGGGTTGGGCAACCATCGGCGGGTAGCCCGGCCAGTTGCCCGGCTCGGGTTTGTACACGAGTTCGATGAACCGCTTTTTAGCGTACTTTTTTTTGGAGATGTCTTTCCAGGACGGCCCGATGAGTTTTTTGTCTGCCTGGTGGCAAGTTGCGCAGGCGTACTTCGTCAACAGCGACTGTACGTCGGCAGGAACGCCCGGTTGTTGGACAGGCTCAGGGCGGGCGGTGAAAAGGAGGAAGAAGAGGACGAGAAGAACAGGCATAAATTAATCAATAAGAGCTCCCGCGAATTCCGCGGGAAATTATAATTTAAATTGCTCGCATAATCTGCGAATTCCGCGAATTCCGCGGGAAATAATAATCTAAGTTTCCGCGTAATCTGCGAATTCCGCGAATTCTGCGGGAAATTATAGCAATTGCAGTTTTGCAAATTTGAGGACAATTCTTCGTTCCGGCAACTCATCGTTGATAAATTGAATCGTCGCCACCTTACCGTCTCGCGGGCCTTCGATGGCCGTCACGAGGCCTTCTCCGAATTTCAGGTGCAGTACTTTACAGCCTTCGACAATTTTATCGGGTGGCGCGGCTTGGAAATTTGGCGGTGGCGGGGCGGTTTTGAGGGTCTGGCTGCGGCGGTTGGGCGTTGCGAAATTGCCGCTTACTGCGGCGCGTGGTTGGTTGTAAGTTTCGGGGAGCGCGGTATTTCGGCCGGCGCCGATACCGCCGACGGCTTCGAAATGCGTGGGTTGAATTTCCGTGAGAAAACCGGAGGGCTTGCTTTCCCGGACTTGTCCGAAGCGGTAGCGGGTTTGGGCATAAGAAATCGTGAGGTGTTCTTTGGCTCGGGTAATAGCCACATAAAATAACCGTCTTTCTTCATCCAGTCCGTTCGGCTCCTCACGCGCCATATAAGACGGGAAAAGATTATCTTCCATACCGGTCACAAAAACGCTCCGAAACTCCAAGCCTTTAGCGGCGTGCGTGCTCATGAGGGTGATATAATCGCGGTCGTCGCTTGCCGTATCGGAATCGGTCAGCAGGGTGATGGTTTGGAGATAGGCGGCCAGCGTTCGGTCTTCGCCGGCGATGGCGCCGGCTGCGTCGAGGCCGGTGTCCGAAAACTCGCTGATACCATCCAGCACAGCCTGGGCGTTTTGCTGCCTGCTGATTCCCTCCGTGGTCGTATCTGCTTTTAAGGCATCCTGGAGACCCGACTGCCGGTAAATATCACTGGCGAGTTTGTAGGCATTATCCTGCCGCGCGCGCGCGCTCCAGAGATCCACCATTTTGCGGAAAGCGCCGAGCGCCTTGCGGGCGCGGTCCGTGAGCGCCAATTCCGGCAAAAGCATCGCGTCCCACATACTGAGTCCGCGATCGGCGGCTAATTGGCCGAGTTTGTCCACCGTCGCTGCACTTAAGCCTCGGGTCGGATAGTTAATTACCCGCCGGAAGGCCTCTTCGTCATGCGGATTGACGCTGAGGCGCAGGTAAGCCACCAGGTCTTTCACCTCTTTGCGTTGGTAGAAAGATAAGCCGCCGAATATTTTGTAAGACAGGTTGTGGCGGCGCAGTTGCTCCTCAAACTTTCGGCTTTGCGCATTGGTACGATACAAAATTGCAATTTCCGAATTGGGCAGGTGATACCGGTGTTTTTGCTCTAGGATCAAGTCCGCCACTTTGCGCGCCTCCTCATCGTCGGTGAGGCATTTGAGCAGTTTGATGTGCCGGCTTTCGTTTTTATCCGTCCAGATGGTTTTATTCAGCTGTCGGCGATTATTTGAAATGACTTCATTGGCTGCCGCGACGATGTGGTGGGTAGAGCGGTAGTTTTGCTCCAATTTGAAGGTCTGCAGTCGCGGATAATCTTTTTCAAAATCGAGGATATTATCTATGGTTGCGCCGCGGAACGCGTAGATGCTCTGCGCGTCGTCGCCGACGGCAAAGATGTTTTCGGAGCTGCCGTCGTAGCGCGCGAGCTGGCGCAGGATCGCGTACTGGAGAAAATTCGTATCCTGAAACTCGTCCACATGCAGGTAGCGAAACTTTTTGCGGTATTTGTCCAGCACATTGTCCGGATTCTCTCGAAACAGTCGGTACAACTGAAACAGCAGGTCGTCAAAATCCATGGCGCCGGCGCGCCGGCAGCGCTGGACGTAGGCTTCATAAACGTCCGCTAAATAAGGTCTTTGGGCGGCGAGATCCTCTTGTTGCAATGCTGCGTTTCCCCGGTACGCGCTGGGCGAGAGTAGGTTGCTTTTTGCCAGGGAAATCCGCGTGCGGATCGTCGCCGGATTGTAGGTGTTTGGATCGAGATTTTTCTCTTTGATCAGCGTGCGGAGGAGGCTGGTCGTATCGTCGGAATCGTACACCGTGAAACTGGCCGGATATCCAATTTTAGCGGCTTCCACCCGCAATATCCGGGCGAATATAGCGTGAAAAGTACCAGCCCACACCGATTCCGCGCGGTCGCCCACCACGCCGGCGATGCGTTCTTTCATTTCCCGGGCGGATTTGTTGGTGAAGGTGAGCGCCAATATTTCCCAAGGCGCCGCGCCTTTTTCGATCAGGTGGGCGATTCGATAGGTCAGGACGCGCGTTTTGCCCGAACCAGGCCCTGCGATTACCAGGATCGGGCCTTCGGTGGTTGTTACTGCCGCGCGTTGAACGTCGTTGAGCTGGTCGAGGAAATGTGCCATGCCACAAAATTACGGGTATTTGAGGTAAAAATTTAACCGACCTGTCAGAATACAATCAGCAGGTACATTTTCCCTCGGCTCGCAGGCTTCGTGCACCGTCCTCAAAGTTTATTACCTTTGCCGCAAAGAAAAAACAAGATGAACGATATCCTCAAACGGTACGCGCAGCTGCTCACCCACTACTGCCTGGAAGTACGACCCGGCGACAAAGTGTTTATCTCCACGACTATGTTGGCGGAGCCGCTGTTGCGCGAGACGTACCGTGCGGTGCTGGAGGCTGGCGCGGCGGTGGTGGACTACGATCTGAGCTTTCGCGAGCGCGATCTGCTATTGCTGTCTCACGGATCGGACGAAGCGCTGAACAGGCCGCCGACGCTCCAAAAAATAGCCACGGAAACCTACGACCGCTACCTGAGTATCCGCGCCCCGTACAACCTGCGCGAATCGCAAAATGTGCCGGCCGACCGCGCGACGCGCTGGCAGGGAACCATGGCGCCCATCCAAAAGATGTTTTTCGAGCGCATCGCCGCCAAATCTCTGGCGCGCTGTCTCTGCCAATTCCCCACCGACGCCGCAGCCCAGGAGGCCGGCATGAGCCTGAGCGAATACCAGGACTTCGTGTTCGGCGCCTGTAAACTCTTCCACGAAGATCCCGCCGCCGAATGGCGAAAATTGCGCGCCACGCAGCAGACCATCGTGGATCACCTCAACAAATGCAGCGCTATACGCTATATTTCCAACGGCACGGATATCACGTTCTCTACCAAAGATCGTATCTGGATTAACTCCGATGGCCGGGCGAATATGCCCTCGGGCGAGGTGTTTACCGGTCCGGTGGAGGACAGCGTGAACGGGCAGATATTTTTTTCCTACCCGGCTATTTATATGGGGCACGAAGTGGAAAACGTACGGCTTTGGGTGAAAGACGGGCTGATCGAACGCTGGCAAGCTTCCCGTGGACAGGATTTTCTCGACTATGTCTTTTCCATTCCCGGCGCTCGGCGCTTTGGCGAAGCGGCCATCGGCACGAATTACGACATCAGCCGAATCACGAAAAATATCCTGTTCGACGAGAAAATAGGCGGCAGCATTCACATGGCCATCGGACAAAGCTATCTGCATACCGGTGGGAAAAATGAATCTTCAATCCACTGGGATCTGATTACCGATATGACGGAAGCCGGTGAAATTTGGACCGACGGCGAAAAAATATACGAAAAAGGAAAGTTTTTGCTGTAAATCAGGTCAATAGTTCCCTATTTATTTATCCAAGTCGTTTTTGTCGCCCGCGCCCGCGCTATGCCACCTCAGGTCGTTTGTAATCTTTATCCGTTTCAAGAAGGACTATACCTGCCGTCCGCGTATATCGTGCAAACCGATCGCGAAGGAACCTTCACGCATATTGTCCAAAAAGCGCTGCCCAACACCCTGGATGCGCACCAAATTCCGCTCAGTCCGGATTTGCAGCGGCTGTTCGATCTGATCGCCGGTTTGCAGCCTAAAGCCCTGGAAGAAAAATTTCGTCCGCCTAAAGCGCGCACAGCGCCATCGCTGGAGCGATTGTTGGAGGAACCGTCGGTTCGCCCGACCATCGAAGGATATGTCCATCGGCAGCTGGATCAGTTGCTCGGCGAGCTGTTTCGCCTCCGTTTTCCGCTGGCGCTCGACGCCGAACGCCGGTCGCTGGTCAAGGATGTGCTGATTGCCTACGCCCGGGAGGAATTGTTGCCGCATTTGCATTTTAAAAAAACGGCACAAGGACTGGAGTACCGCCTCCAACTGGGCGCCGAAGAGGAAAAGTGGACGATCCGCGACCGCGACGTGCTGCCGCTCACCAACACGGAGCCTGCCTGGCTGCTTATCGGCTACACGCTGTTTCGCGTGCCGGGTATCAACGGGAATATGGTCAAACCTTTCCGCACCAAAGAGGTGATCCTGATTCCGCCGGATAAAACCCGAATGTATTTTAAAACCTTCATCGCCAAAACGGTGCGCCGATCCCGCATCGAGGCCGAAGGCTTCGCCGTGGAAGAACGCAAGGCGCTGCAGGGTGTGCGGCTGGAGATGACGGAAAACGTGCTCGACAACAGCTGGCTCCTCAAGCCGGTTTTTCTGTATGAAGGCGCAGAATTTTTATCCGGTGAGCGCCGCGATGGCGTGACGACCGTCGAATTTCCGGACGACAGCGACGAGGTGCGCGTCCGAAAGGTCACGCGCGATATGCCCGCCGAAGCCCGCATGACGGAGGCCTTGCGCAACCTCGGCCTCCAACCGGAGGGGCGCTACTTCAAATTCGACAGCCCGGAAAACGCCGGCCTGCCCGGCTTGCTGCATTGGCTGGCCGTGCATCACAGCGCGCTGGAGGCCGTCGGTTTCGAGCCGGCGCTTCCCATGGTGGAGGACAAGCGCTTGTCCATGTTGTCCGGCCGGCTGGAGTTACAGACCGGCGCGACGGGCGACTGGTTTGACGTGCACGGGATTGCCCGTATTGGGGAAAATCAATTTCCGTTCAAAGATTTCGTCCCGTATCTCAAAAAGGGCAACCGTTTTTTTCCCTTGCCGGACGATACCTGGTTTCTGATACCCGAGGAATGGTTTACAAAGTACGCCGATCTGGCGCAGGCACTGGAGCCCGACGCCGAAGATCGCCTGCGCCTGCGCAAGCCGCTTTTTACGTTGCTGGAATCGGCGGGCTTGCTGGAACCCGGCGCCGGCGATTTTCCCATTATTGATCCGGAAGCGGTGGCCTATCAGCCCGGGCCGGAACTGAAAGCGACGCTCCGTCCGTACCAAATGACCGGCGTCAAGTGGCTGGTCGGCCATTACCAGCACGGCTTCGGCGCTTGTCTGGCCGACGACATGGGCCTGGGGAAAACCCTGCAAACCATTGCGCTGCTGTTGTATATAAAAAACGCGCGGACGGCGCCCGTCCAGCGTGACAGCCTGCTTCAGCTCGACCTGTTCAACGCCTATCAGTCGGAATTAAAGCCCCTGCAGGCGCTTATCATTCTGCCGGCTTCGCTGGTGTTCAACTGGCAGCGCGAGATCGCCCGGTTCGCACCCTCGCTGTTCGCCTACGCGCATACCGGCCCCAAACGCCTGAAAGACGCCCGGGCGCTCAGCGGATACGACGTGGTACTTACGACCTATCAAACCGCGCGGCAAGATATGGCCCTGCTGCAAAAAATTGCCTGGGAAGCCGTCATACTTGATGAGAGCCAACAAATAAAAAACCGGGATTCCGAAGCCTCTAAGGTGGTGCGCGCGCTCAAAAGCGCGTACCGGCTGTCACTTAGCGGCACGCCCATTGAAAATTCGCTGGCGGATTTATGGACGCAAATGGAGTTCATCAACCCGGATACGCTGGGTTCCTTCACGGCATTTCGGGAGCATTTTCAAATTCCCATTGAAAAGCAGCAAAATGAAAAAGCGCGCCAAAGTCTGTTCAACCGGGTACGGCCCTTTTTTCTGCGGCGCACCAAAGAAGAGGTAGCGCCCGAATTGCCGCCGTTGAGCGAGCAAATTTTTTACACGGAAATGCTGCCGGAGCAACACAAGCGCTATGAGCAAATAAAATCTGCCATGCGCAACCAGATTCTCAACCTGTTCGACGATCCGAAAACGCGCCTGCAGGCCTTGCAAGCCCTGATGCGCCTCCGCCAAATCGCCAACCACCCCATCCTCGCGGATGAAAGTTACGCCGGCGGCAGCGGCAAATACGAAGATGTGCTGGCTCAATGGGATGTGATTCGCCGGGCCGGGCACAAAGCCTTGTTTTTTAGTAGTTTTGAAAAACATCTGCAGTTGTTCCGCCAGGAATTCGACGCGCAGGGTTTTCGTTATGCCTGGCTGACCGGTGCGACGGCTCAGGCTGACCGCGCGCGGGAGGTGCAAAAATTTCAGGAAGACGCCGGCGTTCAGGCGTTTTTTATGACCATCAAAGCCGGGGGCGTCGGCCTCAACCTCACGGCGGCCGATTACGTATTCGTACTCGACCCCTGGTGGAATCCGGCTTCAGAAGATCAGGCGATCGCCCGCGCCCACCGTATCGGACAAACCCGCCCGGTGACGGCTCTGCGCTTCATTGCCCGCGAAACCATTGAGGAGAAAATCCGGATATTGCAGGAACGCAAAAAAGCGCTCGGCCAAGAGCTGTTCGCCGCCGGCGGCGAGGCGCCGCGACTCAGTCGGGAGGACGTGGAATTGCTATTGCTGTGATTGCGCGTATGGCAAATACTCGGCCGGCGCCAAAAGCCTCATTTTACAACGCAGACGGATCGGGCTAAAACTTAAACCCAGCCGTCATCAGCCACTCGCTGGATCGCAGGTCGGCGTTCGCCACCGGTGCGTCGGAATAAGGTTGAACGCCGGCGCTGCCGGTATTGCGCCGGAAGCCAAGGTCGAGGTAGAACGATTCAAACCGCAGGCCGGCGCCGCCTGTGATCGCGGTGTTGAAGCCCGTTTGTCCTTCGTATGGTTTGCCGAGCAGGTTCAGTCCGGCGCGTAGCCGGAAGACGTTGATTGCCGCTTCGGCGCCCAGGCGGACATTCATTGTTTGCTGGAGATTGCGCTGAATTTCGCTGTTTATCGCCCGTTCCAGTTGTTCGTTCGCCGTGCTGGCGATATCCGAGGTAAAATTGTAGCGATTGGCGCCGTAGTCCACCCACTCTAGATCGGCACTTAGGAATCCGTATTGTCGTACTAAAAAAGCGGCGCTGGCGATTGCGCGCCAGGGTGTGCGCAGGCGGTAGTCGAATACCCCTTCCGGCGATTCTACCTGCTTACTATTGCTGCCCGAGTTGTCGGTATAATCGTAGGAGAACGTATTGCTGAAATTATCCGTCAGTCCCATCAGGGTAGGCGTGTGGAATGCGCCGCCGAGGCGCAGCGATTGCGTGAGTCGGAGGACGACGCCCATCTTGAGGTTGACGCCGACCCCCTGCGTGCGCAGGTATTCGGTGAAGACCAGGTTGTCGAAATACTCGACGTTCTGATCTGCATCGCTTTCTTCGTACGTTCCTTCCAGGCGGTAGTTGACAAACGGCACGCCCACGGTTGCGCCGATCATGACGCGCTCGTCGTAATTTCCGGCGAAGGAAAACACCATTTCCTGGACGCCGCCGCTGCTCAGCAGCGATTGAACGCGCCGGATATCCGCCTGTGGATTATTAATAAAATCGTATGACCAGACGCCGTTTTGGGGATAAATGGCGTTGGCGTCCACGCCCAGGCGCGCGCCGTGCGCGTACAGATCCTCTACCTTGCCGCCGTCGTTGAGTACCTCGTCGGCCTCCTTGTACCATCCATTGAGGATGGTGCCGTTGCCCCAGCCTTCGTAGTAGATACTTTGTTGGAAATTTTGCTGTCTGTTCAGCCCCAGTCCGAAGTTGAAGGTCGTCCATTTGGAATACCGCGGACTGGTATTGAACACGAGTCCGACATTAGCGAAGCCGAAACTGCTCACGTCGTCGTTGAATTGCGCATTGCCGGCGCCTTCGAGTGCGGTTGCTGATTGCGCGAATTTGAGTGCCGGGGTAAACACCAATTCGTTGGTACGGTACATGGCTAATCCGGCTGGGTTGACGCTCAGTACGCCAAAATCGGCGCCCAGTGCGCCAAATGCCCCCCCGGCGCCCATAAAGCGGGCAGAGCCGCCCGGTTGTAGGTTGGCGTAGCGAACGGCGTCGGAGACGGATTGTCCGAAGAGGCTGGTACTGAAAGACGCCAGCGCGAGGAGGATGATCTTGTTTTTCATGACGCTATTTGTGTGGCGCTTTTTGGGGTGGCGCAGTGGGTTGTGTAACAAGGCTATTGACGCCTTTTTAAACGAAAAAACAGTTTATTTAGGCGCCTGTTTTTTTATTTTTTTAGAAAAAATCAAAAAACAGGCGCCTAAACATCATTTTATTTCGCCGCCTCCGGCGGCGAAATACTTTTTAAACAACCTCTCCATTTTTAGCGCATTTCCATGCGCTTAATTCCGGCCGCCCCGGCCGGAGGGCGCGTTTTTGCTACCGCTATTGCCGGACGGGCTGTTGTTTCGGCTGGGCGTGTCGCCGCCGGAGCGACTCGGGCGATCGCTGCCGCCGCTCGGGCGGTCATACGACGGGCGGCTGGAGCGTTCTTCCGTAGCCGGGCGGTCGTACGACGGGCGGCTGGAGCGTTCTTCCGTAGCCGGGCGGTCATACGACGGGCGGCTGGAGCGTTCTTCGGTAGCCGGGCGGTCATACGACGGGCGAGCCGGGCGTTCTTCCCGGGTCGGTCGGTCATACGACGGGCGGTTTGGCGCATCGTCGCCGGGTCGTGCGGCGGGTGTTTCCGTGCGCGGGCGCACTTCCCGGGCCGGTTCCCGGTTTGGGCGTGTGGCGGGCGTTTCGCGGGTTGGCGAATCATTTCCGCGTGTGGCGGGCGGTTTTCGGTTTTCGCGGGCCGGCACGGCGTTGCGATCGTCGGCGCGCAGGGGTTCGCGGTCGCTGTCAATTTGGCGGCCGTTATTTTTAGGCTGCAGTTCGATGGTCGGCACATTACGGTCGCCTTTATCCACGATGCGGCCGTTGTCGTTGATGCGGGCGTAGCCGTCCGTTTTGATGGTGGTTCCGCCTCGCCGCACGCCGGTGTAGGTACGGGGCGTGTAGCCATTGTTGCCGCCCGTGTTGTTGTTGAAATGGTGGCCGTTCCAGTTATTGCCGTAATAAGGGTTGCAGCCGTTCCAGGTCCAGTACGGGTCGTAGTAGTAGTTATTGAACACATAGGTGTTATTCCAGGCATTCCAGGAATTCCAGCCCCAGTTGCCGCCCCAGCCCGGGCCGTAGTTCCAGGAATTCCATCCCCAGCCCGCGTAGGGATTGTTCCAGCCCCAGTTGTTGAAGCGGTTCCAGCGGTTCCAGCGGCGCCAGGTCCAGTAGTCGTTATTGCCCCAGGTGTAGATACTGGCGCCGGGCAGGAAAAACGGATCGTAGAAGTACAAGTCCACGAAGAACGGGTCGTAATAGTCCACAACCGTTACCGGGCGGTGGAAACGGCGGATTCGGGAGGCATATTCGTAGGCGTAGTCGTCTTCGTAGTCGTAATATTCGTCGTCGTATCCAGATTCCGTATCTTCATATCGGCGCGTCACCAGGCTTTCGTCCTGGCGTTGGGTGGGGCGGGAGCGCATATCCCGATCCGGGTCGTAGTACAAGTCATCCTGCGCGCATATCGGCAGGTGGAAGGCGGCGGTCAACAGGGCGACCAGTGACCAGAGCGAAACACTATTTTTTGCTTTCATGACGAACGTTGTTTTAGTAAAGATGCAATCCGCGTGAATTCAGGTTCAAAAATATTACCTTTGCACGCATTTTTTGGTTAACGAGTATTTAAACTCGCGCTGAGGCCTTGTTAAAGTTCGCTTAATTACCCGGTTTTGCGGGTTTTAAATGTTAAAATGCCTTTTATTAGACCTCGGAAACCGCCAAAAGTAACATTAATTTTCACTCAAGCAGCATTCGAACGTGGCAAAAGAAATTACTCCCCGCGCAGAAAATTATTCGAAATGGTATTTGAATATCGTGCAAAAAGCCCGCATGGCCGACGAGTCGCCGGTGCGCGGCTGCATGGTGATTCGACCCCATGGATTTGCTATCTGGGAAAAAATGCGCGATACGCTGGACGCGATGTTCAAGCAAACGGGCCACGTGAACGCCTATTTTCCGCTGTTTATCCCCAAAAGTTTTTTGAGCAAAGAAGCGGCCCACGTGGAAGGCTTCGCCAAAGAATGCGCCGTAGTGACCCACTATCGGTTAAAAAATGATCCGAATGGCGGCGGCGTGATTGTGGATCCGGAGGCGAAACTGGAAGAAGAATTGATTGTGCGGCCGACCTCCGAGACGATTATCTGGAATACGTACCGCGAATGGGTGCAATCTTACCGTGATCTGCCTATTTTGATCAATCAGTGGGCGAATGTTGTGCGTTGGGAAATGCGTACGCGCCCGTTCCTTCGCACGACCGAATTTCTTTGGCAGGAGGGTCATACGGCGCATGCTACCAAAGAAGAAGCGATGGAAGAAACGCTGAAGATTTTGGACGTGTACGCTCATTTTGCAGAAGAATACATGGCGATGCCGGTGATTAAAGGCTATAAAACGGCCAACGAACGTTTTGCCGGCGCCGACGAAACTTTTTGTATCGAGGCCTTGATGCAGGACGGCAAAGCCCTGCAGGCCGGCACGTCGCACTTTTTGGGACAAAATTTTGCCAAGGCGTTCGACGTGCTTTTCCTCAACAAAGAAAACCAGCAGGAGTACGTGTGGGCTACTTCGTGGGGCGTATCTACCCGACTGATCGGCGGCTTGATTATGACGCACTCCGACGACGAGGGCCTGGTACTCCCGCCCAAATTGGCGCCGATTCAGGTGGTCATCGTGCCGATTCCGAAACCGGCGCCCGAACTCATGCGCGTGGCGGCGCAAATCGCCGACGAACTCCGCGCGAAAGGCATTTCCGTAAAGGTGGACGACGACGACCAGAACCGCCCGGGCTTTAAATTCGCCGAGTACGAAATGATCGGCGTGCCGGTGCGGCTGGGCCTCGGTCAGCGCGATCTCGATGCCGGACAAGTGGAAGTCGCCCGCCGCGATACCCGCGAAAAAACAAATGCGCCCCTGGAAGGTATTGCAAACTACGTGACGCAGCTCCTCGACGATATTCAGCGCAACCTCTTCGAGCGCGCGAAGCAATTCCGCGACGAGCGCATCACCCGCGTGGATACCTGGGAAGAATTCGAGCATACGCTGGAGCACAAGGGCGGTTTTGTGTCCGCGCACTGGGACGGCGAAACTGCGACCGAACTGGAGATCAAGGAACTTACCAAGGCTACAATTCGTTGCATCCCGCTCGATGCGCCTGAGGAGGCCGGCAAGTGTGTCCGTACCGGCAAACCCAGCAATCGTCGGGTGCTGTTTGCGCGGGCGTATTGATAGTCTGCGCGGCGTTGAAAACTGGAAATTTTGCGGCAATCGGCGCGCAGGCAGATCAACCGGCAGGCGGCCTCATGGATGGCACTTGTATTTATGGCATAAAAAATTACGCATTAAAACAAATTAAAATATTTTTTCTGCAATAAAAATACTGCAATAAAAATTTGCGCTTCTGTGTAAAGTTTAGATTTTAGCGGCGGAAATTCGCAGGATACGGCTTGAACAGCGCGTTTCGATCTGCGATCATCGGACGATACTAATCCTTTCTATTGTATGAACGGCGCCGGCTGCAATCTGCAACCGGCGTTTTGTTTGTAACTAGTTATCTAGCGACCGAATGGCTGATATTGTTCCCAAATATTCGTTCCGCAAACTCAATAATACGTAACCGGCAGAATAATGTCACCCCTTCGGGGTTTGTCTAATCAGTTACCTTTTGTTTTTGCTTGCTAGCGCACAAGGAAACTTTTGGCGCCTGTCCGCGGTTTCCCAAGAAGGATTACGGTTGGGCGAGTTGCCCTTGCAATTCCGGCATTACAAACAAAAGCCTGTTCGGCAAGATGTCATTTTTTATATGAAAATGACCTAATTCATTTTTTATAAATACATTAAAATTTAAATATTTTAATAATAAAAAAGAAAAAAAAATCAATGTTTATCCGGCTTTTTCATCATTGGCGCGACGCCTACTTGGGTATTCCTGCGACGATCTGGTTTCTTTCGCTGGTCAGTCTGATCAACCGATGTGGCGCTATGGTGGTCGCATTCATGACGGTGTATTTGACGCAGCATTTGGGTTTTGGCATTCGCGAGGCCGGTTACGTGATGGGCTGCTTTGGTTTTGGCGCTTTGGCCGGGGCGTTTATCGGCGGTCGGCTGACCGATCGGTTGGGTTATCACAACGTGCAGTTGGCCAGTCTGGTGCTGAACGGGTTGATGTTGTTGGTCGTGATGAGCCTGCGGGATTTTTGGTGGATGTGTGGCGCGGTTTTTTTTCTAAGTTTGGTATCGGAGGTATTTCGCCCGGCCAATTCGGTGGCGATTGCGCGGCACAGCACCCCGGAGACCCGCACGCGTTCCATTTCCCTGTATCGGATGGCCGTGAATCTGGGCTGGACGGTCGCGCCTGCGTTGGGCGGCTTGTTGGCTGCGATCGGCTGGCATTGGTTATTTTGGGTGGACGGGCTGTCCTGCCTGTTTGCGGCGGTTTTGCTGTGGCTTTTGACGCCTCCGGCGCGGGCGGCGGCGGCGGCTGAATTAGAGGAAGGGGTTGCTGCGGCGCCTCGATCCTCTCCGTATCTGGATCGGGCATTCCTGGCCTTTTGCGCGTTGACGGTGTTGAACGCTATTGTTTTTATGCAATTGATCTGGACGGTGCCGGTATTTTTCAAAGAGATTTTCCACTGGAGTGAAGCGCGCATCGGGTTGGTGGCTGCCATCAACGGGTTGATTGTATTTTTGCTGGAGATGCCGTTAATTTACCGGATGGAAGGTCGGCGCGCGCCGATGGCGTATATTCGGGTTGGGTTGCTGTTGTACGGATTGGCGTATTTTGCTTTGAGCGTGCATCATGGGAGCGGGATGATTCCGGCGCTCGTGTATATGGTGATCATGTCATTTGGAGAGATATTCGTGATGCCGTTCAGCACGAATTTCGTGTTCAGTCGGGCGCAGGCGCAGGGCAGTCAGGGGCAGTATATGGCTTTATACACCATGGCCTATTCGGTGGCGAACATATTAGCGCCGTTGGCCGGCACCCAGTTGATTGCGGTTTGGGGGTACGACGTACTTTGGCAGGTGATGGGTTTTATGGCTTTGTTCACCATTACCGGTTTTTGGTGGCTGGAGGCGCGGATGCGGGTGGGTGCGGATTTGCAGCAATCAGTTGGTTAGGCGGTACGAATGCCAAAATGCGCGCCAGCGCATTTGCAGTACGCCGAACATGGCTTCCCGGATAATACGGAGCGACATTTTGGATTGGCCTTTTTCCCGGTCTTTAAAGGTGATCGGCGTTTCGCGCACTTTAAATCCGAGCGTATAAGCGGCGAATTTCATTTCGATTTGGAAGGCGTAGCCGATGAAGCGGATTTTATTCAGGTCAATGGCGGCGAGTACGGCGCGTTTGTAGCAGATAAAGCCGGCGGTTGGGTCGGCCACGGGCATCCAGAGAATCAGGCGGGTGTAGAGCGATGCGCCGTAGGAGAGGATGATACGATCCAGGGGCCAGTTTTCCACGTTACCGCCCCGGCAGTAGCGGGAGCCGACTGCGAGGTCGGCGCCTTCGTCGCGGCAGGCTGCGAGCAAACGTGGGAGATCTTGCGGGTTGTGGGAAAAATCGGCGTCCATTTCGAAGAAATAGTCATAGCCGCGTTCCAGGCCCCATCGGAAGCCGGCGATATAGGCCGTTCCGAGACCCAGTTTGCCTGCGCGTTCGAGGAGGTGGAGTTCCTGGTCGAAAATGCGCTGCAAGTCGCGTACGATATCCGCCGTGCCGTCCGGCGAGCCGTCGTCCACGATCAGTATGTGAAAACCCTGTTTCAAGGCGAAGACCGCCCCGATAATCGCTTGGATATTTTCCTTTTCGTTGTAAGTCGGTATAATGACGAGGGCAGACAAGCCGGGAGAATTTTGTAGTGGGAGAGGAGATTTATTTTGCCAGGTAAGAAATACCGAAAGCGAGCACGGATATAATTAGTCCGTACATAAAAATATTGTAGCAGATGCTGAGGTATTTGTATTTCTGCGCCAGGACTTTTCCGAGGAAGTACAAATCGCGGCTCATGGAGCTGTACAGAAAGTCGGGATCTTTCAGCATTTCATTGACGCCCCACTGGAAGTCGTCGAGCGGCATATTATAGAAATTTCCGAAGAAGAGCAGGTTGGCTTTGCGTTGTTTGATGGCCTCTTTGGTCACTTTCCCTTCCGTTACTTTTGGGCGGGTGCTGAGGGTGGCAAAGATCATGGAGCCCAGGCAGGTGGCCGTGAGCATGACGGTGGGTAGGACGAGTTCTTTGTTTTCGCTGTTGAGTTTGGGCAGCAGGTTAGAGATCAGGATAGAGATCACGATGGCATTGACCGAGAGCATGAGGTTGGCCTTGCTATCGGCCATTTGGCTGAGGTTGGTATGCGTGCGGTAGGTTGTTCGGTACATGGTTTCCACGCCGCGGCCGAATCGGGAGAGTTTGAGTTCGGTTTCCGTTTCTTTGAGGACTTTTCCGACGACGTCCTTTTCTTTTCCTTTTTGTTCGATCAGCGCGCGTTCCTCTTCGGAGAGCGGCATTTGGGGATTGAGTCGGTGTTTTTGTTTGACCAGTTGTTGGATGTGTTTGGCTTTTCTTTTGTCGAACAGTTCTTTGGCGACGGTGGTGTGGTACTCGTGGTTGAGCATGAAATTCAGTTCAAAGTCCACCCATTCCTGGTCGTTCATAAGGATTCCGCGGGTCAGGTTAAATTCCTGGCGCAGGCGGCTGTTGCGTTCCCAGTACGTTTCCATACCCAGGTGGCTGAGGTCGGCATCGCAGATGATTTGTTCGAGCAGGCTTTCCGGTTTTTGGGGCACCTTGGTCGAGCGGATACAGGCCGTTACGGTTGCGATATCGTGTGCGGGCAGTTTATCTTGGAGGAAGGCTTCGGCGAAGCGGCAGCTGCGCTCTTCGTGGTCTGCCGGGCCGGCGGCGTATCCGGTATCGTGGAACCAGGTAGCCAGCAGGAGCAGGGTCATTTCCTGCTCCGGCAGTCGGAAGCCTTCGCCGATCGTTCTGGACGCGGCCACCGTTTGGGCGGTGTGTTCCAGGTTGTGGAAGACGAATTGCGGTTCAACGTTTTGGTTGAAATAATCTTCAACGAATCGTTCCGTATCGTAGAGCAGTTGTGATGGTTCCGTCATAAAAAAGCGGTTTCCAGGCAAAGGTAAGGATACTTGTACATCTTTTTCACGGGTTGACCGGCGCCTACAAAAAGTCCACGTCCACGGCATACGGATAGGCCATCAGATACTCGAGGGCTTTTTCGACGGACAAACCTTCAAAAACCACGCTGTGCAGTGTAGAAATAATGGGCGCGTGCAATTTGTATTGTCTGGCGAGGCCGTACGCGATTCGGAGCGTTCGGACGCCCTCGGCCAGTTCCGGCATCGTTTCCCGGATTTTGGCGGCATTTTCGCCACCGGCGAGGCGCATACCGAAGCTAAAATTCCGGCTATTGGTGCTGGTGGCGGTGGTGACGAGATCTCCGATGCCGGCTACGCCGATGAACGCCTGGCTGGACGCGCCCAGCGCATTGCCGAAATAGACCATTTCCGCCAGTCCGCGGGCTATGAGCAGACCCTGAATATTTCGGCCCATTCCCAGGCCTTCCAGGATCCCTGCGCCGAGCGCGATGGCGTTTTTGAGTGCGCCGGCCAGTTCGGCGCCCAGCAGGTCGTACGAACCGAAAACGTGAAATTGCCGGCTGTTTAGGGATTGTTGTCCGGCCTGAATCACTTCGCGAAAATGACTGCCCACGAGCGTGGCGGTCGGTTGCCCGGCCATGATTTCTGCGGCCAGGTTGGGACCCGACAGGCAGCCGACTCGCACCACGCTGCTTTCCTCGAGGATTACCTCGCTCATGGTGCGCACCTGGGCGCGCGTGACCTGCGTGCCGGGAACGTTCAGCGCGCTTTCTTCCATATCTTTCAAGTCGAAGCCTTTGGTGCCGTGGATGAGGATATGGTGTGGCCGCAAGTAGGGTCCCAGCGCCTGCATCATCCGGCGAAAACTAGTAGAAGGCACCACGGGAAAAATTAGCACGCAGCGGCGCGCAATTTCTTCCAGATCGCTGGTGGCCGTAATGCGCCCGGATATTTTCACGCCGTAATGCCGCCGATCCGTATTGATTTGCCGCACTGTTTCCGGCTTTCTGCTGAATAGCAGCACGTCGCTGTTGTGTGCCAGCAAATTGGACACTGCCGTGCCGAAACTCCCGGCGCCAATGACGCCTACCGGGTTAAAATGTATATTCATAGTCGCGCAACGTTGATCCCGCAAAATTCGCAAAATTCGCAGAATGCGCGAAGATACGATAAGATGCCTTGGATCCCGCAGAATACGCAGAATACGCAGAATACGCAGAATACGAGGAATACGCGGAGGTAGGGGGAAAGATAAATTGTCGGATTTGAAATGCTTTTGTTTTTTTCTTTCTTTGCACGCTATTCCGTGCGTGGAGTGCGATTTCGTGCCCCTATCTTTGCCTTTATGTTTGCTCGACTGCTTGCCTTGCCTTTTGTAGCCATTTCCCTGGCTTTATTGTATGTTTCTTGGGAAATAGACAGCGATTACGCCCTGTGGATGGTTCCGCCGGTGTTGATCGCGGCGCTGGTTTATATTTTTTCGCCTCAAATCAACTGGTGGTGGTACGTCCGTTATCCGCCGGAATTGGAGACGGGGCTCCGGAAGTTGCTGGAACGGCACTGCGGTTTTTACGGGCGGCTGGATGCGGCGCAGCAGCGCGTTTTTCGCAGCCGCGTGGCGTTGTTTCGGATGGGTACCGATTGGATGCCGATGGCCTGGCCGGATGAGTTGCTGCCGGCCGACGTGGAGTTGGCAATTGCTGCGCAGGCAGTGACGATGACCATGTACCGGGAAGAATTGCTGTTTCCGGGGTTTGAAAAGGTTATTGTGTACCCCAAACCGTTCCCCTCGCCGGAATATCTTTTTGCGCATGCGTCCGAGCTGTATGCGCCCGACGGCTGTCTCCTTTTTTCTGCCGAGCAGGTGATGCTGGGTTTTATGCAACCGGCTGCCTGGTACAACGTGGCGCTGCACGAATACGCAAAGGCCTATCTGCGCTGCTTTCCGGCGACGGATGTTCCGGCGCTGTACGGCGAGGAGGAGGAGGTCTGGTCGCGGCTGGAGGCCGTTTCCGGCATGACCCGCGAACGCATCGAAGCGGTGATCGGCATTGCCGGCATCGAACCGCTGCCGGTAGCGATGCACCATTATTTCATTTTCCCCGGGCAAATGCAGCGGCAGATGCCGGCGGTGTATGCGCGCTTGCACGCCGTATTTGGGGGAAAGGATCCGGAATAGTTTATGGGTAGTAGGTTTCTGATAATATTAGTTATGCTTTTATGTTGCTCAGTTCCCGGGGAATTGTTTTTCGTACGGTGAAATACGGCGAAACCAGCGTCATCGTCGATATTTTTACTGAAGAAAAAGGCCTGCAAACCTTTATCGGCGGCAGCGTGCGCACCGCAAAATCCCGTATGCCCTTCAATCTGTTCCAGCCGATGTCGGTGGTGGAACTCGTGGCCGGTTATCGCAGCGACGGGCAGCGGCTACACCGATTGAAGGAAGTGCGGGCGGCGGAAATTTTTACGGCCATTCCCTTCGAGATACGCAGGGGCGCCGTGACGTTATTCATGGCGGAAATTTGCCGAAAGTGTATCCACGACCACGAGCCCAACCCCGAACTGTTTACTTTTTTGCTGGATTACTTGCGCCTGCTCGATCGGACGCCCTACCCTATTGCCAACTTGCACCTGCATTTTCTGCTGCATTTGAGCGGGTTTCTCGGTTTTCAGCCGGAGCACGAACTGGAGGAAGCCGCTTATTTCGACTTGAAAGAGGGCATTTTTTCGGAAGAGCCCCCCGGACACGCGTATTTTTTGGATCCGGAGGAAGCCGGTTGGCTATCCCGGCTGCTGGCCTGCGAGGCGGAAACCTGCCATGAATTGCCGATTCCCCGCGCTACCCGAAAACGGCTGCAACAGCGCCTGCTGCTTTTTTATCAGTTTCACGTACCGGGTTTTGACGGATTAAACACGCCGGACGTGCTGGATCTTGTATTTTAGTCAAATCATTCCGATCTTTGCAGTATGTTTCACCGCAAACGTCTCCTGTTGATCGTCGCCTCCGGGGCTGTGCTCGCCCTGGCGGCCTTGCCGGCTTTTCGGATTGCGGAGCCCGACACCCCGGAAGCGCTGGGCGAAATGCTGTTTTTCGACCCGATTTTATCGTCTAACGAAACGCAAAGCTGCGCGAGTTGTCACATTCCGGTATTTGGTTTTGCCGACACGATGGTGGTTAGCCTGGGCGCTGAGGGGCAGCGGGGCGACCGTAATACGCCGGGCATCACCAACATGAGCGCGCGTCCGTATTTTTTCTGGGACGGCCGCGCGGCCAGTCTCGAAGTGCAAGCGCTGCAACCGATCGCCAATCCGGTAGAGATGAACCTGCCGGTGGATCGCGCGCTCGAGCGCCTGCGCGCCGGCGCGCGCTACCAGGCTGCTTTTCAGCGCGTGTACGGGCATGCGCCCGACTCTGCCTCGCTGGGCGCCGCCCTGGCGGCGTTTATTCGCACCTTAGAGACCGGCAATACGCCCTTCGACCGCTGGATGCAGGGAGACGAAGCCGGCATGCACGCCGCGGCCGTGCGCGGTCGAGCGATTTTTATGGAAAAAGGCAAGTGTTTCGATTGCCATTTCGGGCCCGATTTTACCGGCGATGAATTTCGGAATATTGGGCTATTCAACAACAAAAACCTGACAGATCCTGGTAGGTTTGCCATCAGCAAAGACAGCGCGGATTTGGGTAAGTTCAAAACACCGGGTCTGCGCAATATCGCCGTCACGCCGCCCTACATGCACAACGGCATGTTTAAAACCTTGCGCGAAGTGATTGATTACTACGACAATCCGGCGCATTTTATTCCCGACGGCATCAATCGGGATACCTTGCTGGCGCAGCCGCTGCGGCTCACGGAAGCGGAGAAAACCGACTTGGAGGCGTTTTTGCTGGCATTGACGGATGATCGGTTCCGGCAGTAGGGAACCGGGAGAAAAGTGTAGGGGTTGAAACCCCGGAAAATTTAGCGCGTTGTGTTCCCGGCGATAAATCGCCGGGTTAGTGATTCGCCGGGATAGTCCTTACTATCGCGCACATCTTGTCGTCACCGCGAAAAAAATCTCCAAGTTCTTTTTGCTCCTACTTTATTTTCTGTCGAATTCCTTTTTCTCCGGGCGCTACCCCTTCTGACATCCACGCCGGAAGGGGGCCTTCCTGCAGGTAATGATCGAAAAATTGCAGCATGCGCGTTTGGAAGTCTATGCGATTTTGCAATTTCACCGGCCAGTGCGGTTCGCCGTTGTAGTTGAGTAGCCAGCAGGGTTTACCGAGGCGGCGGAGGCCCGTAAAGAGTTCGATGCCCTGGTACCAGGGCACGGCGCCGTCTTCGTCATTGTGCAGGATCAGGAGGGGTGTCCGGACTTTATCGAGGGCGAAGAGCGGCGAATTTTCCAGATAGCGCATGGGATATTCCCAGAGCGAGCCGCCGATCCGGCTTTGTTGGCGCTCGTATTGAAATTGCCGGTTCAGGCCGGATTCCCAGCGGATGCCGCCGTACGCGGAGGTCATGTTGGCCACGGGCGCGCCGGCTTCTGCGCAGGCGAACTGGTTGGTACGCGTCACGAGGTAGGCTGCCTGATATCCGCCCCAGGAGTGCCCTTGGAGGCCGATCCGCTTTTTATCTACAAAACCTTGTTCGGTCAGGTGTTGCACGCCGCTCATCACTGCGTTGTAGGCCGATTCGCCTGGATAGCCGGTGCGGTAGTGAATATCGGGCAGGAAGACGAGGTATCCCCGACTGGCATAAATCGTCGGATTGATCGAAGAGCGGCCGGCGTCGGGCGCCCGGTGCTGGTGGAGGCCGTCGGATAAGCGTTCGTAAAAATACACCAACATAGGGTATTGGCGGTCCGGGCTGAAATTGTCGGGTTTGACCAGCAGGCCGTCCAGGGATTCGCCGTCGAGGGAGGTCCAATGCACCAATTCGATATTTCCCCAGAAATACTCGGATTGCTGCGGATTGGCGTTGCTCACGCGGCGGAATTGGGGGTTGGCATTGGTTTTTCCTGGTGTGAAGGTCGAGTACAGCAGATCGGGATACGTCTGAAAGTTTTCGCAGCTAAACAGCACGGCATTGGCGTCTTTGGCTTTCATCACATTTTTTGTGAAAGCGAATGCGCCCTCGTACCAGGCGCCGATTTGGCCGGTGGCGAGGTTCAGCCAGGCATAGCCTTCGGATTTATCTATTTTGTTGAAGCGGTGGAGCAGGATCACGGCGTCGGCTTTGATGCTGCGTTCTTCCGGATCGAGGCGGATGTACCGATACACTCGGTTGTCTTCGCGGCCTTTTGTCAGGCGTTTGGGCGGGACGGCGCCGGTCGGATCCACGCGATAGAGATCGAACTGGTCGTACACCAGCATCGCCTGGTCGTTTTCGAGCCAGCCGGCTAGTCCGTGGGCGCTGGGATAATCCGGCACGTCATTTTCTTCTTCAAAAAACGGATACGGGTCATTGGTGGTGAGGCGGCGTGTTTGGCCGGTCGCGGCTGCCCACGCAAACCAGCAGCTGTCCGGGTCGCTCCACCAGGCGATATATTTAGCGGCCGGCGAGAGTTGCGGGTTGCCGCGCAGGCCGGCGCGCACGAGCGTCCGGGCGCCGGTACGCACGTCGAGGGCATAGACATCCTTTCGGGCTTCGCCTTCCCATTGTTTGGCGATCAGGTAGGGTGTTTCGGTGAATGCCAGCGCGCGTTCGGCGTTGCGTTCCGCCTGGAAGCGGATTTCCGGCAAATCGGGGCTGCCGAGGCATGCGAAAGCGCCGGTGGCCAGGTGCAGGGCGACCGGTAAATATTGTTTTTTATCGCTATCCAGGCGTTTTTCCTGTTCGGTGTACAGGCGCGGGTCTTTCCAGGTCCAGACTTCCACCTGCACGATTTCCTCGGGCAGCAGGCTGGTATCCTGCAGGATAGGTTGGGAGGCGATACCGAAATAGAGTTTGCTGCCGTCTTCACTGAATTGCGGACGGGCGTGTTCGCTGATGACTTGTCGGCCTTCGGCGTCTTCCGGCAGAAAGGCGCTGTTGGGGCCGGCGACCAGTCGGGCGGAATCCGCGCCGCCGTTCCACAGACCCAGTTGCCAAGGCCGCACGCGGGCCTTGCTGGTGTCCGTATCGGCCAGGAAAGCGGCTTTTGTCCCCTTGTTTTCCCAGCTTAGTTGCTGGAATTTTCCGACGCCGCGCCATATCGGTTGCAGCGATTTGCGTTGCGCATCGTACGCATACACGCCATTTTCGGCGGTGGCAGGCAGGCCGCGTTGTTCGACGGCCGTATCGGCGCCGGTGGTGTAAAACAGCAATTTGGGCGCTTTTTTGGCCAGCGCGAATTCCGAAACGAACCAGACCGTATCGCAGCGATCCGACGCCAGGTCGAACAGCAGCATTTTCGAGCCGGTTTCTTTTCCTTCTTTTTTGAATTTTTTGTCTTGTTTTGGCGCAGCCGTGCTGTCGGTTTTTGTGCCGGACTCCTCTTTTTTCCCATTGCCTTTATCCGGCTCCAGGGTACACACGAGCAGGCCGGCCCATTCTGCGGGGAGTTCGAAGGATTTCAGATTCGGCGTTTTTTCCAGTCGGCCGTCAGAGAGCCGGTAGATTGCGAGGGTGTCCTTTGGCAGATCGTCGTCTTTTACCTTTCGCCGGCGCTGCGCTTTCAGCGTATCGAGCGGCGGCTTGATGCGAAAGACCATAAACCGGTTATCGGCGCTGAAGGCTGGATCGGCGCTCCGCGGGAAAGCGATCGTTTGGTTGTTGGAAGCCGACCAGAGCATCAGTTCGGCATCGCCTTCGGTATGCGGTTTCAGGGTATAAGCCGCCCATTGTCCGTCTCGGCTGATTTTTGATTGCTCAATTTTTCGCCACCGTCCGATTTCTTGGTAAGAAAGCGCTTTTTTTTGCGCCGGGAGGGCGCTTCCGAGGGCGAGGAGCGCCGGCAGGAGCAGCAGGCGCAGGTAATTTTTTTTAAAAAAACAGTTCATAATCTTACAGATAAATGCTGCGCGCCGGGGGCGCTTATTTTTTCATTTTCCAACGTTTATGGCTCCAGAGCCAGCCGGCGGGCGCTTGCAGGATTGCTTCTTCGAGCATGCGGGCGCAGGCTTTGGTAATGTCCTGTTCGGCGGCGGTGGCGGGATCGGACCAGACTGGCAGGTAGTGCACCGCATAAAATCCGCGCCGGCAACGCTCGACGTGAAAATACACGACTGGAAACCCAAATCGCCGCGCCAGAAAATCCGTTCCGGGCAGAAAAGCGGTTTCGACGCCTAAAAAAGGAATCCAATGCGCGCTTTTTCGGCTGCTGGGCGACTGATCGCCCAAGAGGATAAACACCGCCTGCTCGCGTTGGTATTTGCGCATGGCGGCGTAGGTTTCGTCCATAGATACCATTTGCATGCCCGTGCGCATACGGCAGCGATTGTAGTAGCGATCCAGCGGGCGGTTGCTCAGCGGTTTGAAGGCGGTGACGACCGTACCGTGGAGGACGGGCGGCATGGACAGCCCCGTCCATTCCCAGTTGTGGTAGTGGCTGCCGGCGAGTATGATCGGGCGTCCTTGATCCAGGAACTGATTAACGACTTCCGGGTTGCGCACCACGCAGCGGCGTGCAATTTCTTCAACCGGGACGGTGAAGCTTTTGATGGTTTCCAGCGTGACGTCCGTCAGGTTTCGGTAGGAATCCCGGACGATACGTTCAATTTCTGCGGCATTTTTTTGTGGAAACGCCCGCTGGAGATTTTCACGCATCACCTGCGTTCGGTAGCCGACGATCCGGTACAGGAAAAACGCGAACCCGTCCGACAGCACATAGAGCAGGGGGAAGGGAACAAACCGGAATAGTTCGGCGATCAGGCGAAAAAAGAGATAAGTGAGCCGCTGCATGCGGCAAAGGTACGGCGGATTTTGCGAGTGTGTACGCGCGGTATTTCGGTCGCAAACCGGGTCGGCGGCGCGTATTACCGGATGTGGTAGATCGTCGGGCGGGAGGGGCTGGCGTCGAGTTCAAAGGGCGCTGTTTGCAGGTGCAGCAGGTAGTATCCGTCCGGGATTGAGTTCGGCACAAAAATCAGTTCCGTAATCGTGCAATGCGCCCGGACGGCCTCCGGGTACCGCCAAAACGCCTTGTGGGCCGCCAGCGCGCCCCCGTCCTCCTCCCGATCCACCGAGGGTAAATCCGTCAACAGGTGTTCGATGCCGCAGTCTGCGCAGTATGCCACGGCGGCGGCTTCGAAGTAGGGCGGGTTGGCGCCGGAATAATTTACCGTTGCTTTGAGCGGATCGTTTGGCAGGCAGCGGATGATCAGCGCTTCCGCTTCGCCCGGGAGGATCAGCGCCTCGAGTTGTTCTTGCAGGATTACCCGGTCGCCGTTATCCAGACGTTGCGGATACACGCTGATAAGTTTTGCATGAAAGTGAAACCGTTGTAGGCAATCCGGCAGGACATACCGCGACCGGGCGATGTGGCCGACGCATTCCGTATGCGTGCCGTTGCCGTGCGGGTTGAACCGCACGTTGAAAAAATTCACCGGGCCGCCCGCCGCCGTGCTGCCGATAAAATCCCCGGCGACGACCGGGCTAAACTCCGGCGCCGGCGCCCAGAAGCAATTCGGATT
>JAUMBL010000197.1:0-3756 GCA_032115775.1 Saprospiraceae bacterium | reverse complement strand
TGTCCGGGCCGCGGGCATTTATCCTGGCCGACGGCGCATTTCGCGGTCGCCGGTTGGAAAACTGCGCCTCGCATACGGCGCATTTCGGTCGGATCGAAGACGAGCGCGGCCACATCCTGGATGAGGTGGTGGCCACCGTCTTTCGGGGCCCGAAATCCTACACCGGCGAAGATGTGGTGGAAATTTCGATGCACGGTTCCGCATTTATCCAGCAGGAAATACTCCAGTTATTTCTTCGGCGGGGCGCGCGCCTGGCGCAACCCGGCGAATTCACCCTCCGCGCCTTCCTCAACGGCCGCATGGATCTTTCCCAGGCCGAAGCCGTCGCCGATCTGATTGCCAGTCAGAGCGAAGCGGCGCACCAGGTGGCCATGCGCCAGATGCGCGGCGGATTTAAAAAAGAAATCCAACAGCTCCGCGAAGAACTGATCTCCTTTGCCAGTCTGGTCGAGCTCGAGCTCGATTTCTCGGAAGAGGACGTAGAATTTGCCAACCGCGGGCAGCTGCGCCAGCTGGTGGAAAAAATTCAGGCGTTTGTCCGCCGGTTGCTGCGTTCTTTCCAGCTTGGCAACGCCCTGCGGACGGGCGTATCCACCGTGATTGCCGGTCGGCCGAACGCCGGCAAAAGCACCCTGCTCAACGCCCTGCTCAACGAAGAGCGCGCCATTGTGAGCGAAATTGCCGGCACCACCCGCGACACCATCGAGGAAACCCTCAATATAAAGGGCGTGCAGTTTCGGCTCATTGATACCGCCGGTATCCGCGAAGCCCAGGATGCCATTGAGGCCATCGGCGTACAGCGCACCTTCGAAAAAATCGGGCAGGCCGCCATCATCGTCTATGTGTGGGACGTAACGGCCATGACCCTTGCCGAAGTGTACCAGGATCTGCGCCAGATTGCCGCCGGCGCGCCCCTGCTGGTGGTGTGCAACAAAATGGATCGCAACCCCCATTTTGATCCCGCCTGGCTGCTCCGGCCCGACGCCCCCGAGGTACACCCCTATTTGCAAAGCGATCCGCCTGTCCGCAACGACCTCGGGCTGCTCGAAAGCCAGATCCTGACCCTTTCGGCCAAAAACCGGATGAACGTCGAATACCTCAAGGACCAGCTCTTCGAAACGGCCGTCGGCGCCGAGACCGACCTCGAGGGCTCCGTCGTCACCAATGCCCGCCACGCAGACGCCCTGCAAAAAACCGACGCCGCCCTCCAGGACGTCCTTACCGGGCTCGATACCGGCGTCACCGGCGATTTCATCGCCCAGGACATCCGCCGCGCCCTGGCCTTTCTCGGCGAGATCACCGGGGAAATTGGCGTGGAGGACTTGTTGGGGAATATTTTTGGGAAGTTTTGTATTGGGAAGTGATTACCTGGAGGTGGTACACATTTCCTACCAATATGCGATCTCTCCGAGGTCGGGTATGTGGGGTTGGGTCGGGTATTCGAGCTACCAATATGCGACCTCTCCGAAGTCGGAATGCGGCCTAATGAAAAATGACCCGACCTCGGAGAGGTAGCATATTGGCAGGTTGGTATCAAAATATATTTTTAAAAGTAGCCGGCAACGCCTTCGCGGAACGTGTTAAATTCGAAATTCGGGATATAAAATGAAAATATCTATAATTTTGTAATCATGATCTATTCTCATCTGGGTGGACTGGATTTGAAAACAACTATAAATAACTTATAACCAAATAATTGTGAACTAATAAGAATGATCACTGCAGATGACATAAAGATTTTGGCCGGCGCCGGTGAGGGTTACAATGCCGAGTTTAAGGCAAGTGTCCCATCAAAGGTGAAAGACGTATCTGAGGAAGTATGTGCCTTTGCCAATGCCGCTGGGGGTACATTGCTCATTGGAGTCAATGATCACAATCAAATTGTCGGTTGCAACATTGATAATGCAAAACGATCTGCCATTCAAAACAGCCTGCGTGAGATCACACCAAATTTGCTCTGTAGTTTATCATTGATTGAGGTGGATGGGAAAACGGTTGGCGTTATTGAGGTTCCATCAGGGCCTAATAAACCTTACGTGTTATCAGGCGCCATTTTCGTTCGCATAGGCCCTAATACACAGAAGCTTACTACCGCGGAACAAATGCGGGATTTTTTTCAGCAGGCTGATAAAATTTACTTTGATGAAGCGCCCTGTCTGGATTTTTCAGTAGCCACAATGGTAGATGAAGCGTTCATTCCTTTGTTTAAGGCGGAGGCTCAAATCAGCACAGGTGTACCCGATGAGCAAGTGTTCACGAACTTAAGGCTCTACAAAAACGACCAAACGTTCAAAAATGGCGCTGTTTTATTCTTTGGCAAACAGCCGGAGACCGTTTTGGAGAAGGCTATCCTACGCTGTGTGGCTTACGAAGGTTTAGATAAACGCTATATCACTGATGATAAACTATACGGGGGTAATCTGTATAACCAATACCTACAAGCCATGCAATGGCTTAAAGGCAAGCTCAACGTCCGTTATGACATAGAAGGTCAAGGTGGCGGCCCCCGAAAAGAAATCTGGGAAATACCGGAAACTGTATTCAAAGAAGCCATTATTAATGCACTGGCTCACCGAGACTATTACGACAAAGGTTCGGTAATCAATATCGAACTATTCGGAAATCGTGTAGAAATTAGCAATCCCGGTGGTTTGGTGAGCGCCATACCGGAATCCCAGTTCGGTAAGCGTAGTCATTCCAGAAACCCACTCATTTTTGGCTTGTTTGCCCGTATGCATTTAGTGGAACAAGTAGGTTCGGGAATCGGACGAATAAGGGATTTAATGAAAGATGCGGGTTTACCTGAGCCGATTTTTCAAAAGGAAGGTATTTTTACAGTGACACTTTTCAGACCTGCGCATGTTTCTGGGCAAACTATCCGGAAAAGTAGGGAGAAAAGTAGGGAGAAAAGTAGGGAGAAAAGTAGGGAGAAAATACTTAGTCTCATGTTTTCAAATCCAGGGATTACAATGGCTGAAATAGCGGATACTATCGGGATTTCTATCAAGGCAGTAGAAAAACAAATTGCGTCGTTAAAGAGAGAAGGAAAGATTGAACGCTTGGGATCGGATAAAGGCGGCCGTTGGAAAATAAACGAAATCAATCCATGATCCACCGCTTTTCATCAAGCATAAACAATCTGGGCGAAACCCTTTTTAAGAATGCTTGGAAAATTGTCACAAATCACCAAAAATATGCCACTGGAAATAATATCCCCCTTGCATAGGGTAAAGGTATCGGTTCCGGCGTATCCGCCCCCACGCAATGTTGGTAACATTCCGGAGGTCTGACCCCCCCCGGGAAAAAACGCATCAGAATCTTCCCCGATCTGCGTGATCTCTTATTATTTGGTGCGTACAGGAAAGTAGATTCGATTAGCGTGCAAGCCTCAAACCCCTCCGGGGGGAGGCCGTATCAGCAGGGCAGGTCATTGCCGGTTCCCCTGCTCGCGCCCCCCGTGGCGCGGACGGATCCTTCCAGGATGTCACGCCTTGCGTAGAGCCGGGGGCGGCACGACGGCGGGAAGAAACGATCGCGTCGCCCCCCATGGGACGGAAAGGATCGCTTCCGTATGTTTTGTTTTCGTGCTGCGGGGATCGGATCTTATCTGCAGTATTTGGCGCCGGGGCTTTGTGCGCGCCTTGGCATCCTGGCGTGTATCATAAGTCCGTGAAAGATCTGTTAAGCAAAAAAATATTTTGTTTGGTCGCCTGTTTGTTTGATTTTTTTAGAAAAAATCAAACAAAAAGGCGACCA
>JAUMBL010000196.1:0-2823 GCA_032115775.1 Saprospiraceae bacterium | reverse complement strand
GCGGCGGACATATAGGCGATATTGGTCGCGTGTTCCATAGCGCCGCTGTTAAATGGTACGATCGAGTAGCCGATTTTATTCCATCGGTAGGGGCCGTACCAGTGTTCGAAGCAGGCCAGGGCGTCGGGGAGGTTTGTGAAAGAGGCGAGGAGTTTGGCGCTGTCAGCCGGCGCGACCGCGATTTGTACGGGAACCAGTCCGGCTTCACCCGGGTAGGTACGCTCGACCGTTGCAAATGGCCCTGCGGCCACGCAAAGCAGGTAAGAGGGCGTTGGTTCCTGGATTTCCCATTGGCGGATGCGCAGGCCGGCGGCGGCGTCCAGGCTGTCGAGCGTTAGCCGTCCGTTGCCGAAAGCCGGACGGTCGGGTGGGGTAGCGGCGCGAAGTCGAAAGGTAAACCGCTCCTTGAAGTTGTCGAAGCAGGGAAACCAGGCCCGGCCGAAATTGTGGGGGTCGGCATCGAACCCGACGCCCAAATTATAGGCAAACGCCCCCTGCCAGTAAAATCCGCCCCAACCGGAGGCGTCCTGCGCAGGTTGGCCGCCGTACTGAATCGTAATAACCGTTGTATCGCCGGGCTGCAGCGCCTGTGGAAAAACAATCTGCAGCGCCTGGCCGTCGTACTGCCAATTCAGGGCGCCCGGCAGGTTCCAAAATACCGTATCTACCTGCATTTGGAGGAGGTCGAACCGGACGGATTGCTGATTGGAGAGCAGGGGTGTGCAGGCGATATCTGCCCGGGCGTCTTGGATGCTTTTTGCGTCAAAATCCAGTCGGAGCGCCAGGTCAATGTGCAGCAGATCCATCGAATCGCTGCGGGGATCGGCTGATTGCAGTTTAGAAATAGCGTTTTTTGCGTGTTTTTGGCGACAAAACGCGCCGGTTTCCGGTTTTTGGGCGGCGGCGCAAAACGCGCAGAGCAGGCCGGTCAGTAGAAAAAAGGTACGCATAGCGGAGGTAGTAAGGAACTGGCAGGGTAGCAAGAAGCAGGATTTTAACAATGCACCTTTGTTTGGGCGCTCAAATATCCGTAAATTTCCCCAACTTTGCGGCGCATTGACTACGCGTTCAAATTTACACCATGCAAGAAGAACTCTTTAAGCGGCTTATTTCCCACAGCAAGGAATACGGATTCATTTACCCCTCTTCGGAGATTTACGACGGTCTCGGCGGCGTGTACGACTACGGCCCGATGGGCGTCGAGTTGAAGAATAACATCAAAGAATACTGGTGGAAAGCCATGGTGCAGATGCAAGATGGCATTGTGGGGATAGACAGCGCGATATTCATGCATCCAAAAACCTGGAAGGCTTCCGGGCACGTGGATGCGTTCAATGACCCGTTGGTGGACAACAAGGACTCCAAGAAGCGATACCGCGCCGACGTGTTGATCGAGGGCGAGATTGATAAATTGGAGGCAAAAATTGACAAAGAAGTGGACAAAGCGCGCAAGCGTTTTGAAAATTTTGACGAAGCGATGTTCCGGAGCACGAATGCCCGCGTCCTGGAATGGGCGCAACGGGCGGAATCCATTGCCAACCGGCTGGCTGAGGGCATGCGCAACAACGATATGGCGGCGCTGAAGAACCTGATAGACGAACTAGAGATTGCCGATCCGGACAGCGGTTCCCGCAACTGGACGGAAGTGCGGCAGTTTAACCTCATGTTTTCGACCCAGATGTCGAATATTGCCGGGGAAGAAGGCAAATTGTACCTGCGGCCGGAGACGGCTCAAGGGATTTTTGTGAACTTTTTAAACGTGCAAAAAACGACCCGCCAGAAAGTGCCTTTCGGAATCGCCCAAATCGGGAAGGCGTTTCGGAATGAAATCGTGGCGCGGCAATTTATTTTCCGGATGCGGGAATTTGAACAAATGGAAATGCAGTTTTTTGTTCGCCCCGGCACCGAAATGGAGTGGTACAACTACTGGAAAGCCCGGCGGATGGCCTGGCATCAGGCGGTCACGCCGGCGGAAAAATTGCGGTTTAAAGACCACGACAACCTCGCCCACTACGCCAACGCTGCGGTGGACGTGCAGTTTGAATTTCCGTTTGGATTCAAAGAACTCGAGGGTATCCACTCCCGGACCGACTTCGATTTGGGCAGTCACCAGGCGCTTTCCGGCAAAAAACTGACGTATTTTGATCCGGAGCTCAACGAAAGTTACGTGCCGTATGTGGTCGAAACCTCCGTTGGCTGCGACCGGATGTTTCTGGCGGTGATGAGCAACGCCCTGGTAGAAGAATCCGTGCCGGATGCGCAGGGCGAAGACAGCACCCGCACGGTGCTGCGGCTCGCTCCGGCTCTGGCGCCGATCAAATGCGCCGTGTTGCCGATCGTAAAAAATAAGGAGGATATTGTGGAAAAAGCCCGCGCTATTTTCGACGCGCTCCGTTTCCATTTTGCCTGCCAATATGATGAAAAAGACGCTATTGGCCGTCGGTATCGTCGCCAGGACGCCATTGGGACGCCTTTTTGCATCACTATTGATTTTGAAACACTGGAAAATGACACCGTGACTATTCGCGAACGCGACAGCATGGCGCAGATGCGCATACCCGTGAACCAGATTATGCAGATGGTGCGCGATAAAACAGATATGGCGCTTTTGCTGGCCAGTATGGAGTAAGTATCCGTTCGGGATTTTCTCGCCGAAAGCAAAAACTTCCCTGTTTTTGCTTTCGGCTGACGCCCAAAATGATCCTGTGTTATAATTGTTAACTACCCGCCCCATCCCGCATTTTTCCGGGCACGAATTTTGCTATTTACAGTACATTTACGCATCGCGAATCGTATTGTAAGTTATTTTTTATGTATTTTTTT
>JAUMBL010000195.1:0-2768 GCA_032115775.1 Saprospiraceae bacterium | reverse complement strand
GGGATCGTTTCTTCGACCCATGCGCCGCCGGCTACCTGATAGGCAACCTGTATCTGGGAGGCCGGCTGCAGTCCAAAATTCCGGAACAGCACCGTGACCGGTTCGGCGGCGGACAGGGGCGCGCCAGACTGCGGGCTCACCAGCTCCAAGGCGCCGACATCCAGGTTTTTCCGCGTGGGCGTGCAGACGTTGAACACCTGCTCCTCATTGGTGGCATAGTTTAAATCGAACAGCAAATTGCCATACAGATCCAGCAATCGCAAGCTCCCTTTCCAGGAAAAAGTGGTGGCGCGGATTTTTAAGGTATAGCACGTATTATTTGCCGTGCAGATATCCAACTTGTGTTCGCCTTCTTCCACCTTGCCCCGGGCGATGAGGATATTGCCCGGATCCCGCAATTCCCAAGACAGAATGCCGTATTCCGTGGCCGATTCCAAGGCCAGGTAGGCGCCGTCGAGGTTGCCGTAAAATTTCGTGAACGTCGTATCATTGGCGCCATTTTCGTCCGCCATGCCATTCGGTTTCGAGGCATACGCGAAAAGGCCGTTCAAGCCGTTGGTAATGCCGTTGAGCGTGATCGGCACGGTATCCGTCTGTCCCGGTTGGAGGTTGCCCGTCCAATTTATATTTTGCCAGGGTTGGGCATTGAGTTTGTACCCGATTTCGGCGCTTTGCATGGGAAGCCCGGAGGCATTTCTCAACAAAAAACCGTAAGTATGCTGCGCTGCGCAGACCAGTCCGGGCAAATCTACCCGTCCGGCATTGGCGGCGTCGTTGGAAAGCAGTTTGCGTACTTGGGCACGCAGCGTGTCATTTTTTGCAAAAGCGTCGCTTGGCCATTTTGCGGTGATTTCAAAATTATAGGCTGTGTTCGGAGTCGGCATGGCCACGGTGCTGCTGAAAGTGTGCAGGGCGGCGGCGCCGGGTTCAATCGGCCCGCTGAGTACGTCTGTCACGACCGTCTGGCCTTGGAATCGCAGGGTAATGGGGATATTGGAGGCCTGTACGAGGCCGCTGTTCAGAATTTGCACCGTTACTTGCTCTGCGGCGCCGAGCGTTGCGCTGGGCTGGGGAGCGATCAGTGCCTGTGGGGTCAGGTCGAAGGTATCCCGGGATATACGAAATGACCCGATCCGGGTTCCGAAGAATCCTTGTGCGGGTTGGTATTCGCCGGTGAACCAAAACGTGCGGCCATCCTCCGGATCCACCGCCATATTACTGTAATCGCCCCAGCGTTGCGTGGTATGGCTCGCGCCGCCGTCTATGAGCGTATATTCCGCCACGGCCATTTCGTTCAGTGGGTCGCCGGCCCGGCGGCCGACAATCCGCAGGCCCGGAAATACCGTGGTGCTGGCCACCGAGTAGCCCAATCCAATATTCCCGGCTTCATCCATGCTCAAAGTGCCCATAAATCGATTCGTCAAATCCGGGGCATACGTGCCCTCCTGGTAGATACTCCAGTCCGTACTGCCCGGCGTCTTCCGAAGTTCGTACCAGCGTACGGCGGCGTCTCCGCCCGGGCCGACCTGCCCCGACACATCGGAGATATGGTTCAGCACGACCGATTCATAATTTGCAAAATTGCGGTACGGCGCCCGGTACATGATAATGTTTTCCAGAGCGGTAATACGGCCGTTTGTTCCGGGTTGCTCGATGCAATTAAAAAGCCCGGACCAGCAGACTTTGGTTTCAAAAGGCGTAGTATAGAGCGACTGCGGGCCTTCCAGAAAGCTTTGATTGATGTTTTGCCAATTTACAAACACCTTCCAGACTTGCAGTTGGTCGGCGCCGCCATTCCACGAATCGTCGTACACCCGAAAAATATAGCCCGGGCTTCCCGGCGGCGGCGGCGGGCCGCCCTCCCAGTCCACACCGGTAGCAGGCTGATACACGATGCCGTTGAAATTAGGCATTTCAAAGCGATAGACCTGAAAATCGGTTTCGCCAGCCAGGATCGCCTCTTTTTCCAGTGCAAAGCCCGAGCAGCGATTTCCACCGTTTACAATTTCGTTGGTCGTTACCAAATAGGTATCATGCCAGACATACAGTTTGGGGTAATCCGGGAAACCCAGCGTGGCAAAGCGATACGCCTTCCAGCCGCCCGTCGGGTCGCTCGTGTTCGACACGGCAATAAGCAATTCATTCGATCCGAAGCCTTGCATTTCCATCATCAGCCAGCGTTGCGCGCCCGGGTCGTACTGCACGATGGGGTCGCCGATACTGCCCGATCCGACTTGCGACCAGATGGTGCTGGTCAGGGCCGGACCGTATGCCGGGTCGCCGTTTTTATTCCAAATTTGAAACCAGGCGTTACCGTTGGAATTGATCATTTGCATATAATGGTCTTTCCCGATATCCCCGGTGGGATCCGGCGGAACCACCCCGTTATCGCGCAGGCCTTCGAAGTTCAGCAGCGGGGTGATCTGCGGGCCGGTAAATTCCGTTTGCGCTGATTTTTTCGCCAGCGGATCGCCGTCGCGCGGCAATGGGTCGGGGTGGTTTAGCGCGTTTTCGCCAAAATAATTTTTGCGCTGCCATTTTTTCGGAATCGCAGCCACCGCCGGCTGCGTGTGCGGCATCAGATCGCGCAACGCGGGAATATCGCCCATAAAAAATCCCTGGGAGACCATGGGTTCAATCCGCTGCACATCGGCCGGTTGCGAAAATAGCGCGATGGTTGGCAATAAAAAGGCGTAAAGGAGTACAATACGAAAGGTCATGTGCGAAAATTTGCGCCAAGATACGGTAAGCCCGTCAAACCCGCGCAC
>JAUMBL010000194.1:0-10056 GCA_032115775.1 Saprospiraceae bacterium | reverse complement strand
CGATCCAGCAATGGATTTTTACACAATTTGCCATTAAGGATAACTGCGCGTGTGCTTTTACTTTCTTTTCCGAATTATCAAAGAACTTGAATGCCATTTTTACTTGAAAAATGTGTACCCTTTCTAATTTTTTCTAAAAAGAATCAAAAAACAGACGCCCAAACATCATTTTATTTCGCCGCCGGAGGCGGCGAAATACTTTCTACACAAAACCCCGAGGGTGTTTATTTTTTCTATCTTCATGGGTACCGGCGCGCTGCCGGTAAACTAATGGGCAGTTCTTCACCAAAAAGAAATGTCATGAAGTTTTTCAACATCCTCGCTCTATGTTTATTGCTGCCCCTTTTCTTGTCGGCAAAACCCGTCAATCCGCAACTGGCTCGAAAAGTTGCAGAAAATTTTCTCCGGTACAAACTGCCGACGCCCGCAGCGCTCCAACTGCTGAGCGGCGGCAGTGCGGAAAACGCCGCCGGAACGCCGTTTTACATTTTTAACGACGTACAACAACCGGTATTTATCATCGTCGCTGCCGACGATCGCTTTGAACCGGTACTGGCGTACTCCACGGAATCTGTTTTTTCAACCGAACAGATCGCGCCGGGATTGGCGGCCTGGTTGGAGGACACCGAAAATGAAATGCAATACGGATTGGACGCCGGCGTGGCGCCTTCGCCCGAAATTACTGCGCGTTGGACGCAATGGACGCAGGCAAGCACCCAGACGCCGACAGCCGACAATACGGTCGGGCCGCTTCTCCAATCCAAATGGGGACAATCGGCGCCATATAATAACCTCTGCCCGACGGCAAACGGCCAGCGCGCGCTGGTTGGCTGCGTGGCGACCGCCATGGCGCAAATCATGCGCTACTGGCGATATCCGCAACAAGGCAACGGCTCGTATAGCTACACGCAATCGCCTTACGGCACAATTTCCGCAAATTTCGGAAGCACCACCTACGATTGGAATGCTATGCCGCTCCAAAATAGCCCCGGCAGCAGCAATACCCAATTGTCCAGGGCAAATTTTCATTGCGGCGTGGCCGTCCGGATGAACTACAGCCCGCAATTTAGCGCCTCGTACATCATCAAATTAGAAGTGCCTGCCGGCGCTCCCTGCGCTGAAAAGGCGCTGGCCGACTACTTCCGCTACGACCCGTCGATGTCAGGGCGCAGAAGGAGTGATTACGCGCTGAGCACCTGGCAGAGCATGCTGCGCACCGATCTCAACGCCGGCAGGCCGGTACTGTACGGCGGTATTTCCAGTACTACCGGCGGCCATGCATTTGTATGTGACGGGTACAACGAATCGATGTTTCACTTCAACTGGGGCTGGAACGGCGATAACAACGGTTTTTTCCTGCTCAGCACCATGAATCCGGGCAGCAGCGGCGGTTTTGTGAACGGCCAAGTGGCCATTTTTGGCCTCAAACCCCTGGGTGGAAGCAGCTGCGGCACGCCGGGCAACCTAAGCGCCACCGGCATCACGTCCAACAGTGCAAGCCTCAGTTGGAGCACGATCCCGGGCGCCACCCAGTATTACGTCCAGGCGAAACCCGCCAACAGCAGCTCCTGGACGATCACCGGGTTTGTAAATACCGCCGGCGCGCAACTCAGCGGTTTGCTGGCCAATACTACCTACCAATGGCAGGTGCGCGCTGTTTGCGGCACGACCAATGGCGCGTTTTCCGCCCTGACGTCCTTTACGACCACCAGCAGCAGTTCGGGGCCATCGAACGACCAAACTTGCAACGCGACCAATCTCACCGTGAGCAGTTCCTGCACCTTCACCTCCGGTACAACCGTTGGTGCAACGCCGTCTTTCTCCGGAACCACCTGCGGAACCAGCGCGCCGCGGGATGTATGGTTCAAATGCCTGATTCCTTCCTCTGGCCAGGTAACCATTCGCACCAGCGCCGGCACGCTCAACGATGCCGTCATGGCCGTGTATTGGGGGAGCTGCTCCAGCCCGAGCTACGTCACCTGTGAGGATGATAACAACAACGGTAACGGGTCTCTTATGCCGGTAATCAATATTTCCGGACAGGCGGGAACCCAACTCTGGATTCGCGTGTGGGGCTACGATAACGCGTCCGGGACGTTCAGAATTTGCGCCTTGAACTACTATTCGGCAGATTTTGGCGGCGATACGGCGCCGGTGTTTGTGCAAATTCCCACAGAAATCACACCCGTCGAAATGGATCAGCCCCTGCTGAGCGCGTTGCCGGAAGCCGGTGCGCCGCAAAAACTGGCGGTGCGTAAAGCGCAAGTCCGGAGCGATGCAGAACAAGCAGCGGCCGTCGAAATGGAATTAGCGCCCAATCCGGCCAATTCGGAGGTGATGATTCGTTTTCCGGTTGACGAGCAGGTTCCGGTTCAGTTTTTCGTGTTCGACCTCCTGGGCGGACTGAAAGAAACGCGCACCGCACAGCCGTCCGAAGCCGCCACCGGGCAAATCCTCCTGGACGTCGCCAATTGGCAACCGGGCGTATATCTTGTGCAAATGCGCGTCGGCGCAGTTTTGACTACGCGCAGGCTGCAGATTGTCCGATAACAATGGGGGGGGCTAAAAAGTATTTCGCCGCCTCCGGCGGCGAAATAGAATAATGTTTGGGCGCCTGTTTTTTGATTTTTTTTAGAAAAAATCAAAAAACAGGCGCCCAAACAAAATATTTTTTTGTGGGGAGGACGTCAATGGACTTATTACACAACCCCATAAAATGATGTTTAATCGCCTGTTTTTTACTTTATTTTGAAAAAATCAAAAAACAGGCGATTAAACATTTTTTTTTGTTTCGCGGGGCGTTCATGGACTTTTCCTGCCTTCTGAGAGGCAATTTCTCAATCGTGCACTTTCACAACCCGGAGTTTCTCCACCTTCCGCCCGATCATACTGAGCACCTCAAACCGGAAACCGCGCCAAACAAGGGTGTCGCCCACTTGCGGAATCCGATCCATTTGTGTGATCAGGAAGCCGGCCAGGGTAGAATAGTCTTCGTGGACAAACTCCGCTTCATCCAAATCCAGCATGCGCAGGAATTCGAAGAAGGGATATTGGCCGTCGGCGAGCCAGCTGTTCGCCGATTCTGCCGCCATGGCGTATTCTTCCTGGCCTGCTTCCGATACGTCGCCCACGAGGGCGTCCAGGATATCATCCATCGTAATCAGGCCTTGTACGGAACCGAACTCGTCCACGACAATCGCGTAATGAAAGCGTTTTTCGCGAAACTGCTCCAAGAGTCTATAGGCCGAAGAGCTCGGCGGCGCCAAAATGGGTTGGACGAGTGCGTCCTTCAGGACGAAGCCCGGACGGTCGAGATCGTGAAAAAGGTCTTTGAGCAGCACGAGGCCGAGCAGATCGTCCAGCTCACCGTCGCCTACCGGAAAAGCGCCATGCAGGTCGGCGCCGATTTTCCGGCGGATTTCGGCCGGATCGTCCGCCACATCCAGCCAGACGATATCGCTCCGGTGCGTCATTAGGGTATTTACCTTGCGATCGCCCAGCGCGAACACGCGCTCTACAATATCCTGCTCGATCTCCTGAATTTGTCCGCTCTGCGCGCTTTCGGAAAGCATGCTCCGAATTTCTTCTTCCGTCACGATCGCATCGGTGCGGCTACTGATGCCGACTATTTTCAGCAGCAGGTCGTTAGAGCGGGAAAGTAGCCACACAAAGGGCGCCGTCACCATCGCCAGCGTGTTCATCGGAATAGCGGCCACGCCGGCGATACTTTCTGGGAATGAAAGCCCGATTCGTTTGGGAAACAACTCACCCAGCACCACCGAAAAGTAGGTAATCGCCACCAGGACGATCACGGTAGCCAGCGTTTCGGCATACGGCGCGATAAAAGGAATTTGGGCGAATTTAGCCGTCAGCGGAACCGTCAGCACCTCGCCGCTATAAATACCCGTCAGGATACTGATCAGCGTAATCCCGATTTGAACGGTAGAGAGGAAGCGGGAGGGCGACTCTGACAGTTCCAGCGCTTTCCGGGCGCCCTTGCTGCCGCGCCGGGCCGCGTTTTCCAATTTAAACTTCCGCGCCGAAACGAGCGCTATTTCCGACATCGAAAAAAGCCCGTTAATCAGGATCAGAACGAGCAGTAAAAGTATTTCCATGGGGCGAAAATAGTGAATCCGGGCGGTAATTGTACGCGGTATATCGCCGCCTCCGGCGGCGATATAAAATAATGTGCCGGCGCCTGTT
Organism: Saprospiraceae bacterium; assembly: GCA_032115775.1. Classification (GTDB taxonomy): domain Bacteria; phylum Bacteroidota; class Bacteroidia; order Chitinophagales; family Saprospiraceae; genus M3007. The sequence continues at coordinate 5,853 of JAUMBL010000194.1, read as the reverse complement.
TTTTTGATTTTTTTTAAAAATCAAAAAAACAGGCGCCGGCACAAAGTAATTTTTTACGTAAGATTACTAAACCTTGAAGGTTTAGTAATCTTATCAAAAAATAGGAACCGTTACGCGCCTTCCAAGGCCGCCGCGCCGCTCACGATCTCCGTCAGCTCCGTGGTGATGGCTTCCTGCCGCGCCTTATTGTAGGTGACGCGCAGATTTTTGAGCATTTCCTCGGCATTTTCGGAAGCTTTGTCCATGGCCGTCATGCGCGCGCCGTGTTCGCTGGCTTGCGTATCGAGCAGGCATTTATGAAACTGGAGTTGCAGGATGCTGGGCACCAGCGTTTCCAGCAGCGTCTGCTTATCCGGCTCGAAGATATAATCTGCGCGGGTTTTGCTTTGTGCGCCCTCGGCGGGGGTGATTTTCGGTACCGGCAGCCATTTTTCGACCGTTGGGTATTGCGTTGCTGCGTTTTTGAACTGGCCGTACACCACGTCCACGGCATCCACGCGATTTTGCGAGAACCGCTCCATGAGCAGTTTGGCCACTACGCTCGAATTTTCGTAGTTCAGTTGGTCAAACAATTGGATATGCGTGGTATCAAACGCGATATCGCGGAAACGGCGGCGGAAATAGTCGTACCCTTTTTTACCGATAAACAGCACCGTCAGAGTGCCGGCGGCGCGCTGGGCGGCGTATTTGGTATCGATCAGCGTGAGCGCTTCTTTGCAGATATTGGTGTTGAATGCGCCGCAGAGTCCCCGGTTGGAGGTGACAACCACGACCAGCGCGGTTTTCACTTCGCGGGCTACGCCGAAGCTCGTAGAGGCATCGCCGTCGAGGTTCGACAGGATATTGGAGAGCATCCGGTTGAGTCGGTTGGCATAAGGGCGCATTTGTACAATAGCGCCTTGCGCCTTGCGCAATTTCGCTGCCGACACCATTTTCATGGCTTTCGTAATCTGCTGCGTGCCGATTACCGATTTGATGCGTTCGCGTACTTCTTTTAAACCGCCGGCCATAGATTAGTTTTTCTTGTACTGTTTTGCCAGATCGAGGGCTGCCTCCTTCATTTTTGCCAGGCTGGCGTCTTCGAGTTTGCCTTTGCGGAACTCCTCCAGAATTTCCGGGTGCGCTTGTTCCATGCGCATCAGGAAGATTTCTTCGAATTCCCGCACTTTATCGAGGGGAACGTCGCGCAGCAGATTGTTCGTACCCAGGTAGATAATCGCGATTTGCTTTTCAACGGCTACCGGGGAATACTGCGGTTGTTTGAGGATTTCCACGTTACGCGCGCCTTTAGACAAAACTGCCTGCGTAGCGGCGTCGAGGTCAGAACCGAATTTAGCGAAAGCCTCTAATTCCCGGTACTGGGCTTGGTCGAGCTTAAGCGTACCGGATACTTTTTTCATGGATTTGATCTGCGCATTACCGCCCACGCGGCTTACGGAGATACCCACGTTGATTGCGGGGCGAATCCCTGCGTTGAACAGGTTGGACTCGAGGAAGATCTGACCGTCGGTGATCGAGATTACGTTAGTGGGGATATAAGCCGATACGTCGCCGGCTTGCGTTTCGATGATCGGGAGGGCCGTCAGCGAGCCGCCGCCCTTGATAAGGCCGGCTTTCACCAGGCTTTCGGGCAAGTCGTTCATCTGGCGGGCTACGCCGTCGTCGTTGATGACTTTGGCTGCGCGCTCGAGCAAGCGGCTGTGGAGGTAGAATACGTCGCCCGGATACGCTTCGCGGCCCGGCGGGCGGCGGAGCAGCAGCGACACCTCGCGGTAAGCGACGGCCTGCTTGGAGAGGTCGTCATAGACGATCAGGGCCGGACGGCCGGTATCGCGGAAAAACTCGCCGATGGCGGCGCCGGCGAAAGGCGCGTAGAATTGCAGCGGCGCGGGATCGGAGGCCGAAGCCGCCACAATCACCGTATAGGCCATGGCGCCATACTCTTCTAAGGTACGGGCAACCTGTGCGACCGTAGAGGCTTTTTGGCCGGCGGCTACGTAGATACAGTAAACCGGTTCGCCGCGGTCGTAAAATTCTTTTTGATTGATAATCGTATCAATTGCGATGGCCGTTTTACCCGTCTGGCGGTCGCCGATAATCAGCTCGCGTTGGCCGCGGCCGACCGGGATCATCGAGTCAATAGCCTTGATACCCGTTTGCAGCGGTTCGTTTACCGGTTGGCGGTAGATTACACCCGGCGCTTTGCGCTCCAGCGGCATCTCGTACCGTGCGCCGGAGATTGGGCCTTTACCGTCTATCGGCTGACCGAGCGGATTCACGACGCGGCCTACGAAGCCCTCGCCCACCTCAATAGAGGCGATGGCGCCGGTGCGTTTCACCACCGAGCCTTCGTGGATATTATCGGAACTACCCATCAATACCACCCCGACGTTGTCTTCCTCGAGGTTGAGTACGATGGCGCGCGTGCCGTTTTCGAACTCCACGAGTTCGCCCGCCTGGGCGCCGTTGAGGCCGTACACGCGGGCGATTCCATCGCCCACCTGCAAAACGGAACCTACTTCTTCGAGATTCGTAGCGGCATCGAAGCCTGATAATTGCTGTTTCAGTATCGCCGATATTTCTTCCGGTCTAACGTCTGCCATGGTTGCAAATTTATTGATTCATTAATTCAAAACGGCGTTTTCAAGGCCTTGGGTTATCATTAAAACTCTTTGATATACAAATTCTTTTTAAACTCGACGCGTAATTCGTTAAGTTTATTGATCACACTCGCGTCGTAGCGTTTATCGTCAAATTCTACGACAAAGCCGCCGATCAGCTTCGGGTCTATCCGGGTTTCCACCTCCAATTGATCCGAGGTAGTGTGGCTGGCCAATAATTTGCCATGCAAAGCGGACATGACCTCTTCCGACAACGGCGCCGCGGAAATAACGCGTACAGTCGTGATCCGCTTATATCTCTTATACTGGCTTATGAACTCCCGAGCGATCTCCGGCAGGTAGGTTTCCCGCCCTTTTTCGATCAACAGGCGAATGTACGCGAGCGTAAGCACATCCAATTTACCTTTGAACAAGGCATCCATAGCGGCCACCTTCTTATCGCCCTGAATAATCGGGCTTTTAAGCAGCAGCACGAGGTCGCGGTTTTGTACGGCAGACGCCAGTACCTGCACGTCGTGGTACACCGGCTCCAATTTCTGCTGTTCGACTGCGAGATCGAGCAGGGACTTGGCGTAACGGGTGGCGATGCGTAAAACAGACATATTGGATTGCGTTGTAGATTGTGAATCTGGGAAATTTCTGCGTATTCAAAAAAAAAACTGCGCACGCTGCGTATTCTGTGGGATCCAAACTAGATCTTAATCTGTTCCGCCAAGCTCTTCGCAAATGCAACCTGCTCCGTATTATTCGACAATTGCTTTTGCAGAACTTTCTCCGCAATCTCAATCGCCATTTGTCCGGCTTGGTTTTTCAGATCCACCAGGGCGGCCTGCTTCATATTTTCAATATCCTGCATGGCGCTTTCCACCTTGCGGCGATACTCATTGTTGGCGCGTTCCTTCGCTTCGGCGATGATTTCTTCTTTCGCCTCTTTTGCTTCTTTGAGCATCAGCGCGCGTTCTTCCCGCGCTTGGGCGAGCAGTTTTTCATTTTCAGCCTGCATATTAGATACTTCCTCCCGCGCCTTTTTGGCTTGGTCGAGCGCGTCCTGGATATCCGTTTCGCGTTTTTTGAGGCCTTCGGCGATTGGCTTAAAAGCGAATCGCGACATAAGGAACCAGAAGAGGAGGAAAATGAGCAGCGTCCAGATCAGGAGACCTGGTTCGGGGCGGATCACGGAAAAGTCGGCCAGAAATATCATAGGATGATCAATATCAAAAATTCAGAGTTTTACTTTTTAGGTTTGCGGACGGCGCGGCGACCAACCGTCCCGCTGCCGTCCGCCATGTTTTTGGCAGGTCTCCGTTTTTACACGAAGAAAGACAGTACCATACAAACCAACGCTGCCCCTTCGACCAGCGCGGCGGTCAGGATAACCATACCGCGGATATCGCCGGTGGCTTCCGGTTGGCGGGCAATGGCTTCTGTGGCTTTTCCACCGATCATACCGATACCCAGACCGGCGCCGATAGCGGCTAAACCTGCACCAATAGTAGCTAAATTCATAATAAAAATATTAATGATGCGCTTCCTCCGTGGCTAAACCGAAGTACACGGCGGAGAGCATGGTGAAAATGTATGCCTGCAGGAAAGCCACCAGCAATTCGAGGGCCATCATGAACATCGTCAACGGAACGGAGACGGCTGCACCAACGGCCGAACCGCCTACGCTGGCGCCGGCTTTTCCAAAAATAAAAATCAATCCGACGAATGCCACGATCACAATGTGTCCGGCCGTAATGTTGGCAAAAAGACGCAGCATGAGCGTAAAGGGCTTAAGCACAATTCCCAGGATTTCAACCGGGGTAAGGATCAGCACCTTCAACACCGGCGGCACGCCCGGCATCCACAAGGTGTGCTCCCAGTAGTGCTTGTTGCCGCTCAGGTTGGTAATCAAAAACGTAATAACGGCCAATACCATAGTCACGGAAAGATTTCCGGTGACGTTGGCGCTGCCGGGGAAAATCGGAATTTGCCCGATCAGGTTGAGACCGAGGATAAAAAAGAACACCGACAATAAGTACGGCATAAATTTGTCGTAGTGATGCCCGATATTCGGCTTGGCGATATCGTCCCGGACAAACGTAACCAGCGGCTCGAAGAAGTTCTGAAGCCCCTTCGGCGCCTGTCCTTCCCGCTTTTTATAAGAAACGGCCACGGAGCGGAACACCAAAAATAGCACCAGCACAGTCAACAACATGGTAAATACGTTCCGGGTAATGGAAAAATCGTAAAACCCAGTGATTCCGCCGCCCATCATGCCGCCGTCAAAAGACGTTTTCGCCTCCAGCTCGTAGCAGTTGTCGTTCGCTTGAACAAAATAAATCGTCTTCTCTTTGCCATTTACCGTGCGCGCTTCGTGGGTCGGCTCGCTCACTGGCGTCACGTCCATCGGAAAGGATGCGTCTTTAATCCGCATGATATTCCCATGCACCAGCACATAGCGTTTGTACGCCTGGGTACCGTTGCCGTGGTGGTGCGGGTGAAACGCAGAAGTGGCCGTCATCGTCCAGCCCTCGCCCGGAGCGTATAAGAACGCCGGCAGGGGCAGGTACAAATCGCCAAAAATATGAATGGTATTCGCGTCTGCGATGTGATGCAGCGCCGTTTCGCCCGCGCTGAACGGCTTGTTGGGATCGTCCGGATGCCCGCAACCCGTATGTGCCGAAGCCGGATCGTGATCGCGCGGGGCGGCGGAATCCGCCGTCGCGCCCGTCTGTTCCGTTTGCGGATGTGCATGATCATCATGCTGCGTGAAGCCGACGGCTGTCAAGCAACTGATTAAGAGGGATATAAAAAATATTCGGATAGCAATCATAACCACGGATCTGTAAGGCCTTTTCAAATCGGCGGCAAAAGTACGACGAGTAATTGATTTTTAAATGCCCGAAAAAATATTTTTCAGAAAAAAATGAGGAAGCGGAGCCTTTTGACCTTGGTCAGCGGAATAAAATTTGGAATAAGGGCAAATACCGCATCACTGCCCGCCGGTACAGGGGGGCGTCACATCATCTACTTTGCCGTTGCAGTCGTTATCCAGTCCATCGCAGATCTCCGGCGCGCCGGGATAAACGGCGGCGTTGGTATCGTCGCAGTCTTCGAAGCGCAAGACGCCGTCGTGGTCGGTATCCTTATAGAAATAGCCGGCCGCCTGGCGAAAGGCCGCCGTCCCGACTTCCGTGCCGATCTTGCGCCCGGGAATATCGTCGAAGGGCGCGTTGGCGCCGCCCCA
>JAUMBL010000193.1:0-1781 GCA_032115775.1 Saprospiraceae bacterium | reverse complement strand
CAGGCAATGTGCTGGTTCCTATTGCCAGTTTACATCGGCTCGAAATTCCCCTGCAGCTGTACTGGCAAGCCCATCCGCGTTGGCGCGCGTACGCCGGCGTACAATGGCAGTACACTTTTCTGGCAAGCGGTAACGGCTCGGTGGTGGAACTGGACAGCAGCCGGGTGCTAACGCTTCCCATCGGCGATAACAACCGATTGGCCGGCGCGCGAACCCGCGGCTGGACGAGTTATCTAAGCCTTGGCCTCAGCCACGCGTTTAGCAAGCGGATGGAACTGGCCTTGCAGTACCAATCGCGCCCTCAAATTCGTGCAGGTAATCGCTTGGACGCGAATCCGAGCGCATTAGCCGATCAAATAGCCCAATACACCCGCAAACCCTATGATCGGCAGGCCGCTGCGATCCGCCAATTCCAACTCCAGGCGGTGTGGAAATTTTGAGCGTAATTATTTAGCCGGTTGTGGCTGAGACAAAAAAAACGATCCATTTTTTGCCAAACGAAGCAATTTTTTGCAGGCCGTAGTAGCGCTACGGTCAAAAAAAATTGCGCAATACGGCGGAAAATGGGACTTTTAGGCCAGACGGCGATCCGGCTAAGCAGTTACTTTTGAGTAAAACGTTGCGCGAATTGGCCGTTTTGTAAAATACGCGCAACTTTGGGCTTTCAAAACTACCTGGTAGCATTCGGCCCAGACAGGAGATTTTTTCCGAAGGAAAAACTGTTTTCAGTACCCCTGTAGCGATCGGGGAATCTCCAGCGGCCGGATGTTCGTCGGGTTAAACGTTACAGTGTGGATGGAAGACCAAAAAGCGCCTTTACAGCAGCGGGAGCCGGTTCCCGCCGAAATACCGGCGCCCCCGCGAAAAATTGATATTGCCGACGCCGATGTCAGCGCGCGGTACGAGGATGTGTTCCAGGTTGTTCGTCCGGATACCTGCTTGGGCGTGCGCTGGCGGGAGAACGCCTACGAGTTCACCTGCAACAACGGCGTGGCGCTCCGCATTCAGGTGCTCAGTGCGGCGATCGTCCGGCTTCGCTACAGCCCGAACGGGGTGTTTGAGCGTGATTTTTCCTATAGCGTTCAGCCCGATTTTGAGGCGGAAAAAGTCGTGGTGCGCTTATCGGAAACCGACACGGAGTATCTGCTGGTGTCGGATCAACTCCAGATCGTGGTACGCAAAAAGAACCTGCGGGTGTTGATCTACGATTCTGACGACCACCTGCTCTCGGAGGACGAGGAAGGGTACGCTGCCAGGCGTACCGTTCTGAAAGGCTGGTGCGAATGCAGCCTGACGAAAAAGCATTTGCGCAAGGAAGTATATTATGGTTTGGGGGATAAATCCTGCGGCGCTAATTTGCACGGGAAGACGTTTGAAAACTGGTGCACCGATGCTTTCGCCTTTGGTCGGACGTCTGATCCGCTGTACAGAGCCGTCCCTTTTTACTATTTTTTGCGCCAGGGCAAAGCCGGCGGTATTTTCCTGGATAATACCTTTCGGTCGCATTTCGATTTTAACAGCCGCGCCGACAACACAACGCGCTTCTGGTGCGCGGGCGGCGAGTTGAATTACTACTTTATCTATGGGCCGAGCCTGTCGGAGGTAAGCGCCGGATACGCCCGCCTGACCGGCACGCATGCGCTTCCGCCCTTGTGGGCGCTTGGCTACCACCAGTGCCGCTGGAGTTATTACCCCTACACGCGGGTACTGGAAATCGCGGACAAATTTCGCGAACTCGCCATTCCCTGCGATGCGATTTATCTGGATATTGATTACATGGA
>JAUMBL010000192.1:0-3502 GCA_032115775.1 Saprospiraceae bacterium | reverse complement strand
GACAGGATCGTCACCTGGCCGTCGGGGCTGATTTTCAGAAAACCATTGAGTTCGAACCAGGCCTCCTCGATTTCGGCGGCTTGTTCCGGCTGCGGATACAGCGGCGCCAGCCAGCTAAACCCCAGCATCAGCCCGCCGCCGGTTAGTGCGGTCGTTTTGATAAAAGCGCGTCGGTTGAGCGATGTTTTAACGTATTGCATACTTGAGCATTGTGGAAACGGGGTGGATGGTGGTGGCGCGCGGCAGGCATCGCCTTTCAGCGGCTGTTTGCGGCCAGTTTAATAGCCTTTTTGATGCGGGTGTAGGTACCGCAGCGGCAGATATTGCCGTGCATGGCGGCGTCAATTTCCGCATCGGTGGGTTGCGGGGCGGAATTGAGCAGGGCGGCTGCCGACATGATTTGGCCGGCCTGGCAGTAGCCGCATTGCGGCACGTCCAGTTCCAACCAGGCGCGCTGCACGGGATGGTCGCCATGTTCTGACAGTCCTTCGATGGTTGTGACGGCTTGATCGCCGATTGCCGAGACCGGCAGTTGGCAAGAGCGCACAGCGATACCGTTGAGGTGGACGGTACAAGCGCCGCATTGGGCGATTCCGCAGCCGTATTTAGTCCCGGTGAGTTGCAGATGATCCCGAAGCGCCCAAAGCAGGGGCGTATCCGGAGCGACTTCCAGTTGCCGCATCGTACCGTTGACGAGAATTTGAAAAGTAGCCATAGCGATAAATCTGCTGCCCTGCCGGGCGGTTCCAATCCCACAAATATATTCATTTTGCGTCGGCCTGCATCTTTCGGGGGCTTCAAAATGGGAATAGAAAATATTTTTTCGTCTAAAATTGTAAAAAGTATTCCCTTGGCGTATCTTTGCGTCCGCTAAAATCGGGCCATAGCTCAGTTGGTTAGAGCGCCACGTTGACATCGTGGAGGTCACAGGTTCGAATCCCGTTGGTCCGACCGGAAAGCCCTGAAATGGCGCCGAAAATTCGGGACGTAGCTCAGCCCGGTAGAGTACACGTCTGGGGGGCGTGTGGTCGCAAGTTCGAATCTTGTCGTCCCGACTTATTTCATGTGCAATTACCTGTTTTTCAGGTGATTGCACATTTTTTTTTGCGACGGCTCCGCGCACGAGTTGGACTAAACTCCGGTTTCAGTCGGGGGCGCGACTCCGGGCTTCGCGCGCCCCGGGCTAAAGCCACGGGGTTAGTTAGGCGGGCGCGGGCGTTATTACTACGGGCGGGTCTGCGGCGTTGGCGAAGGAAGGAGATTCCGGGTATAATTAAACGAGCCTGTTCAAAAGAGGCAGCCGTACAGCGTATTGTTTATTTTAAAAGCAGTGAATCATTTCAATACGCAACCCGGCAAAATCAAAAACGCAGCGTCCGTCACCGCAACAACGTCACATCCCCCTGTTCCCGAACGGCGCCCCGCTGCGCGTCTTCATATTGCAGATACCATATATAGACATCGGAGGCGGCAGGTTGATCGTTGATCTGTCCGTTCCAGCGCTCCAGCGGAGAGTTTGCTTCAAACACGAGGCTCCCCCAGCGATTGAACACGCGAAAGACGTATCGCTCCACATCCTGGCAATCGCCGACGGGCGCAAACCCGTCGTTGGTGTTGTCGCCGTTGGGTGTGAAAGCCGAAGGCACGATGAAGGGGCAAATCGGCGGGAGGGTATCGCATTCGGGCAACGCGAGCGCAAACTGCGCCGTATCGGCGCCGCAACTATTTTCTACCCGCAGGGTATAGTCGCCCGCCGCCGTCACCGAGATTGCGGCGATCGTATCGCCGGTGGACCACAGTAGCCGCTCGGCGCCCTGCGACAGCCCGGCGCTGAGTTGCACGAGGCCGGTAGCGCAAAATCCGGCGGTGTCGGCCGTAATGACTGCCTGCGGCGCATCGTCGGAGACCCGGATTTGCACGGTATCGGCGGCGGTCAGGCAGAATTCGGCGACTGTAACGGTGAGGGCGTAGTCGCCCGCCTGGTTGACCACGATGTCGGGCGTCGTTGCGCCGGTACTCCAGCGATAGCTGTCGGCGGCGATGGTACTGTCGGCGTAGAGCGGCAGACTGAACGGCGCGCAGGCCGTTTGATCCGGCCCGAGGTCGGGAACCGGCAGCGCCACCTCAAAGCCGTTGAAGTCGCCGACGATAAACGGCAGATCTTCCGAGTACGTGAGCGGTTCGGTCAGCAGCGGCACGACGGATGCCGTGACGGTGAGGTTTGTATTCGTTGCCAGGGCGACCGGCAGTTCGCAGCCGGTTCGGCCTGCCGAGTCGGTAAGGAGCAGGATCGGGTAGTAATTGTCGAAGAACAGCGCGTAATTCATCAGGTAAGCGTAGCCGCCGCCGGGCAGGCGTTGCAGGGCGTTGGTAGGCGTCCCGTAGCCGACCAACGGTTCGGGGAAATATTGGCGCGACCAGTTTACTGTGCCGTCCAGGCGGATTTCGGCCAAAAAGTTCAGTTCTTGCGCTGCGGAGCTCAGCGTATCCTGCACCGTGCTGCCGCTCACCGTCACCGTATTGGCGTCGAGCGCGATCAGTTTGGGCAGCGTGACGGTATGATCCGAGCCGGCGATGCCGATGCGCAGGGCGCGGACGAGATTTCCGGCGGCATCCACTTCCAGCAGCAGCCCGTCGGAGAGGTTAGAAACGAAATTTTCCACGGCGCCGGCCACGGCGAAATGGCCGTTCGGCAGTTCTTGCACGGCGAATGCGCGCTCGTCGTTCGGGATCGAGCCGCCCCCGCTGTTGTACGTGCGCACCCACTGCACTTCGCCGTCGGCGCTCAGTTTCACCAGCAGCGCATCCTCCCCCGTCAGGCTGACCGAGCCGTCGCTGCGTTCCCGGGTTCCTGCCAGCAGCGCGCCGCCGTCGGACGTGCGGATGAGATCGGCCAGCGCCGCGTCCACGAATACTCCCGGACAAGAGAAGCAGAGATTTCGAGCCCAGACAATATCGCCGGCTGCGTTGATTTTCGCTACGAACAAGTCATTTTCGCCATCATTTGAGGCGATTTGGGACGCGCCGCCGGCCAGCAGCGCCTGCCCGTCGTCCAACGGGACGATCAGCGTTTTTCCGGTGAAGATATTTACGCCCGACACATCATTGGGTTTGCCATAGCGGCGCGCCCAAAGCACATTGCCCTGCGGATCGAGTTTTACCAGCGCTTTGTTGTACAGCGAGTCGAGCAGAAATACCGACATCAGCAAGGCGCCATCTAGGGGCGACTCGGCGGCGGTACTGAGGCCGATACCCGAATAACTGAAGAAATAGTCCCGGCTCCACAGCACCCCATCCTGCAGTCGGAATCGCGTCAGGTTGAAATCGCCGCCACCAAAATTAGGCAGCGGGAAATAGCTGTGCATCAGGAAATCCCCGTCGGCGGTCTGGCGCAGCTCGAGTCCGGCGTTGATGCGGCTCGGGTCGAGCGGGAGTTGGAGCGTTGTTTGGGCGTTCAGCGCGAGCGCGGCGCGCACGGCGAACAGCAGGAGAAGTGCGGATT
>JAUMBL010000191.1:0-6580 GCA_032115775.1 Saprospiraceae bacterium | reverse complement strand
ATCGGCGATCCCAGCGGGCGGGACACCGAACGCGACCTCAAATCGTTCGAAGAACTCGACCGAAACCTACAACACCAGATGTGGCAAATGGAAAATTTGCTCGACTTCTCCCCTACCCGATCCAACCACGCCCTGATCGTGAACAACCTGGATTTTTATCGGGAAATGAATGTGCTGGATTTTCTGCGGGATGTAGGCAAGTATCTGACCGTCAATTATATGCTCTCGAAGGAAAGCGTGCAACGCCGACTGGAAACCGGCATTTCATTTACGGAATTTAGCTATCAACTGCTCCAGGGATATGACTTTGTATTGCTGAACCGCCACTATGGCGTCACCCTGCAAATGGGCGGCAGCGACCAGTTTGGAAATATCACCGCCGGCGTCGAACTCGCCAGAAAAATAGATGATACCAAACTCTATGCCGTGACAACGCCGCTGCTCACCAAATCGGATGGCACAAAATTCGGAAAAAGTGCATCGGGTAATATTTGGCTGGATCCAAACCTGACCAGTCCGTACAAGTTCTACCAATTTTGGATCAATGCCGACGACCGCGACCTGGGTAAGTTCCTGCGCTATTTTTCCTTCAAGCACCTCGCGGATATCGAAGCCTTGGAGCGGGATGAGTCCGCGCAACAAATCAAACGGATCTTTGCCGAAGAAATCACGACCCGGCTCCACGGAGCGGAGGCGTTCGAAGCGGTGCAAGCCGTATCCAAATTGCTGTTCGACCCAAAAGCAGACCACGAAACGCTGCACAGCCTGAGCCTGGCCGTGCTCGACCAAGTGGCAGAAGAAATTCCAGCGCCGGAAATTCCGCGCGCGCTGCTCCAGAATCCGGTCGGATTAATTGATCTGGCAACGGAACACACGGATATCTTCCCGTCAAAAGGCGAGGCGCGAAAAGCCATTCAGAACAATGCCGTATCGCTAAACAAATACAAAATAAATCAAATAGATAAACTTGTATCGGAAAGCGATTTGCTCCACGGCCGGTACCTCATGATAGAAAACGGCAAAAAGAACAAGTATCTGGTGCGGGCGAAATAGGGTTAGGGAATCAACGCCTGAAAATCTTTAATATCCCGCTCGATTTTGGAGATCATGGCCGAGCAGGCAGTGATATAACCGTTTTGAGCGCTTTCAATTTTGCTTTGTGCAGCCGCCATTTCTTGTTGCAGCGCCTGCACCTGCTGCATGGCCGCTGCAATTTCTTCCTGCAGCCGGACAATCGCCTGTTCTTTCTCCGTTTTGGCTTTTTCCAGTTCCCGCATAGTTGCCGCGCGGCCCTGTACTTCCGATTGCACCTTTTCCCGAACGGTCGCCTCGAAGCTATTTTTATCCTCGAGCACGATATTCCGGTACTGTTCAGCCGTCTGAAGTAGGACGCCCTTGGTCATGCCCTGAATACGCAGGGCGTCAAAAACCGCCTTCACGCGCGCGCGTTCATCGGGAATATGCCCCTCCAGGGAGTCCATCATTTTCCAAAATTCAAAGTAATCCGGGCCGGGGAAATTGGCTTTTTCGAACAATTCGGAAAAATGTTTTTCAAATTTGCTGATATCCGCCTCCGGTACATGCGCAGCGGGCGCGCTCGCCCCGTTGGTTGCCGGCGTCTTTTGCGCCGGGGTATTCATAGGCTGCGTTTTCTGTTCCTCTTCCAGTACGATAAATAGGCTGATCGCTTTTTTCAGAAACGAATTGATTTCGGGCATACGTTATGCGTTTTGAAAATTAAAAATTGGATAGTAGAGCCCAAACGCAGGACGAGTACAGGCTATTCGATACAGGCTTGCACAAACCGCACGAAGAGCGGATGCGGATTTTCTACCGTACTTTTGAGTTCCGGGTGAAATTGCACGCCGACAAACCAGCGATGCGCCGTGATTTCCATAATTTCCACCAATCCGGTATCCGGGTTTACCCCGGAAGCCGTCATGCCCGCTTTTTCGAACATTTCCAGGTACTTATTATTGAATTCCCAGCGATGGCGGTGCCGTTCGCTAATAGTTTCTTTGCCGTACGCTTTGAACGCCTGCGTTTTTTTCTTCAGCGCGCAGGTATATGCGCCCAATCGCATCGTGCCGCCTTTTTGCGTAAGACGGGCTTGGTCAGCCATCAGATCAATTACCGGATTGGGCGTGTCCGGATGAACCTCCGTAGAGGCCGGCGCCTGCAATTGGAGGACATTCCGGGCAAACTCCACCACCGCGCACTGCATCCCAAGGCAGATGCCGAAAAACGGTACGTTGTGTTCTCTTGCAAACCGGATTGCGGCCAATTTACCTTCGATTCCGCGTTCGCCGAAGCCGGGCGCAACCAAAATACCGTGCAGCCCGCTCAGTCTTTTGGAGACCTCCTGCTCGCCGCCTTCCAGGTCTTCGGCATGAATTGGCAGCACATGCACCTTGCACTCATTGACGGCTGCGGCATGGACGAACGATTCGTAAATAGACTTATACGCGTCGGGGAGTTCGTTGTATTTCCCTACGAGCCCTATTTTCACCGCATGCACCGGATTTTTCAGCCTGCCGAGAAACGCTTTCCAGGAGATCAAATCGGGCTCGCGGCGGTCGTTCAGGTGCAATTTGGAAATTACCACACTATCCAGGCGTTCTTTTGCCAGCATCAGCGGCACGTCGTAGATACTGTCGGCGTCGAGCGCCTCGATGACCGAAGACATTTCGACATTGCAAAAAAGCGCAAGTTTCCTGCGGATATCCGTCCCCAGCGGATGTTCCGTCCGACAGGCAAGGATATCCGGTTGAACGCCCAGGCTCAGTAACTCCTTCACGGAATGCTGCGTGGGTTTTGTTTTGAGTTCTTTGGCGGCGCGCAGGTAAGGAGCCAGCGTCAGGTGGATAACCAGGCAGTTGTCGCGTCCAAGTTCCCAACGCAGCTGGCGCACCGATTCCACATACGGGAGCGATTCAATATCACCGACGGTGCCGCCCAATTCCGTGATCACGATGTCATATTGGCCTGTTTGTCCGAGCAGGAGCATCCGGCGCTTGATTTCGTCGGTGATATGCGGGATAATTTGCACGGTCTTTCCCAGATAGTCGCCCGCCCGCTCCTTGTTGATCACCGTCTGATACACGGCGCCGGTAGTGACGTTGTTGGCGCGCGAAGTCGGCGTGTTGAGAAAGCGTTCGTAGTGACCGAGATCAAGATCCGTCTCCGCACCGTCGTCCGTCACGTAGCATTCGCCGTGTTCATAAGGATTCAACGTGCCCGGATCCACGTTGATATAGGGATCAAATTTTTGGATAGTGACGGCAAATCCGCGGGATTGCAGTAATTTAGCCAAGGATGCGCAGAGAATTCCCTTCCCCAAAGAAGACGTTACGCCGCCCGTAACAAAAATATATTTAGTCATAAATGAGTTTGACGCGTTACGGGATGCAAAGGTAGGCGTTTCCTTGGAAAATCCGGTGCGCTTCGTATCTTTGGCTGAACAAGGCAAAAATTTTACTGTTATAACCACATGCAAACAGTGCTTTTCCGCGATTTAGGCCGCATGGACTACAAGGCTGCCTGGGATTTCCAGACAGCAGTACATACGCAGCTGGTAACCGGAAAGTTGCAGCGTCGGCACGAACCGGCAACCAATACAACCCCGCCGCACGAATTGATTTTTGTAGAACACGCACCGGTGTTTACTTTGGGCAAAAGCGGTTCGATGGCGCATTTGTTGTTAGACGAGCGCGACCTTGCGGCGCGGGGCATTCAATTTTATCCGATAAACCGGGGCGGCGATATTACTTTCCACGGGCCGGGGCAAATTGTGGGATACCCTATTCTTGATTTAGAATATTTTTTCACAGACGTGCATCGGTATGTACGTAATTTAGAAGAAATAGTCATCCGCACCCTGGCGGATTTCGGCGTTGTCGGCAGCCGGATTCCGTCTTACACAGGCGTATGGATTGAGACGCCGCCAAATCGCGACCTGGAAAGCGCGGAAGCGGTATTTTTTTCGCAAAAACGAAAAATTTGCGCGATCGGCGTACATTTGAGCCGTTGGGTCAGCCTGCACGGATTTGCGTTCAATATCAATACCGATCTTCGATACTTCGATTATATCATTCCCTGCGGCATACAGGACGAAGACAAGCGTGTGACCTCGCTTGCCCGCGAATTGGGTCGGTTTGTGGAACCGGAATCGGTAAAATCGCGACTTAAAATACATTTCGCGGATCTATTTTCCTGCAATTTGCAGGAGGCGGTTCCGCAAACAATACCTGCGCACCATGAATAATACGTCCATT
Source organism: Saprospiraceae bacterium (assembly GCA_032115775.1). Lineage (GTDB taxonomy): Bacteria > Bacteroidota > Bacteroidia > Chitinophagales > Saprospiraceae > M3007. Next base: position 2,306 of record JAUMBL010000191.1, on the reverse strand, counting down.
TTGGCGGCGGACACCCAGCCGTGGAAACAAGCCCTCGTCATCGCATCCGGTGCGCTCGCGATTATGCTGCTGGCCTTTTTATTAACTGTATCCGGCCTGTATGCGCCGGATTCGTTGTTTGCTTGGTCTATTGCATCCGCATTTATGTTGCTTTTCGCACTGTTCAACAGCTTGCTTAGCCTCAACGCAAAGAAACCTGCACAGTATTGGGGACAATCAGTTTATAGTTATATTGGCTTGGCCGTGGTCATGAGCTTGGCAGCTTGGTTATTTTCCGGCATTAGCCTCAACAATGCCGGTTACTATAAATTTATTTACCTCGTAGTAACCATCGGCTTCATGGTGTTCTCTTCCATGGTGAATTTCATGAAAAAAATTGTGCAGTTTGCTGAACGCGAAGAGTGGACGCAACCGCGTAAACGCCGCCGCTGAGCCGGCGTGTTTTTCAGTCAAAATTCCTGCACCCTGCGTTTTTGTACCGATACAAATTGCAAAAAATAAAACTATGCGTATATTCCTGATTATAATGACGTTATCTGCGTGCGAAATATCAGCAAATCATGCCTCGGGAAATTCAGCCGATCGGATATCCAACGCGCAGGCCGCTCCAAGCGATACCTTGGCGCCACCGCAATACCGCGATGGCCGGCTGGTAAAATTTGAATTATCCGATGCGGAATGGCGCAAGCGGTTAAGTGATTTGTCGTATCAGGTGTTGCGCCAGGAAGGCACGGAAAGAGCCTTTAGCAGTGACTTATGGGACAATCACCAGCAGGGTACCTACGCTTGCCGCGGGTGCAATTTGCCCTTATTTACCTCCAAAACAAAATTTGAATCGGGCACTGGATGGCCTTCATTCTACGAGCCCATCACCAAGGATTGTATTAAAGAAGTCGCAGATGTATCCTACGGCATGCGCCGGGTTGAGGTGGAATGCGCGCGCTGCGGCGGTCATCAGGGTCACGTTTTTGAAGACGGCCCCGCGCCTACCGGCTTGCGATACTGCATCAATGCTGCAGCACTGCGCTTTGTTCCGACAAAGTAATCGCCCGACGTGGGAATACCGGGTCTATTTTTGTCCGCTGTCGTTCAGGCTATCCTGTGCAGCGCCAGATTGCGCGGGATCGTTGCGGGCCTCAAATAACAGTACGTCGATCCGGCCGATACGCGTCTGATTCAATATATTCGGCAGTCCGCCGTAATTGACCTGAAAAAAAGCGCTGGCAGATGCTGTACCGCCAATCGGCGCCGGCGGTTGCATTACGACCATTTTGGTCAGCGTATCCTCGGGATTGAGCACTTGGCTGAACCACAATTTCTGATCCCGTCCATATACCAGAACGTTCAGGCGCGGGTGGTAAGAGACCAGCGGCAGGGGATTGCTGATATCCGTGGTAATCAACCAGGCGGACTCTCGTCGGTCGTCTATATTGGAAAAGGTATCTGGTCCGCTGAAAGCTTTCACATTACTTTGCATGCCGCCGATCAAGATCGGACCTTCTGCTTCATTTTTTGCCGCTACACATGAGAATTTGCAGTTGGCCGGTCGTGCAGAGAGCCGCTTCAAGGGAATCGTGTAGAAGAACGAACTGGCGCCAAAAGGCGGTATTGCATCGGAGAAGGCGCGCAAAATCAAAGCGTCTTTTCCTTTTATAGAGATCGGTGCGCCTGCAGCGTCTGTCATATCCACGCGCAGCCAGATTTTCTGCCATTCCATACGCTTGTTATCTACTATGCCGGTTACACAGAAAATACTGTCCCCCTCAATCCAGAAATTGGTATCCCGAAAAACCACCTCAAAGGTGTCTGATTTTTCAGGTATCGGCTCGAACATGCCGATTTTAGGTTCATCCGGAAAAGTTTCCGTGCAAAAAACGCCTGCAATACCGATCACCAGGAAGGTGAGCACAGGAAATAAGAGTCTGGAAATCATACAGCAAAATATTTAAGTTATACCGCGCTCAAAGTCGTTTCATTCGGATATCTAGTTCGTATAACTACTCGTTCCTAAAAGCTGTCGCAAAATTGACAATTATTTAGAATACGCCCAAACGAAACCGAAATCAAAAAAAAGCGACCGACGGAATCCCGCCGGTCGCTTTTTTTGATTTCGGTTGGAGATGGAGCGTTATCCCGGCGTAGCCGAGCTAACCCCCCATCTGCTCCGACCGAATATTACTTCGTCTGGATCATCTTGCGCGTTGCGCTGTCCGATCCCGTTTCGACTTTGTAGTACAGAACGCCCGTAGCGCTGATCACGTTGCGATCCAGCGTGATGGCGTTGTAGCCCTTCGCGAAGTCGCCGC